>JAITQC010000148.1 GCA_031289115.1 Planctomycetota bacterium
CGCCTAAGGCGCTTGGGTCTAGCGAGCCGCCTCCTACTCCAGATTCACGATGAGCTGCTTCTTGAATGCCCCCCGGGCGAAGTGGAAGTGGTGAAAAAAGAGGTGAGGGAAGCCATGGAAGGGTCGATTACTCTACGGGTGCCTCTTTCAGTTGATATTGGCGTGGGGAAAAACTGGCTGGAAAGCAAATGACCTTGGCGACAGTTACCCCCCGGATAGTGGGGATAACCGGACTTCCCTGCGCCGGAAAATCTTACCTGGCCCAATGGCTGGCGGCGGGAAAAAGCCAGCTAGGTCCTGGCCGCCTCCTCCAGGCTGACGACATTGGTCACCAGGTTTTGGCCCAGCCCGACTCGGCTAGGGCCCTCGCCCAGCATTTCGGCCCGGAGGTGCTTTCGCTGTCCGGACAGGTCGACCGGCGGCAACTAGCAAAACTGGTTTTTTCTAGTCCCGGCGCCCTGGCCTGGCTTGAGTCTTTTCTCCATCCCCAGATCAGCCAGGAAATCATTAAGCACCTGGAAACCGGGGACCAAACGCAACCGGTGTTTCTTGAGGCGGCGCTGCTACTCGCCGTCGACCTGGTCAAGCTTTGTCAACTGGTTATCCTGGTTGAAGCGCCTCTAAGCGTACGCCAGGAACGCGCCAGTCGCCGGGGCTGGGACGCGGCCGAACTTGCCCGGAGAGAAGTTAGGTTAACCCCTCTATTTAGCGCCGAAAACCTGGCCCGTTTTCCAGTCAGGATATGTCGGGTAAACAACGGTGAAGATGAAAAAAGGCTAGAAAGCGACCTTTCCATCGCTTTGTCTGCCGCTGCTCCACCAATAGTCGAGAAAGGATGAACCAATGGCGGATATTCCTCAAAAACCCAGCAAACGCACTCCCGGCAGGCAACGCAAAACTGTCGACATAGATATCCAACCCCCTCCCTACCGCCCCGACCCGGACGCCCAACCCCCCTCGCCCCTGAATTCGCGGCTGGGTAACGACGTCCCTAGCATACCGGCCGCCCCGATCGATTATGACGATCCTGACGAACAGGCCGACGAATCCGGCGTTCCCTATGTTCCAGTCCCCAAGGACGACGTCGGTCCGATGACCGAGTATGAGGCGGAGGCTGCCCATGAAGAATATGTGTCAAGCCTGTCCTCGGAGCAGCAGGAAGCGCACGGCGCCAAACGGGAGCAAATTTACGAACAGATCAAGCGGGGGGAGCTCCATATAACCTCGCTGAAGGACATGACGGTAACGGAACTACGTAAACTCGCCCGTAGCGAAAAAATCGAGGGAATCGCCGGGATGGTGAAGCAGGAGCTAGTCTTCGCCATTATCAAGAACCGGGTGAGCCAGAACGGTCTCCTTTATGGCGAGGGTTGTATCGAGGTGTTGCCAGACGGTTACGGTTTCCTCCGTAGCCCCAAGTTCAACTACCTCCCCTGTCCTGACGACATTTACATTTCCCCAAGCCAGATACGCCGCTTCGGCATGCGCACCGGCCTCACCATCTCCGGACAGATCCGTCCCCCCAAGGACAACGAAAATTATTTCGCCCTTCTCCGGGTGGAGGCGATCAACCACGAGGAGCCGGAAGCGCTGAAAGACAAGGTGGTTTTTGAAGACCTCACCCCCCTCTTCCCCAACCAGCGCCTGGTTCTCGAACACGACCCCCGGGAATGGTCGACTCGTATAGTCGACCTGGTCATGCCGATCGGTAAAGGGCAGCGCGCCCTCTTTGTCGCGCCACCCCGAACCGGAAAAACTGTTCTTCTCCAGCAGGTCGCCAACTCCATCGCTATTAACAACCCGGAAGTCTCGCTCATGGTGCTACTTATTGACGAACGTCCCGAAGAAGTGACCGAAATGGAACGCTCCGTCAAGGGTGAGGTGGTGTCATCAACTTTTGACGAACCCACCGCCCGACACATCGCCGTCGCCAATATGGTTATTGAAAAAGCCAAACGACTTGTGGAATATGGTAAGGATGTGGTAATATTACTAGACTCTATAACCCGGCTGGGTCGTGCCCATAACGCCGAGGCGCCCCACTCAGGAAGGATCCTCTCCGGCGGCGTGGACGCTAACGCCATGCAGAAGCCGAAGCGCTTTTTCGGAGCGGCCAGGAACATTGAGGACGGGGGTTCGCTTACTATTATCGGCACCGCCCTGATTGACACTGGCAGTCGCATGGACGAGGTGATCTTCGAGGAGTTCAAGGGAACCGGCAACGCCGAGCTCCACCTCGACCGTCGCCTGGTGAACCGTCGTCTCTATCCGGCCATCGACGTCAACCAGTCCGGCACCCGGAAAGAGGAGCGTATCGTTCACCCGGACGAGTTGAACCGCATATGGATGGTCAGGAAATATCTTAACGACATGAATGTGGTCGATGCCATGGAGTTTCTCCATGCCAAGATGAAGACCCACAAAACCAACACCGAGTTCCTGATGACGATCAATGTACCACACTAAATGAATTGTTTTGCCTGGTTACCTGGGGGAAAAAACTATGGGTAGCAAATGGGGCGTTGTACTTGGAGCGCTGCTGGGTGTAGTGGCGGTTGTTTTCCTGGTCCTGTGGTTTCTCCGGGGCGAGGAAATCTACCGTTTGCAAAGGAATTTGGAGCAGGAGACCCGACAGTCCAGTAGCGAGACCACGCGTCTACGTGGCGAACTCGACCGCCTTAGCGCGGCATTGGGGGATGCCGGGGATAAGACAACGGAACTGGAAAAAGAGGTCCAACAGGCCCGCTCCAGCATCACCCGACTCGAGCAAGACAAAACCAGCCTAACCTTCACGGCCGATGACACCGCGTCGCGTCTGGCCGAACAGCTAAAAGCAAGCAAAGAAAACCAGGGCAAAATCACCCAGCTGGAAGACCAGGCCAAAAACTTGGCGGCGGAAAGCGGGAAAATCGTTAACCAACTATCCCAGGCGCAGGGCGAACTAGCCCAGGCGAAAAGCGAGTTACGCCAGTCGCAAAGTGAGTTACGCCAAGCGCAGAATGAACTGGCGCAAGCCAGGGACGAACTAAGCTTGACCCAGGCCACCCTGGAAGAGGTGAAACCGGCTAACGGCGGTAGCCAGCCTGATCCCACCAACAACCTGGCGGAAAAATTACGGGCAGCGTCACTTGCCCTGCGGGAAAGTAACGCCCGGGTGGAAAGTCTCACCCAGAAATTCGCCACCCTGGCGCTAACCAGTTCTAGTGAACTCGAAGCGGCTAAGGAAAACGCGGCTGAACTAAGCCGCCAACTGGCTGAACAATCCTCGAAAATAGAGGCGGCCCAGAAGAGCGCCCCGGGAACACCCTCCGCCTCTCCCCGGGCGAACGGGGTAGCGGCTAGGGCTGCTAGTAACCTGGCGAAAGCGGAGCAGGATCTCCAGTCCGCCCTGGTTAAAAACCAGGAACTAAACAGCCAGCTGGAGAGCGTCAGGCAAGAACTGCGGGAAAGCGCCAGCCTGGGAGAAACGTTACGCCGCGAACTCGCTATCGCCCAGGGTGAACACCAGGCGGCACAGACGCAACTGGCTCGGCTGCAACCCGATTTAACAACCGCCAGCCAGCAGCTTGGCCAGGCAAAGGCTGGTCGGGAAGTGGCGGAAAAAGCTCTCGCCGGACTCCAGCGGGATTTCGCCAGCGTCACCCTGCAACTTGGCCAGGAAAAATCTGGTCGGGAAGCGACGGAAAAAAACCTCGCTGGCCTTCAGCAGGAACTCACCAGTGTCACCCAGCAGCTTGACCAGGCAAAGTCAGGTCGGGAAGCGACGGAAAAAACTCTCGCTGGCCTTAAACAGGAACTCGCCAGTGTCACTCAGCAGTTTGGCCAGGCAAAAGCTGGACGGGAAGCGTCGGAAAAAACTCTCGCCAGCCTTCAGCAGGAACTCGCCAGTGTCACCCAGCAGTTTGGCCAGGCAAAAGCCGGACGCGAAGCGACGGAAAAAACTCTCGCCAGCCTTAAACAGGAACTCGCCAGCGTCACCCAAGTAGCGGCCGTGGCAAAGGACCGCCAACAGGCAACGGAAAAACAGTTGAGCCAGCGGGAAGGTGAACTTACGGGAGTACGCGGGGAGCTTTCAAAAGCTCAGGCTTCCCTGGCTGACCAGGATAAAATCCTCGCCCTCAATACCAACCTTACTAACGAAGTAAAGGCGCTACGCGAGAAACAGTTTGCCAAGTCACCCCCGGTGCGCGGGGTAGGTAAAATCCTGCAGGTCGGTTCTGACAATCGCGGCCTCACGCTTAACCTCGGCGCTACTAACCGGGTGCGGGAAGGGATAAAATTTGACATCTACCGGCCTTCCCTAGAGGGCAACCGTTTTATTGGGCGGACTCAGGTCCTCCAGGTAACGGAAAGCACTTCGCTGGCGGTAGCTGACCTGCGGCTTGAACCAGTAATGGTGTGCCCGGAAACCGGCTACGCCGTCCTGGAACCTGGCGCTCGCTTCAGTCCCTTCGCTACCGGCAAGGATGGCGCCCCCCTTCCCCTGCGGGATGCGGATGAAGTGGGTATCCCCATTGAAGCGCCCTGCAACGGCGACATCCTCGCCAACCCCTTCTTTTCCCCGGGAGAACGCCTAGCCTTTGTCATTGAAGAAGGGGCTTTCGCCACTCCGGAAGAGGGGATTAAATTAGTGGAGTTCTTTGGCGGCGCCCCCAAGGCCTGGGACACCCAGGAAAAAGTGGATTTTGTCATCTCGGCTCGCCCGGGTCAAACCAGTCGGCAGTGGAATGGCAACCCGCGGGTAGTGTCAAGCGACTACCTGCGTAGTTATTA
>JAITQC010000163.1 GCA_031289115.1 Planctomycetota bacterium
TAAATAAGTATTATCCAGAGACCACCATATAGTTCACCTGGCGGCGTATTTTAGCGTTTGTTCTGGGTGGAAGTTTTGCCAACCTGGGTGTGTTTTTGCCTGCTATGCGGATACGCCCGCCCTCGCCTTCAAGTCATCCTGGTCTCTCGCCTTTCCCCGAGCCGATAGCGTTTTATTTCAGCATATGCTGCAAACACCAGCCCGGTTCCCGGTCCGGTTCCTTCTTTGGCAGGAAAAAGAGGCGGATGGCCGAGGAGTGTTTTTCCACCCACCGCCTGACGCTTTCTCCCTGGTGGGCTGGCAAATCATCCAGGATCAGGAATACTGGGTGACCGGCTTGGCGAATCAGGCGGCGCAGGAAATCAATAAACAGCGCCTCGGTCACCAAGCCGTCGAACATCTTGAAGGAGAAGTGGCCGTTGTTGTCGATAGCTGAGAGCATCTGGCAACTAAAACACGGGCCGGGGTACGAGGTGACTGGTGTTTGTCCCGGGCGGCCATAACTGCTTCCGGCTTGGCGGCTGGAAGGGAAGGCGCCTAGCGCGCCCCACATAACGCGGGCTTTCTCCTTCTTCGCTTCTGCCCGAATAGCCGGGTACTTTTTCGCTATCCAACGCTTAAGCCCCACAGCCTCGCCTTGGTAAGGGCGCCGGGATGGTTTTTGCGGAGTAACTCCCCAACGCCGTAGATACCGCCCAACCGAGGAAAGAGACAATTTCACGCCAAAGCTGGAACGTAGATAGTCGCGGACCGCTTCCCTGGTCCACAGCCAGAACCCGGGAAGCTTCAACTGCTCGGGACACTTGTTGGTAATGTTTTTGACCGCCATAGCGCATTGCCCAGGCTTAAGAAGGCCGCCTTGTTTGGGAGCGCCGCGGGGTTTAGCAAGAAGCGCTGTCTCACCGCCGGATTGGTACAGCCCCATCCATTTGTGGATCGCTTGCCGCGTCACGCCAAACAGTTTCGCCGCGGCGCAGCGTCCTAAGCCACCAAGAACTGCATTCACCGCCTTACGCCGTGTGTCTTCCTGGGCGGACGAAGGAAGACTGCGAAAGTCTTTGGTACGCATGGAAGTAGTATACGCGACAAAACAACCTAATGGCAACTATATATTGGTCTGGTTATTATATTTATGGCTATCTTGGCCGCCTGACTTATAATTCTTTACCTACAGGCATAGCGCCTTTGCCTTTTATTCTCTTTCGCTCCCAAAAAAATGCGGAAATGACTACTATCAACCAAGTAGTTTGCGGTTTTAAGCAATAGGTGGTATTTTAACGGTGGGTTGAATTACGGGGCGGGAAAAACAAGCCTCCCGCTTGAGTTTTTGGGCCTACCCGGTAATTTTAGGTAAATTTTGGCAGGAAAGAAAAATGCATACTTCTCAGGAATTACGGCAAAAAGCGTGGAAATTCGCCACCGCGAAACATCAGGGTCAATTCTATGGCGACGAGCATTACCCCTATCTTGTGCACCTTGGCGGTGTTTTACTGGAAACTATTCCCGCCCTGGGGGAGAACCAAAGTCTTGACGCGGATTTGGCAGTATGCTGCGCCGTATTGCATGATACCGTTGAGGACACTGACACGACGCTCGGGGAACTCGCGGAAAATTTCGGGGGCAAAATCGCCGAGGGTGTGGCGGCGTTGACTAAAAATAAAAGCCTGAAAGGCCTTAGCGCTACCAAGGATTCCCTGGAGCGCATTAGGCTCCAGCCAGCCGAAGTCTGGGTGGTGAAATTGGCAGACAGAAGTGCCAATCTCGGTGTTCCGCCAGCCTTTTGGACTCAGCAAAAACGCCTTTCCTACATCCAGGAAGCGGAAATCATTTTGCAGTCGCTGGGCGGAAGCTCTTCTTGCCTCGCGGCACGTCTGGCCTCCCGGATTGACGTATGGAAAAACTTGGTCGGGATTAACCCATAGCGGGCGAAGTCTTCCCGGTCATTGTTTATACCTAAAGTCCCATAGGCAGGAACTGCACAAACCACGCCGCCAAAGCGCTTTCCTGGGGGAGCACATAGTAGCGTGGGTTTTGCGGCAGAGTTTTTGCGAATATCCACCTGCTTTTGGCGACAAGTTCGCGGCAGAAATCCCATTCCACCCGTGGCATTATTGTCTTGTCTATTAAGGGGAAGAACATGGAAAAATCGCTGTATGTGTTCACCATAGAACTGCTCGAGGCAAAGCCGAAAATCTGGCGTCGTTTCTATGTTCCTTCGACAATAGACCTCGAACGATTTCATAACATCATTCAAACCGTCATGGGATGGGAAAGTTCTCACCTTTTCGCATTCATCGTGAAGGAACAGCGGTACATGCCGGAGGAAAGCGACGGAGGGACTCTGGAACCGTGCGAGCATCTTTTGTCGCAGGTTGTTTCTCAAAAAGGCGAGGTCATGAGTTATATCTATGACATGGGTGATAACTGGGAACATAAGCTCATATTGGATGACCCAAAATTTACCTCTCCCGATGGCAAGCGAGAGATAGGTTGCCTTGATGGAGCGAGAGCCTGTCCTCCGGAAGATATTGGCGGCATTTATGGGTACAAGCATTTATGCAAAGTCATGGCTAATCCCAAGCACAAGGAATATAAAAAAATGCGGGATTGGCTTACTACTGATCAACCCTACGACCCCGAGCTTTTTGATCTCAAGGTAATGAACAACCGATTGTCCATAGTGTGATGCTGCCACAACATGGTTGCCAGGGCAGGGCGCACGGGTTGACTATCAGGTGAATCAGGAATTGGGACGGGAAAACACCTTCTTGCGGCTCTCGCGCTGGCGGGCGAAGCCCTCGCGACTCAAAGGAAAACTGGTTTCGGAGCCTTGGCTAAGCCAATTAGGGGCGAGGCGATCCAGTCCAAATTGAGGTGACTATCAATTCTCTCTCTACCTAAGGCCGGCGGTGGGCAACCCTCGATGTTGCCCAGCCACGAGTACGGGGACACTTCCGGGTTTGGCGGTACATTGATGTTTATAGCCATATTTTGCTAGCCGCAGCTTAGCCCAGCCTAGGCGCTGTTTTAGTAACTTTCATACCTCCTCCGAAGCATAGATTTGTTCCACACTCCTATTCCACTCGCCAGCCTCGGTTAGTAAATGCTCAAGGCAATCGCGCACCGCGCCGTGACCGCCACCAAGGGGCGAAATATAATCGGCAATCGCTTTGACTTCCTTACACGCGTCAGCTGGACAACCGATAAACCCGCATAACCGCATCGGCTGCAAATCATTCAAATCGTCACCGATATAACCGATGCGCTCTTTGGGAATGCTATTTTTTGCCATATACGCTTTGAGCCATACCACTTTGTCTTTGACATTCTGTTCAATAAGGTCGGCGTGAAGTTCCGTCATGCGGCGAAGTGTAGCCTTGCAGACGCGCCCCGTGAGTATAATAAGCTTTAGGTTGGCGGCGTGGGCGACCATGAACCCCATGCCATCTTTGGCGCTGAATTTCTTGAGTTCATTACCATGGTCGTCGTAATATATGCCGCTATCGGTAAGTGTTCCATCCACGTCAAGCACAAGATGGGTAATTTTCAAAAGCGCGTCTCCTTTACTGATTAATAAGCTTCACCCTCGGGTAAGTCGCTGAGCCTAGGCGGACATAAAGCGTTAAGGTGACAAAACGCAGTAACCGCCTGGTTGCTGTCATAATGCCGGTGAATTATTGGGCCGGCGCAAAAGTAAATTTGCCCTGACCGACGCCTCCCTGGGGCGCCATTTTCCCGGGCGCGCCATATTCTAGGTCGGGTTCCAGGTGGCGTCCCAGAAGGGGTAGAACACCGCCCACTGTTCGGGATAGGAACGCACCGCGTCTTCGATAACGTTGGCGAATGACTGGGTGAGAGCCCGGACCCGCTCCTCCCGGGGGCCGGGAGGCGGAACGGGGAGGGGGGGAAGAAATATGGTGAGGAAGCTGTCGTTGGTGCGACGGAAGCAGAAGGCGGGGATTAACGGCGCCCCGGACGCCAGGGACATCCGGGCGGGTCCCTGGGGAAAACGGCAGGGACGGCCGAAGAAATTCACCGTCACCCCCTGGCCAGTGGGGTCGCGGTCGCCCATTACTCCCACTATCTCGTTACGTTTTAGCGCCCTAAGCAGTATCCGGGCGGCGTCATGCTCCATGTCTGCCACTTCCAGACCCACCGCCCGCCGCTCCCGCATAAACAGGTCGTTGATGCGGCCATAGCGGTGCATCGCCGCCACCACGGTCAATTTCCGCCCTCCCAGAATCGAGAGACCGGCCGCCCCCAGTTCCCAGTTGGCCAGATGCGCGGAACTGGCGATGCAACCCTTGCCCAGGGCCAGGGCCTGGTCTATGTGCTCCAAGCCGTGAATAGCGGTGTGGGTGCGGAAAAACTCGATGTCGCAATGCCGGAAGCGGAAAAACTCGGTGAGATACTTGCCGAAGTTACGGAAGACCCAGCGGGCTTCCTTCTCGAGGCGTGACTGGCTGGCGTCGGGAAGGACCTGGCGTAGGTTAGCCAGTACCGCCTGCCGGCCAGCCGGGTCGAAGAAGTAGTAGTTAAGGTCGGCTACCCTGAGGGCGATAAAATAGAGAAACCTCTGGGGTAAAAAGTTACAGAGAGCCACGACCAGGCGAAAAAGTAGATAGCGGAAATATATTTTCATGGTTTTGGTCACCCCGAAATTATAGGGAAAGGTCGGGGATGTTCAGAGCTTCCCGCAGTTTCTTGACATCATATTTCTCTTGCTGGGGGATAAACACCAGCGGCAACCCGGCCGCCTGGCAAATAGCCACGAGGTCGTCCTTTTGCCCCGTGGGTGTTTTCTTCCCGGGTTCGAAACAGATGGCGCTCAGGGGTTTTCCCGTCGCCCCGTCGCAGACCAGGAAATCCACGCTGCGTTGGCTGAGGCGATCCTGAAAACCAGGATTGGGGTCGGTGGACTGCACCAGTTCCGACAGGGCCACCTTCAGGTATATGCGGGTGTCGCCACCGAGAGCTTCGCTTAGAGACTCAAGGCAGGATTTCTCAGTTGGGTCCATGAAGGACTTGGTCTGATAGGGGAAGACATCGGCCGGGACCGCCGGTTTCTTGTCTGCTTTCGCGGGAGCCGCCTTCTCGGGTTCCTTCTTTTTCTTTTTCTTTTTATCGTCGCCGTCCCCGGCCAGGCGTGCCTCGTATTTGCGTAGCCGCACCAGAAGATAGGCAATCAGGGGAAGGATGAAGATGATTTCAAAAAGGAGGACCACCTCGGAAAGGCTGGCGCTACCAATGAGGTCAAGCATGCTGCGACCCTCCGCTGGAGGCTAGTTCCGGGGGAGGGGTCGCCTCCGGAAGGAGCAGGGTGTCGTCGTGTTCATAAGCTGGACTACAACAGCAGAGAAAGACCAGGGTGGTGTCAGCCAGGTTCCAAGTCTGGTGGCGGACTCCCGGCCGGTTTAACACCGCGTCACCAGGACCAACCCGGAAAAAGTCGTCTCCCGCCAGGGTAAGGCCGCTACCGGCCAGGAAATAGTAGATCTCCTCCGTAAGCTGGTGCCGGTGGCAGGTGGTTTTCCCCCCGGGAGGAAGGGAGGCTTCGGCCAGACTCTGTCGCTTGGCGGGGGAGTTACGCCAGGCCATAAGCTCGCGTATTTCCGAGCCGTCCTTGGTCAGGAAGGGCTGACAATCAGCGCGGTTGATTTTGAGCATGGGTTTTCCTTTTCCGCCAGTGGGAGAAGGCTAATCTGGCGGGATAAGGTGAAACTTCACCAACCGCACCCGGCGTTCGTCAGCCTGGACCACAGTCACCGACAGCCGCTCGCCGTAGATGAAACTTTCCCCACCCACCGGGATGTGGCCGAGACGATCAAGGACAAAGCCAGCCACCGTTTCATAGTCATCGTCCTCGGGTATGAGTTCGCTACCCAGTTTCTTGTTGATGTCTGCCACATGGGTGTACCCCTCGGCCAACAGGGTGTTGTCGTCCAGACGGCGGATATCCCCCTGGTTTTCACTGGGGAGAGAGTCAAACTCGTCCTGGATGTCCCCCACGATTTCTTCCAGAATATCCTCAATGGTGACTAGGCCGGCGGTGCCG
Source organism: Planctomycetota bacterium (assembly GCA_031289115.1). GTDB lineage: Bacteria > Planctomycetota > SZUA-567 > SZUA-567 > SZUA-567 > JAITQC01. The sequence goes on from JAITQC010000163.1 coordinate 6,056, forward strand.
CCGTATTCGTCCAGGACTATCGCCATGTGGGAGTGGCCCAGCCGCATTTCCGCCAACAGTTCGAGGATTTTCTTGGTCTCGGGTACAAAAAGGGGTGGACGGAGTAGGCTCGCCAGGGTTGGCAGGTCCGGGTCTCCCCAGTGGCTAAGAATATCGCGGACATGCAGGATGCCGTTAATGTGGTCGCGGGTCCCCTTGTAGGCGGGAAGGCGCGAGAAACCGCTGCTCTTGGCCAGGAGTATCGCCTCCTCCAGGCTGGAGTTGGTGTCAATGGTGGTCATTTCGGTGCGCGGGACAATGATGTCGGCCACGTCCGAATCCTTGAACTCAAAGATCCCCTCAATCATCTCCTTTTGGCCGTCCTTGACCACCCCGTCCAACTGTCCGTCGGAGACGGCGTCAATCACCTCGGCTTCCAGCTCGTCATCGCCATTTAGTGCCCTTTCGATTCCGGCCGCCCGGGCGAGAATCCGCCGGGCCGCCTGCGAAAGCCAGCTCAAGGGGACCATGGGGAAGGTGAGGATGGCCAGGGGCAGGGCGGCTCGCACCACCAGTTCCTCCGCCCAGTGGTTGCCCGCCAGTTGTCCTAGGCCGCGCAGGATCATGTTGACCACCACCAGGCCGGTAGCTAGCCAGAAATAGCCGGTGATCGCCAGATCGGGACTGAAAATCCACACTCCGTAGACCAGGAAGGCGCCGGAGGCGAGGGAATGCAACTGCGCCGTGCGGCTGAGGACTGTTCCGTCATTGGCGACTGCGCGCTCGACAAAGGAGTGGGCTGGGAAATGTTCGCGGCTAAGCCGCCTTTTCAGGCGGGCGCGGCTGGCTTCGGCCAGGGCGCACTCATAGGCGCCGGCGACCAGGGACAGGATGGCCAGGAAAAGCAGCACACTCAGGGCGGTCCAGGACGGTAGCAGTTCTACAGGCATTATTCCCCTTTCGTCCTCTTTCGCCTGGTCTCCTCCGGTTTGACCAACCCGGTGGTGTCCAGGCCGGCCCGGCGGAGCGTTTCCAGCTGCCGTCGATACATGGCCGCCCGCTTTGCCGGGTCGCCGTCCTCCATTCCGAGGAGGTGGAACAGGCCGTGGAGAGCGCAGAAGACGAATTCCAGCCGGTAGGGAATACCCCGCTCCTGGGCTGAGCGAGCCAGGCAATCCGCTCCCAAGGCGATGTCACCTAGGTAGCAACGTCCCTGGCGGTCTATCTCGCCATCCGGGAAAGCTAGGACATCGGTGGGATAGGGGTGTCCGAGGTGGCGGCGGTTAAGTTCGCTGATGTCCTGGTCGCCCAGAACAGCCAAGTTGAGAGAAGCCGGTGGCACCCGCCGGGCAGAGGATTGGTAACCGAGGCGGAGCACTTCCCGTAGGAGGGTGAGTGGCCCTGGCTGGTGGGATGCGTTGCGGTAACCCAGTTGCAGCGGGGCGGTGGGGCCGGTTTTCCCTGTCGCCATGCTTATCCTTTTCGCCTTGCCCGAGTCTCGGTCTTATTCGGATACTTGACTCGGGTGTGGAACATGGAAACCAGTAACCGCGAGAAAACATCAGCTACCTGGGAAAGCTGAACCATGGTTATTCCCGACTCCTCAAACTGCCCCTCAAGAAGACGGTCGCGCCAAAGGCTGGCGATAAGGTTGCGGATGTGCTGCGGGGAGGGGACGTCGAGGCTACGTACCGCCGCCTCGACAATGTCAGCCATCATCAACACCGCCGCCTCCCGTGACTGGGGCCGGGGACCGGGGTAGAGGAAGGACTCGCGATCCACTTCGTGCCCGACTGACACCTGGTCTGAAGCTTTGTGAAAGAAGTAGCGGAGGACACTCCGACCGTGGTGCTGCAAAATCATGTCAGTCACTACCGAGGGGAGTCCGAATTCCTTGGCCATTCGCTCGCCATCCTTGACGTGGTTGATGATGATCAGGGCCGACATGTAAGGACTCAGGAGATCGTGGCGGCTGACTCCGAATTCGTTCTCGGTGAAATACTCGGGTTTGACCAGCTTCCCGACATCGTGAAACAGGCCGCCGATCCTGGCTTTTAGACCGTCCGCTCCGATGGCGGTGGCTCCCGCCTCGGCCAGGGTGCTGACAATAACCGAGTGGTTGTAGGTGCCGGGAGCTTCGACAATCAGGCGGTGGAGGATGGGGTGCTCCTGGCGCGCCAGGTCCTGGAGGGTGATGCGGCTACTGATGCTGAAAAAACGCTCGATTAGGGGCAGGAACACCAGCACCACTACCCCGAACACCAGCCAGTCCACTAGCATGGCCAGGGCGGCCAGGAGGGTGGACTGGCTGGCGTCCAGGATGTTGTCCCAGTTGAACTGGAGGGAAATGAGGTCATAAAGGTCGCCCCGGGCGAAATTCCAGGCGATGTAGGTGACGCCGCCGATGAATCCGGCTAGGAGGGCCATGCACAGTAGGAGAGTGCGCCAGCCGGTGCGGGAGGCGGCGTAAATGAAGAACCAGCCGGCGGTGAGGTGGCCAAGCATCAGGTCGGAACGGCCGTCAAAAAGGATCAGTCCGCAGAGGGAGGCGAGGGCGGTAAGGAAGATAGAGGTACGAAACTGCATGCCAATGGCGGTTACCGCCGCCAGGAGGCCGGCGGGAAACATGGTGCCGGGGAGGTTCATCCAGATCAGCCAATAGCCGGAAAAAACGATGAGGAGGCAGAGTAGGGCACCGGAAAGGAAGCGGCGGGACACCCCGGGGCGGTCACCCTCGACCAGGCGGAAATAGACAGCCATGGCTAGTCCCATGGCGAGGAAAAGAATGAAGTTTCCGATGAAGCGGCTGGCCGGGATCTGCCAGCCGCGGGTGGCGAGGAAGAGACGCTCCTCCTCTCTGACCTTGGCCAGGTTGTCCAGGGTTATGACTTCCCCCCGGGTGAACAGCCGGTCGCCAGCCTTGATGCTTTGCACCTGGGATATCTGCTCCTGTTTAAGACTGGCCAGTTCGGCGTTACTGGCGGCCTCGTCGTAAACCAGGTTAGGCCGGAGTGATTGCAGGATTAGCGATACTATCACTCCCTTAAGTTCGTCGGAGATCCAGACGCTATAGCGGGCGTTAAGGCGCTGGCGCAGGAAGTCGCCGGTCTGGTCAGGGGCGATGGGTCCGCGTTCTGAACCGACCAGCACCGGATAGGAGGCGCCATCCCGGATGACCTTGATACTGCGGCCTCTTTCACGGTCGAAACGCGCTTGCTCCAAAACGCCACGGGTGAAAAGATCGTTGGCTAAGACTTCCTGGAGCGGCCGGATCAGGTAGTGGAAGGGGTCGTTCCGGGTCATCGCCGCCCCGTTCCAGATAGTGATGGTCTCGGCCTGGTTCAGGGTGATTTCACGGGCCTCGGCCAGGGTAGCCACTTCTTGGGGGGTCTGGGCGGTGGCGGCTGACACCAGAAACGACACCAGGTTGTCCTCAACCAGGTTTGACCAATCCGCCAGTTTCTCCTCCCGGTACTGGCGGGTATAGCCGGATTCGAGGTTGCGAATCGCCATCGTCTCCGCCTTGGCATCGTGCCAGGTGAAGTCAATGCGGCTGTAGGCGTCAGTGCCGGCGGTGGAGCCTACTAGATAAGGGAGCGGGCGCCAGACATGGAAGGAGGGGAGGGCGGCCAGAAGGGCCCAGAGAAGGGCGGGGGCGAGGTAGCGCCACCACCATTGGCGGAAATTCCGGCGCCGGGAAATTTCTATCAGGGTATCTAGGGTTTTTTTCCGCTCGCGTCCGGCCAGGGATTGGCGCATTTTTCCAGTCATCGGGCTCTCCCCGGCTGGCTGTCACGGTCGTAGGCCTGGACAATGTCTTTGACCAGCGGGTGGCGGACAATGTCGTCGCCGGTGAGGCGCATTACCCCGATACCGTTGATGCCGGAGAGGATGTCTACGGCGTGGGCGAGGCCAGAGGTTGATCCCGAACCCGCCAGATCTACCTGGGTGGGGTCGCCAGTGACGACACAACGCGACTGCTCGCCAAGGCGGGTGAGGAGCATTTTCATTTGTCCCGGGGTGGTGTTCTGGGCCTCGTCCAGGATCACGAAGGAGCGGGACAGGGTGCGGCCACGCATATAGGCGAGGGGAGCCACCTCTAAGACGCCACTCTCGACATAGGTGAGAAGCTGTCGGCGGGAAATCATGTCATCCAGGGCGTCATAGATAGGCTTTAGGTAAGGGTCAACCTTTTCCCGGAGGTCGCCCGGGAGAAAACCGAGGTGTTCACCCGCCTCCACCGCCGGGCGGGTGAGAACCACCCGCTTCACCTCGCCATAGCGGAGCGCTTCGACCGCGCAGGCGACGGCGAGATAGGTTTTCCCCGAGCCAGCCGGTCCTAGCCCAAACACCAGGGCCTTGTCGCGGATATGGGCGATGTAGGCGGCCTGGTTAGGGGTGCGGGCGGTGATACGCAAGCGGTCAGTGAAGACAACCCCGGCGGCGCGACTCTCCTCCGCTCCCTCGGAATGCCGCTCCATCAGGGTGGAGAGTTCCTCGGTGACAAAGGTCTGTCCCTTGTCGATAGCCTCGAGCATCCGTTCAATGACGTTGATGGCGCGGGAAACAGAGTTCTCCTCGCCGTCAACCAGTAACCGGCCGCGCCGCGCCACCAGATTTACCCCTAATTCCGCCCGAAGTAGACGGAAATGCGAGTCATTGGGGCCGAAGAGCAGTCGCTGCCGGTCGGTGTCGGGGGGTAGGTTTATTTCACTTCGCATGTAAGAGTTTTCCCCGCCTTTGGAAAGGGTAAACCAAGACCGCATATTATATCAGTCTGACCAGCCGGTTTAAAGAAATATATCCCGAGGGTTTCAGGATCAGCGGTTGGATTTCCAACCCATGGCCTGGAGGGCGGCGAAGACGGTGTGGCAGGCCCGGGATTGGTTGAGAGTGAAGAAGTGGATACCGGGTGCTCCGCGCCGCAGGAGGTCAGTCGCCTGGGCGGTGGCGAAGGATACCCCGATTTCCCTGGTGGTTCCGGCTTTTTCGCCCGACTCCAGCGCGGACCGAAGAGCGGTTGGAACCGACACCTGGCAGAGCGTTTCGAAACGCTCCGCCTGGCCGATTCGGGTTATCGGCATTATTCCGGGTAGGATAGGGACGTCTATTCCGGCCCGGCGGGAGCGTTCGACAAAAGAGACATAGTGGTCGTTGTCGAAAAACATCTGGGTGACGGCGAAATCCGCTCCGGCCGCCACTTTTTCCCCCAGGTGCTGCAGGTCCGCCTCCGGGCTAGCCGCGGAAGGATGGGTCTCGGGATAGGCCGCCACCCCCACCGACACGCCAGGCGCGTTGTCCCGGATGATCTTCACCACCTCCAAGGCGTAGTCGGGCTGGTCGGCCGGGGGAGTCCAGTTGACGCCTGCCCGGGGTGGATCGCCCCTTAGGGCAAGGAAGTTCATCACTCCGTGGCGGCGGTAGTCCTTCACCAGTTCCGCCAACTCCCGGCGGGAATAACCGGTGGCGGTGACATGGGCCATTACGCCAAAGGAATATTTCTCCTGGAAAGAGCAGACCAGGTCGCGAGTGAGGTCGCGGGTGCTGCCAGCGGCGCCGCAGGTGACGGAGACAAAGCAGGGGTCAAGTCCGGCCAGCTCCTCCAGGGAGGCGGCGAGGACCTTTTTCTCCGCTTCGTCCTTGGGGGGGAAAAATTCAAAGGAAAACATGGGATTACGGCGATAGAGAAGTTCATGCATGCTTTCAGTGACTGAACGAGTCATGGGGTACGCTCCTGACTGGTGGCGGCACCCTCTTCCGCCGAAACGAGCTTACGGAGGACGCCAAGGAAAGTGTACATGTCAGCGTCGGTTCCGATACTCACCCGTAGACAACTGTCAAGGCGACGGGCGGAGAAATGGCGAACCAGGACATTGGCCTTCCCCAGTCCTTCCTGTAGCTGGCGGGCCCGGACGGGGGAGCCGGTGTCCACCAGAAGAAAGTTGGCCTGGCTAGGGTGGACTGTGAATCCCAGGTTCCTGAGTTCTTCGGCGGTCCGCTCGCGGCTAGCCGCCATCCGCCGGCAGGTGTCGGTAAGCCAATCTTGGTCAGACAGGGCCGCTACTCCCGCCGCCTGGGCCAGACGGTCGAGGTTGTAGTAGTCGCGGACTTTTTCCAGCTCCCGGAGGACTTCCGCCCGGGCGAAGCCTAGTCCTAGCCGTAGTCCTGCCAGGGCGTAGCTTTTGGAAAAGGTCCGTACCACCGCCAGGTTGGGAAACTCCCCGATAAGGGGGATAGCGGAGGTGCCAGCAGGAGCAAAGTCGAGGTAGGCTTCGTCCACCACCAGCATGGCTCCCTCGGCTGAGCGCAGGAGGCGGCGGATTTCCGCCAGGGGGAAGAGGTTGCCGGTGGGGGCGTTAGGGTTAGGTAGCACCACCAGTTTTACTCCCGCCAGATCCAGGCTGGGAGGGAGGTTGAAGTCGGCCTCCAGTTCCAGAGTTTTGAGGCTGGCCCCCTGTAAACCCGCCAGAGTAGCGTAATAGGAGTAGGTCGGGTAAAAGACCGCCACCTTGTCGCCCGGGTCGCAAAAGGCGTGAAAAAAGATGCGTAGCATTTCGTCGGAACCGTTAGCCGCCATCACTTCTTCCGGCTGGAGGTGGTACAGGCCGGCCGCGACCTGGCGAAGCAACTGACTGGTAGAGTCGGGGTAGAGGGAGAGGTCGGAAATGGCGCGGCTAAGCGCCTCCGCCACCGCCGGGCTAGGGGGGTAGCGGTTCTCGTTCTGGTTAAGCTTGACAGTGTTATGATCCCGGGCGGGAGCGCCCGGCAGATAACCCTGTAGCGCCTGGATACAGGCGCGCACCTTGGGTATTTCTGGCATCAACCAGTTTCCTTTTACCCGGTTCTCCGGTCTTTTTTACAGTTGGTCAAATCAACTGTATCCATTATAATTTTTTTTAGTGTCTCCCGGCAAGGGTGAAGCTGTTTTTCCGCCTCCGGCGGGCGTTTCCCCCGGAAGGACCAGAGAGGTTTTTCCCGATGCGCGTACTGTTACAGCGGGTCATCTCGGCCCGGGTCCGGGTGGCGGGAGAGGTGGTGGGGGAAATCGGGCCTGGCCTCCTGGTGTTCCTCGGGGTGGCGGAAGGGGACGGGCTGGAGGAGGCGGAGGGTTTGGCCACGCGCCTGCCGCGCCTACGCTTGTTTGCCGACTCTGAGGGACGCAGTAATCTCTCCCTCCTTGACACGGGTGGCGAGGCTCTGGTGATTAGCCAGTTTACCCTCTGTGCCGATTTGACCGGTGGCAACCGGCCATCTTTCACCCGGGCGGCTCCTCCGGAACTGGCGGACCGGCTCTACCGCCATTTCCTCGCTTGTCTGGCCGCCGCCGGTCCCCGGGTGGCGACGGGCCGCTTCGGCGCCTCAATGCAGGTCGAACTGGTTAACGACGGTCCCGCCACCTATATTGTTGACAGCCGCCCGCCTAAAGGAACCCCAAATGACCACTCCAATTGATCTCGCCATCCTCGGGGCGGCTGGCCGTATGGGCCGGCGTCTTCTCGCCCTTTCCGACGCTGATCCGGCTTTTCGCCTGGTGCAGGCGGTGGAACGCCCGGGGTTCCCTGACCTCGGGCAAGACATTAACGCCCGGCAACAACTCGCCCCCCAGGCTACCGGGGTTAAGTGGAGCGACCGCCTCCAGCCTGGGGCGGTGGTGGCGATAGATTTTTCCGCCCCGGAATCAGTGGCGGTGAACGCCGTCCTAGCCGCCGCTGCCGGCACTCGTCTGGTGGTCGGCACAACTGGACTTGGCGAGGCGGAGCTTTCCGCCTTACGGCAAGCTGCCACCCGTACCGCCGTCCTCCTCTCGCCTAATTATTCCCTCGGAGTCAATCTCCTCTTTCGCCTGGTGGCGGAGGCGGCCCGCGTTCTTTCAAGCGACTACAACATTGAGATTGTCGAGGCGCACCACCGTCACAAATGCGACGCTCCCTCCGGCACTGCTCTCGCCATTGCCCGCCAGGTGGCGGCTGTTCGCGGTCTGGATCCGGAGAAAGACCTGACGCATGGCCGCCAGGGCCGGACCGGTGAACGCGAAGCGGATGAAATCGGCATGCACGCTTTGCGCCTAGGCGCCTTCCCCGGCGACCACCGCGTCTATTTCGCCAACGATTACGAATGCCTGGAGATTTCCCACCGCGCCCAGTCCGGCGAGGTTTTCGCCGCTGGTGCCTTGGCTGCCGCCCGCTGGATTATTGACCGCCCCGCCGGTTTTTACGGGATGGCCGACATCCTGGGGGACGGGAAAAAACCGGGCTAGTTCCCGCACCTACCTTCCCTTGGCGTTTCCCTCCACGTCAAACGTCTTGAACTCTTCCCCCTTTTCCGTTATAGTTGGTTTGTTGTTCGGATAGGGTTGAAGAGGGGATGCCGTTTTCGGGAAACCGTGGCGGAAAAGCCACTCGGCCCTGGCTCTAGTGGCAAACCCGATTGGGATTACGGGAAACTCTATGGGAGACGTCGGGCGTCGGGCGCCCCGCCTCGGATTGGTTAACTTTAACTGAAAGGGAAACAATGTCAGAAATCTGCGAAGTGCGCGCTCGGGAAATCCTCGACTCCCGTGGTAACCCCACCATCGAAGTGGATGTGCATACCATTTGCGGCGCTTTTGGCCGCGCCGCCGTTCCTTCCGGAGCCTCTACCGGAGAACACGAGGCGGTGGAGTTGCGTGATGGCGACAAGAAGCGTTACCTCGGTAAAGGTGTCTCCAAGGCGGTTAAAAACGTCAACGAGAAGATTTCCGCTGTGGTTATTGGTCTTGAAGCCACTAACCAGATCGCTGTCGACCAGGCCATGATCGCGGCTGACGGCACCAAGAACAAGGGCAAATTCGGCGCCAACGCTATTCTCGGCGTGTCCCTGGCCACCGCCAAGGCCGCGGCCAACTGCTCCGGGCTGGAACTTTACCGTTACATTGGTGGCGCCTATTCGCACGTTCTCCCCGTCCCCATGTGTAATATCATCAACGGCGGCTCCCACGCCGACTCCTCGGTTGACCTCCAGGAGTTCATGATTCAGCCGGTGGGGGCGAAAACTTTTTCCGAGGCTCTGCGCTGGGCGACCGAGATATTCCACACCCTTAAGTCAGTCCTGAAGAAGAAAGGTCTTTCCACCGCCGTGGGTGACGAGGGTGGTTTCGCCCCCAATTTCGCCAATAACGAGGAGCCGCTGAAAGTTATTGTCGAGGCGATAAAAGGGGCAGGGTTTAATCCTGGTAAGGATGTCACCATCGCCATGGATCCGGCCGCCAGCGAATTCTACTCCGGTGGCAAATACGTCTTCAAGAAATCTACCAAAGAGGTGAAGACCGCCCAGGAAATGGTGGATTACTGGACCTACCTGGTTGAAAAGTATCCCATTATCTCCATCGAGGATGGCCTGGAACAAAACGACTGGAAAGGTTACGAGCTTTTGACCAAGAAGCTAGGTGACCGGGTCCAGATAGTCGGCGACGATTTCTTCGTCACCAACACCGAGCGTCTGGCCAAGGGTATCCGTCTTGGCTGCGCCAATTCCATCCTGATCAAAGTCAACCAGATTGGCACCCTGACCGAGACCCTGGCCGCTATCGAAATGGCCAAAACAGCCGGTTATACCGCCGTGGTGAGCCACCGTTCCGGCGAAACCGAAGACGCCACCATCGCCGACATCGTGGTTGGCACCAACGCCGGCCAGATCAAGACCGGCTCCCTCTGCCGTACCGACCGGATCGCCAAGTACAACCAGCTCCTCCGTATCGAAGAGGATCTCGGCCCCAACGCGGTGTACGCTGGCACCAAGGCTTTTTACAACATCAAGCTCTAAAACAATCCGCTTCCTGGCGGGTAAAGGCATAGACAAACCCCCCGGGTTTTTCCCGGGGGGTTTGTCTTGGATCGCGTCGGGGCATTTCCCCCAGCGCCAAGCGTGGGAAAACTCGGCCTGGCGTCAGAGGATAAAGTGGGAGAGGTTGTCGTTTTTCACAATGTCAGCCAGCTTGCTCTGCACCATTTTGGCGTTAATCACCACTCGCTTGCCCTTGTAGCTGGCGGCGTCGAAGGAGATATCTTCCAACAGCTTCTCGATAATGGTGTGGAGACGTCGGGCGCCGATGTCCTGCGTGGTGTTGTTAACGTTGGCGGCGAACTCGGCGATGGCGTCGAGGGAGCTTTCCTCAAAGACCAGTTTCACCCCCTCGGTAGCCAGAAGGAGCTCGTACTGTTTGCAAATGGCGTTACGGGGATGGGTGAGGATGCGCTTAAAGTCTTCCCGGGTGAGTGAGGAAAGCTCAACCCGGATGGGGAAACGGCCCTGAAGCTCGGGAATGAGTTCCGAGGGTTTGTGGCCGTGAAAGGCCCCGGCGGCGATGAAGAGGATGTGGTCAGTCTTGATGGGACCGTACTTGGTCATTACGGTCGAACCTTCCACTATGGGTAGCAAGTCACGCTGTACCCCTTCGCGTGACACATCAATGGTGTCCATAGGGCCATTGCCGATGATCTTGTCAATCTCGTCGATGAAGATGATTCCGCCCTGCTCGGCCCGGATAATCCCCTCCCGCTGAATGCTGTCTTCGTCAACCAGCTTCTCCGCCTCCTCCTGCTGGAAGATGCTGACCGCCTCGGCGATAGTGACCTTGCGCGTTTTCTTGCGGCTGGGCAACATCTTCCCCAGCATCTCCTGCATTTCCATCACCATCTCTTCCGAACCGGCCCCGGCGCCAAAAATGTTGGCCATGGATAGGGAGGCGTTGGCCTTTATTTCTATTTGCCGCTTGTCGAACTTGCCTTTTTTAAGCTGCTGCAGTAGTTTGCTGCGGTTGCGGGTGTAACGCTCCTGGTCAGCCATCTCTACTTCCACTTTGACTGATTCCGGCAAGTCATCGTCGTCATCATCGTCGTCATCGGGAAATTTTTCATACGGGTCATACTCTTCCTCATCATCGCCCACCATGTCTATCTCTGCGTCATCCCTCTCGTCGTCATCATTGGTGTTTTCGTGGTAATGGGGATAGTCGTCCTCGTCTTCATCGGGGTTATAGGTGTTACGAGGAGGTGGCAGGATAATGTCCATGACCCTTTCCTGGGCCGCTTCCCGGGCCGAGGTCGCCACCTTTTCCAGGGATTCTTCCTGGACCTGGGCGATGGCGGCTTTGGCCAGGTCGCGGACCATGCTTTCGACATCGCGGCCATGGTAGCCGACCTCGGTGTATTTGCTCGCCTCAACCTTCAGGAAAGGAACTCCGGTGAGGTCGGCCAGGCGGCGGGCAATCTCGGTTTTGCCAACGCCAGTGGAGCCGATCATGAGGATGTTTTTCGGAGTCACCTCATCGCGCATATCGGATTCGATTTTCTGTCGGCGCCAGCGGTTACGCATGGCGATAGCCACCGATTTTTTAGCCTCCGCCTGGCCGATGATATAATTGTCGAGAAGTTCAACTATACGGATGGGGGTGAGATCATCAGACTTGATTTTCTTTTTGCCAGCCATGGGAGTCACCTTTATCACAAGAGTTGAGGTAGTCGGCTACCACCGGAACAACCGGGAACACCTAGGCGGGGGAGCGCCACGCTCTTTCAGGCGTTTCTTTCCCTAACGCCGGAGAATCCTAGCGTTTTTTCTTGCGGGCAGGGCTACTAACAACCGCCCCCGCTCCGGCTTTGCTGGTGGACGGGTCAACCACCGCGGCATGGTCGCCAAGACCCAGGCCAGGGAGAACCATGCGCCGTATCCACCAGTTCTCAAGAACTCCGAAAAGGGATGAGACGGCGAAATAAAGGACCAGGCCGGCTGGCATGGAATAGAAAATAAAAACAAACATCAGGGGCATTATTTTCATCATCCGCTGCTGGCTGGCTTGTTGCGGGTCCGAGGGTTTGGGTTGCATGCTCATCTGGAAATACTGGAGCGCCAGGTAGAGGACCGGGAGTAAACTGAGGTAACGCGACTGCAGCACTGGTATCACCCAGCCAAAGTCGTAGAGGCTGTCTGGTTGCGAGAGGTCAAGTATCCAACCCGGAATGAAGGAGGCGTGGCGGATCGGGAAACCCTGGGAAAAGGCGCCATATAGGGCGAAAAATATGGGTAGCTGGATAAACATTGGTAAACAGCCACCCGCCATGCTGACATTGTTGGTGCGGTAAAGGTTGCCGATCTCCTTCTGGAGACGAACCTTGTCGCTGGCGTATTTTTTCTGGAGTTCCTTCATTAGGGGGGCAAGCTTCGACATCTTGCTCATCGACACCATGGACTTGCGGTTTAGCGGATGCATGCCGGCGCGGACCAGGAGGGTGACGGCGATAATGGCTAGGCCGTAGTTACCCAAAAGCCGGTCCAGGTAAGTCAGGAGTTCTACCAGCCAGCGGCTGATAAAGTCAAAATAATGCCAGGTGTAGGAAATGACTCCGGAGAAGCGGGGGTCGGCCTGTTCCAGGAGGCTGTCCACCGCTGGTCCACCATAGAAGCGGTAAGCCGCCTGCGCTATTCCCCCGGGGGCTATTATTCCCGGAACCACCAGGAGGGAGACGTCCTCGAAAACCGGGGTGTCGCCCCGGCCGGCGTTCACCACCGGCTGGGTTTTCAGGCTTTCCAGAATGTCAGGTTCTTTGGGAAGCAGTTCCGGCAGGGGAACGAAAGTGCGTAGCTGCGCCCCGTTGGCGTTACGCAAACCGTCAACCCCGGCTGAGAGCAGGGTGGTGAAAAAGCGGTTTTTCGCTCCCACCCAGGCGATGCCGGCCCGGTTGTCGGGGGAGGTCATGTTTTCCGCCTTGGAGACGGTGGAAAGGTCTTTTCTTTCCACATCCACCCCGGGGTTGCCTTGAAGTGGCTGGCGGGCGGTGAGGAAGTTGATAGTCCCGAATTGCGGGGAGTTGTCGTCAGGGAGTAGGCCGGAAGGGCCGCTAAGGCGATAGGAGAGGCTACGGTCCTGGTCCTGAAGGTTACGCCAGGAAATATCCATGTCGATAGTGAAGGCGGGGTCCTCGGGACCCTTGGGGAAGCGGTAGGTGCGGACCTGTTCCCAGTCCCCAGCCACTGCCCGAAAAACCAGGTTTTCTCCACGCTTCACGTCGGCTGGGAGGGCGGGAGTTACCTCCGCCTCCGCCGGCACCTCTATCAACTCGTAATTAAGGGTGGCGAAGCCAATGGTTTCGCTTTTTTCGCGGGGGGGACCAAAGCTGGCGGCGTCTACCCGCAGGCTGTCCCGGCCATTGGCGAGGTGGTCAAGGAGGATAACCTCGCCGCCAGGCTGCTTCGCCGCGTTACCGGGCTGACGCCAGTAGCCAAGGAGACGATAACGGGAAAGCCCGGCTCCAACTGTGGAAAAGACCGCCTCATAGGCTTGGGGCGTTTCCCCGTCTTCCCGCTCGGGCCCGGGGTTACGCACCACAATCTGGAAATGCCCCTGCGGCTGAAAATCGCGGGCCGGGGCGGGTGGGACAACCGGGCTTTCCCCCGTGGCGGCGGGAGGGAGGGTGGGCGTGGCCACCGGCGTCTCCTGCCGCTCGGGAGTAATCCTGGGCGGGGGGGGAGGAGGTGGCATGACATATTCCAGGATGACCACAAAAGTCACCATCATGGCGAGCATGAGGACGATACGTTGACGCGAGTCGTTATTCACAGGTTGGGCTGTCCTTTTTTACAGTTGGTTGACATGGGTCAAATCCTGGTGGGAATCCCACCCATTCCCGGGGCGGGGCAGGCTCTCCAGCCATTCTTCGTAACCGGGAGGCGGATCATAGCCACCCTTGGCAAGGGGATGGCAGCGTAGAATCCGCCAAACTCCCAGTAAGACGCCCAGTCCAAGACCACTTGTCCGGATAGCGTGTATGGTGTAGTGGCTGCAACTGGGAAAATAGATACAGACGCCTGGCCAAAGGCGGGAAAGGGTCTTCTGGTAAAGCTTGACCAGAGACACTGCCAGCCAGGACAGGGGGCGTTCACGGAAAGTCACGTTGGGGGGTGAAGGGGGGAGGTGGGAGGGGAGGCTTTCGCCATAACCTTCGTCACCGCCATTGTCACGTCCCGGACAATGTCTGTCCAAGTCGCCTCCAAAACACCCGGTCGGGCCAGAATAGCCAGATCGTAACCAGACAGGGCGGGTATTTTGACCCGTCCGGAGCGCCAGGCGGCTCTAAGACGCCGACGCATGCGGTTACGCTGTACCGCTTTTCCCAGCCGCTTGCCGGCAATCACCGCCAGACGCGGGTGTCCCAGGCAGTTGGGGAGGGCTAGAACTGTCACCCGCCCAAAGGTGGCGCGGACGCCATTGGTGAAGAGGCGGTCGATGTCCGCCGCCTTTTTCACCCGTTCCGCCCGGGCGAGGGAAGACATGCTGGCCGGAATCTCCTCTCGGGAAAACCACCGGCCTCCCGGGGGAGGCCGATAAGAGTGGAAAAATTCATTTTCCGCCTGAGCGCCATAATGTCAAGGTGAAAGAGTCGGCTGGTCGCCACCAATTACTCGCCACGCCTCTCTGGCCACTATGATCTCTTCATTGGTGGGGATGACAAAAACCCGGACCCGCGACCCGGTCCCGGTTATTTCGCCCTCTTCCGCCAGCCGCCGGTTTTTCTCCTGGTCCACCACTATCCCCAGGGCGTCCAGGTCCTCTGTGATGTATTCCCGCACCGGGGCGGCGTTTTCCCCAATACCGCCGGAGAAGGCGATAGCATCGACTCCGTTAAGCACGGCGAAATAGGCTCCCAGGTATTTCTTCACCTCGTAACAGAAATAGTCGACTGCCAGACGAGCGCGGGGGTTAAGCTGGTAGTTGGCGAGAAGGTCGCGCATGTCACCGGAAAGGCCGGAAATCCCGGCGAGACCGCCGTTATGGGTCAGTTGTTCCGTGATCTGGTCAAGGGTCAGGCCAGTGCGTTCCACCAGATAAGGGAGGATGAAGGGGTCCAGGTCGGCTGAGCGTTTGGCCATGGGGACGCCGGACTGGGTGGTGAAGCCCATGCTGGTGTCAATGGAATGGCTGTCCCGGACCGCCGCCAGGGAGGAACTTCCACCCAGGTGACAGGTGATTAGCCGTAGTTTAGCCAGGGGCTGCCCACAGAGAACGGCCAGGCGCTCGGCCAGGTAACGGTGGGAAGCGCCATGAAAGCCGTAGCGGCGTATAGCGTAGCTTTCGCTCCAGGAGCGGGGTATTCCGTAGGCGGCGGCGTGGGGAGGTATCTGGCGGTGGAAGGCGGTTTCAAATGCTCCGACCAGCGGCAGTCCCGGTAGCAGGCGCTGGAAATGCCTTATCGCCTGGATGTAGGGCGGGTTGTGGGCTGGCATCACCCCGGAGAATACTTCCATTTGCTCCAGGACTTCGGGGCCAAGTAGGTAGGCGCCCTGAAAATCCGGGCCACCCTGGACTACCTTGAAGCCGATGCCGGCCAGGTCGGCGGTGCCGCCGATAGCCACAAGCATGGCCTGGATGGCTGGCGGATAGCCTTCCCGGGTGTCAAGGGTTGACTTTTCCGGGCCGGAAGCCCCGGTATGGATAAAAGGGGAAGCGCTGTCACCAATACGCTCGATATAGCCGCGGGCGATATTTTTCTCGCCCGCCATTTCCAGCAGGCGGTATTTCAGTGAGGTTGAGCCTATGTTAACCACCAGGATGCGAGGCATGTTGGTCTCTTTTACGGGGAGGGCAAAACGGAGAGTTCTTCCCGAAGCCGGAGGATTTCCTTCACATCCTCCCAGGTCTCCCGGTCAGCGTCGCTATGACCACCCTCCCGTAACGCTTTACGCTGGCGCAGGAGGTAGGAGGGGTGGTAGAGGACGCGTAGGG
>JAITQC010000160.1 GCA_031289115.1 Planctomycetota bacterium
TGAACCGTGCGGGCGTAGTGGACTCCGGGTCGCCCGAACATCAGGCTGTAGAAGGGGATGTCTGGCGCCAGGCCAAAAATACCGCGGATTTCCGGGATGACCGCCGACGCCAGATCCAGCATGCCGCACCAGGTGGCGCCTAGGCCAGCGCTGGCCACCAGTAGCTCAAAGTAACTAAGGGTAATCAGGACGTCTGCCTGTGGGGTAACCGCCTTTTCTCCCCCCGCCACCACTAGGAGATGGGGAGCTCCCCGGAAAAAGTGGTCGCTACCATCCCGGCGGTAGGCCTGGACAGCCATGGCAAGAAAGTCCGGAACATCCCGTCCGGCCTGGACGCCTTTTTCCACCGCATCCACCACTTTAAGCAGCAACCCTGCCAGTTCCTGGCGCTCATCCACCACTAAGAAAGACAGGGATTGGGCGTTACAGCCAGTGGGGGCGTGCCGGGTGTCAGCCAGGATCGCGTCAATAAGTTCCCGCTCCACGTTTTCCGGCCGAAAGGAGCGCACGCTCCGGCGGCCCCGGACCAGGGTCCGTAGTTGCGCCGGGGTAGGTAGGGCGCTAGGCGTCAGGGACAGGCTGTTTTTCGGATCAAGGCCAAAAACCGAGAGGGCGCCAGTGGGGCAGATCGCCAGGCAATGCTGGCAACCAATACAATCCGCCACGTTTTCCTCTATCACCTCTGGCATCCCATCCTTTTCCCGGAAGACGGAATTGGGACAGTCCTGGATACAGCGACGACAGCGCTGGCAAAGTCCCGGGTCAACCGCCATTTGGAAGTTTTCCATTTTAATTCCTCCCGGGACGGCGGCAAGACCGCTCCCGTTGGCCAAGTTTCACGTCTCCCGGCAAGCAAGCATATCCTGGAGCATTTCCATCGGTAGCCCCGCCACGTTGGAAAGGCTGCCACGCACCTCTTTCACCAGGCCCGAACTTTGCACTCCGTAGGCTCCGGCCTTGTCCATGCCGTCGCCGCTTTCCACATAACGGTCGATGGTTTCCTGGCTCAGGGGATAAAACTCCACTTCCGACTCTTCCACGTCGGAAATAGTCCCCGTCATGGCGGTGTCAATCATGGTGACGGCGGTATAAACCCGGTGACTGCGTCCGGAGAGGCGCCGGAGCATTTCCCGCGCCTCTTCGGCGTCGCGGGGTTTACCCAAAATGTCATTGTCCACCACCACCAGCGTGTCGGCGGTGATCACTAGTTCGTTCACCAAGGTGACTTGTCCCAGCACCCACTGAGCCTTGGCTTCGGAAACCGCCTGGGCGGTGAGGGGAGGGGTGTCTTGGCGGAAGTCCGCCTCCCGAATGTTGGGGGAGATGCAACGCAGTTTCAAACCCAGGGCCTCCAGGAGTTCCCGCCGCCGCGGACTGGCGCTGCCGAGGATGAACTGCCGCTTTTCCAGGGGGGCGTGGTGGCGGACCACCGTCCTAGCCACCAGGTCGCCCATCCGCTGGCGGTTGCCGTTGAAGAGGGTTATTATCCAGCCAACTAGCCCGGGAAACAACACCGGCGCCATATCGAAATACCGGAGGACATTGCGTTCCAGGGAACGGAACAGTCCGGGTGGACCGCCAATGGTTCGCCTGACCCGCAGTCCCACCAGCCATTTTCCCGGGGTGGTTCCGGTGAAACCCTCGCTAATCCCGTTCAGGATCACCAGGGCGGTCAGGTTGACCCAGAAAAGGAGATTGGTGGTTTCTAGCGTCAGCACGTCATCCAGGTGGTTTAAATAGCCAGCCCCGTAAGCGAAGGCGGTGGCCCCTATGGAGGCGAGAAGGAAGTCAAGCGCCAGGGCGACGCCGCGGCAGGTGGGGAGGGCCGCCCTTCCTGGGAAAGTCAGGGAAAGGCGCTGGGAGCGCTTGACTGCCCGCCAGCCCAGAAATGCCAGGAAGGCGAGAAAAAGCAGGTAGAGAAGAAAGGGGAGGTTGGCTACCGTTCCTATGCCGCTCGCCAGGACGATGTTTTTCAGGCCGTCGGGTTGTCCTAGGCCAGCTTCGACACCGTTCAGGTTGTTACTGAGCCAAAGCCACCGTTCCTCCGGCAAGGAAAGGACGGCGAAATCGCTAGCGGCGTCGAGTTTGGGACGGGACTGGGCTGGGGGGAGGGGTTGCACCCACCAGTTTCCCTCCGGGTCCAGGGCGTAGCGGTATTTTTCCGGTGGGGAACCCCGCTCCAGGGGATCGTGCGTCACCAGGAAGACTTCCAGTTGTCTGTCCCGGGGGTAGGCGGCGAACACCAAGTCACCCCCGACCGCCAGGGGCGGGGTTTCCCGCCAGGGGCCGTTGTCGACGCTTTGGAGGTGGTTAAGGCTGCCCCCGGAAAAATCCGCGTTGTCGCTGGTCCAGACCAGGTGGGTGGTGTCGCCGATTTGCAGGAGTTGCGCTTTTTCCACCAGTCCTGCCTCGGCCACCAGGATCTCTGGCTTGCTCCAGGCCTGTTCGTCAGTCGGGTGGATAAGGGCGAGAGAATTTTCCCGGTTGTCGAGAGCTACCAAACTGTTCCCGAGCCAGGCGATGTCAAGTATGACGGCCTGGTTATCGGGGTTGACCAGGAGTTTATCCTCCTCGCCAAATTTGACCAGGGCGCCATCGCGGGTCACTAGCCACACTTCGCCTGATTCCAGCGCCGCCAGTCCGCCGAGTATGCCCTGGAAGCGTCCCTCGGGTTGCCAGCCTTCACTCTCCGCTTCCCAGTGGTAGAGCTGGTATTCCTGGTATCCGCTGTCGGCGTTGAAAATCTGGAAAGAGGCCCAGGAACGGTCCGCTCCCGCCACCAGGCGAGGGGTCGAGAGGAAGTCCGCTCCCGCCGCGGCGGAGGGGAGGAGCGTGAGGAACAGGACGAAGCCAAGACAACGTAGTAAGGGCATCACGGCAGCGTCTTCCGCACCTGGTCCAGGCAGTCAAAGAGGCTAACCGTTTCCTGAGGACCCTTTTCCACCAGCATGTTTTTCAAAATGACTTCGCCGCGGGTAAGCTCGTCTTCGCCCAGGATAAGGCAGAGCATGGCCTGGCGGCGGTTGGCCTGCCGCAACTGGGACTTGAAGGAGCGCCCCTCGTAGTCCATGTCGGCGGCGATACCAGCGGCCCGCAGGCGCGCCAGGATTCCCGCCATGGCTCGGCGGGCCGACTCGCCCATGGTCACGCCGTACACCTGGAGGGGGTAGCTACAGGCGCAGGATTTCTCCGCCTCCATGGCGATAAGAATCCGTTCCACTCCCAGGGCGAAACCTAGGCCGGGAGTGGGGGGGCCGCCCAGCTCTTCCACCAGGCCGTCATAACGCCCGCCGGCGCCGATGGCGTTTTGGCTCCCCAGGGCGGGGTGGGTAAACTCAAACACTGTCTTGGTGTAGTAGTCAAGACCTCGCACCAGGGTGGAGTCGACCTGGAAGGCACCGCCCAAGGCTTCCACCCCCTCGCAGGTGGCGGCGAAGTGGTCCTGGCAGGCGGGACAGAGGTTGGCGTGGCTTTTAGGAAGGTCCTGGTTAAGCTCCTGGCAACCGGGGTTTTTGCAGTCAAGGATCCGCATGACATTACGATCGAAGCGGACCCGGCAACTTGGACAGTACTCGTCCAGCCGCGGGCGGATGGCATCAAGGAGAAGCTGGCGGTAGAGGGGTCGGCATTCCGGAAGCTGGCAGCCAATGGAGTTTAGGCGTAGTTCTACCTGGCTAAGGCCAATGTACTCGTAGTACCTTAACCCCATGCTTATCACCTCGGCGTCCAGGAGGGGGTCGGCTGAACCTACCGCCTCCACGCCAATCTGGTGGAACTGCCGCTGGCGTCCCTTCTGCGGGCGTTCCCGGCGAAACATCGGTCCAGCGTACCAGAGTTTAGCAATGCCGCCCCGCTCTGCCAGGTTATGCTGGAGATAACAGCGTATCACTCCAGCCGTCCCTTCTGGACGCAGAGTCAGGGAGTCGGAACCCGGCTTAAAGGTGTACATTTCCTTCTCGACTATGTCGGTGGCGGCACCAAGCGAGCGGGAGTAAAGCTCGGTATTTTCAAATATGGGCGTATGCACCCGGCTGTAGCCGTAGTTACGAAACAAGTCGCCAGCGAAGTCAATCGCTTTCAGGAAGCGGTTGCCTTCCAGGTCAAAATAGTCACGGGTTCCCTCTATTGCCCGCAAATTGGTCTTCGACATGTCGCGAGTGTCTCCTATACAAAGTTTTGTTACCCCTATTCCCGAGGTGATTGACAGTCGGAATGGACGTTACCGCGGTGTCTTTCACCCCTAGGGTAGCGGAGATTTAAAGAAGTATGCCACGCCCGGACCGGAAGGGCAAGGGTTTAAAGGGTTGGCCCGGGAGGCGCGGCTTAAGGGGGGAGGTGGAGCCGACTTTCTCCTTTCGCCGCTTAAACCGGTTTATCGTCCCGGCCCTTCGGGCGCTCCTGCTTCAATTTCGCCCAGTAGTCCAGACGCCGGCGGATATCCTTCTCGAAGCCGAAGGGTCCGGGCACATAGTATTCCCGGTCAGCCAGAGCGGGCGGGAGATGGCTTTGCCCGGAATAACTGTCCGGGGCATCGTGGTCATACTGGTAGCCCTTGCCGTAACCAAGTCCCTTCATGAGGTGGGTGGGGGCGTTACGGATATGCAGGGGAACCGGGTCGTTACGGGTCTCTTCCACATCGGCGTGGGCGGCGGAATAGGCGGTGTAGAGACGGTTCGACTTGGGGGCGGTGGCGAGGTAGACCACCGCCTGCGCCAGGGCGGTGTTGCATTCGGGAAGCCCCAGGAAATGGCAGGTGTCCTTGGCCGCCAGGGCCTGGAGCAGGGCCTGGGGGTCGGCCAGGCCAATGTCCTCGGAAGCGAAACGGACTAGGCGGCGGGCGATATAGAGCGGGTCAGCGCCACCGTCAAGCATGCGGGCTAGCCAGTAAAGACCGGCTTGCGGATCGCTGCCGCGCAGGCTTTTATGTAGGGCGGAAATCAGGTTGTACCATTCCTCGCCCTTGTTGTCGAAGCTTACCCGGCGCTGGGTTATGGCTTCGCGCATGATTTCCCGGCTAACCAATTTCTCGCCGCTGGCCTCGGCTGAGGTCCCCGCCACCGCTGTTTCCAAAGCGTTAAGGGCGGTCCGGGCGTCGCCATTGGCGTAATTCACCAGCGTTTCCCTGGCTTCCGGCGCCAGATTGGCTTTTTCCTTTCCTAGGCCGCGTTCGCTGTCCCGCAGGGCGGCGTCGATTATTTCTCCGATGTCTTCATCGGAGAGTGGTTTAAGCACGTAAGTGCGGCAGCGCGAGAGAAGCGCTCCGTTCACCTCGAAGGAGGGGTTTTCGGTGGTGGCGCCAATGAGGGTGATGTCGCCAGACTCCACGTGGGGGAGGAAGGCGTCCTGCTGCGAGCGGTTGAAACGGTGGATCTCGTCCACGAAGAGTATGGTTCCCCGGCCTTCCAGGCGGCGCCGGGTCCGCGACTCCTCGACAATGGCCCGTACCTCTTTCACTCCCTGGAGGACGGCGGAGAAGGAGACGAAATGCCGGCGGGTGGTGTGGGCGATTACCTTGGCCAGGGTGGTTTTACCGCTTCCCGGTGGACCCCAGAGGAGGAGGGAGGGGACGTTGTCAGCCTCGATTGCCTTACGGATCAGGCGACCAGGACCGACCAGGTGTTGCTGCCCGGCAAACTCTTCCAGGGTGCGCGGACGCATGCGGTCGGCAAGAGGGGCGAAAGCGGGCAGGAGGCTTGACATGGGGAGTCCCTAAGTAGAAACAGGCCAGCGGCTGTCCCGGAGTCAGGATATCCGGTCGAGAAGATAGTCGCAAAGCAGGCGAAGATAGAGGCCTTCCTTGCCAAACTCGCGGATAATTTGCTGCGCCTCCACTCCCCGCTTTTGCGCCATTGCCCGCGCCTCTTTTTCACCCAGGGCGCCGGGATAGGTGAGTTTGCCCGCTTTGTCGTCCTTGCGGGTGGCTTTGCCTAGCTGCTGGGAAGTGGCGGTGGTGTCAAGGATGTCGTCACAGATCTGGTACATGAAGCCGATGGCCCGGCCGTATTGGGTGAGCCGTTCCAGGCGGGCGTCGGAGGCGCCGGCGAAGATGCCTCCCAGGCGGGAGCAGGCGGTGATGAGAGCCCCGGTTTTCCAGCGGTCGATAAGTTCAATCTCCTGCACATCCTGGTGCTTGCCTTCGCCTTCCATGTCGAGCATTTGGCCGCCGACCATCCCCAGGGACCCGGAGGCTTGAGCGAGTTCACGGATTGCCACCTCCGCCTTGTCCCCGCCCGCCTGCGCCATCACGTCAAAAGCGAGGCATTGCAGGGCGTCGCCGACCAGGATAGCGGTGGCTTCGCCAAAGGCTTTGTGGCAGGTGAGGCGGTTCCGGCGTAAAGCGTCGTTGTCCATGGCCGGAAGGTCGTCATGCACCAGGCTGTAAGCGTGAAGAAGTTCAACAGCGCAGCCGGCATCTAACACCTTTTCCCGCCCCGCCCCCTCCGGGGCGGCGGCGTGAAAAGCCGCCAGGGTCACCACCGGTCGGATGCGTTTCCCGCCACCGAGCACGGCGTAACGCATGGCTTCGTGAAGAACCTCCGGACGCTGGTCCTTACGGGGGAGGATTTCGCTTAGGCGCGCGTTGGTTTCTTTTCCCACCTCGGCCATGAATCGGGTAAGTCTATCCACGTTTGTTCACCTTATTCCGTACCGGGCGGGCGCCGGTGTAGGTCTTTCCCGCTATTGACCGCCTGGGGGCTGGGAACTTCGCCAGGGAAAAAAGGCTATGCCGCGGCTCCGGACCCGGGTTAGCGCCGCTTCCGATGGGTGAAATCGGCGTAGACAACGGTGTGGTCGGAAGGGCGGGGGTCCTGGCGGGGTTCCCGGTCCACCTTGCAGTCGGTGGATGCCTTGGCTAATTCAGGGCTAGCCAGAATATGGTCTATCCGCCAACCC
>JAITQC010000178.1 GCA_031289115.1 Planctomycetota bacterium
CCTCTACTTCTTGAGGACGTAGCCCGAAAGAAGTTGAGGGATGTGGTTGATGGTTTTGCCGTAGTGGTTTCAATTTTACCCAGGGCCACAAATATTCTCCCAGGATCACAAACTGTTCGCTAGAAATTTTACTCGGCGAACGGATAATTCATTTTCGTAGGTTTAAACAGCAAGGCGGCGGGTACTATAAAACGGATGCTCTGTGTAAATGTCATCGACCATTTTTAAGCGCGATTTGTAGCCCTTGGAAAGCTTCCATGGGACGCTTAAACGATCAACGGGTTTGTAGTATATTCCGGAACGATTAATGTCTAGAATCAGACACTGCTCTACTATGCTAAATTCCGGATCATTACGATCAACGCAGCTCCTAATTTTACAGAGCGCCAACGAGGAGTGCATATTTTTTTTCCAGTATGGTAAATATTTGTTGTGACTAGCGGAAGATGAGTAAAGGGCTAAGACAATGCTAAACGTAACCACTTTTGCTATTCCCGGTCTTCTTCTACTGGAGCCCAAAGTATTTGGCGATAACCGCGGGTTTTTCATAGAAAGCTGGAATCAGAAAACTTTTAATGAGGTTGTGGGTCGCAAGGTCGAATTTGTTCAGGACAACCATTCCGGGTCGGCCAAAAATGTATTGCGGGGTATGCACTATCAGGTTAAGACGCCCCAGGCGAAACTAGTACGCGTGAGTGTTGGTAGCATTTACGACGTGACTGTGGATCTAAGGCCGGATTCTCCAGCCTTCGGCCAATGGGTGGGGGTAGAATTATCGGCGGAAAACAAAAGGCAATTATGGCTTCCGGAAGGGGTGGCCCACGGTTTTCTGGCACTGTCGGATTGGGTGGAGACTCTCTATAAAACCAACTCCTATTACGCCCCCGACAATGAGCGTACACTGATTTGGAACGACCCGCATCTTGCCATCAATTGGCCTTTAAACGGTGCACAACCAATTGTGTCTGAAAAAGATTGTCAAGGGCTGTCTTGGAACGAGCATCAGGCTGATTAAAATTATGGCGAGGCGAACTTTACGGTAAAGGTTGGCAATAGTAGCCATGGATTAATAAAAAACCCTTGTCCCACAAGGGAAAACAAGGGTTTGGAGTTTGGAGCGGGCGAAGGGAATCGGACCCTCGTGACCAGCTTGGAAGGCTGGAGCTCTACCATTGAGCTACGCCCGCGAAACTATCCTTGGGAAAATAAGCCACTACAGGGGAGACAGATACCACATCAACTTACCCGCCACTGCGCAATCCATTAATCCAACCACTCGACCACGCCGGTCTCGATATCGTAAACCGCCCCCACCAGTAACAACTTCCCGGCCGCCAGGCGTTTTTGCAGTTCCGGCTCATAGGTTTTCAACACTTCAATGCTACGCTTGACATTGGCGACGGTGGTTAACCGCATGGCGTCCCCGCCCTTGGCTATTTCCGCCTCCACCGTCTTGAAGGAGGCGGTGATGGGCTTAAGTAGTTCTACCAGGGTGCCTTCGGCATGGCCACCTTCGACCACCGCCCCGATGGCACCACATTTGCTGTGACCCATGACCACCACCAGCGGCACATTCAGGTGGTCCACCGCGTACTGGACGCTACCAACCGCCTCGACTCCGGCGGTGTTTCCCGCCCCGCGGATGATAAACAGGCCACCGATCGGCTGGTCAAAAATATATTCCGGAGGAACACGGGAGTCGCCACAGGCGATAATGGTGGCGATGGGGTGTTGTCCGTTCTTGGCCAGGTCCTTACGTAACTTGGCCTTCTCGTCGCCAGCCATCTGGAGACGGAGAGCCACTTCCAGATAGCGCTGGTTGCCGTCTTTCAGCAACTGCTGCGCCGCTTTGGGGGTGATGACGCCTTTTTCCGCAGCGGGCGCGGCTTTGGCATGGGCAGCTTCAGCGGCAAAAACCGCCCCAAAGCCAAGCAAAAAAGTCAGAGTCAGGCAACCAAGCGTTTTTTTCAGCATGAGAGTTCCTTTTAAAAACAGTTCCAAGAATAAACCAGGGAAATAAACTATATCGCCATGGTGTTCGGAAGAAAAGAAAAAACACCGGTTTCTCCAGTTACGCCCTTTTCCCTCCCTCCTTTTCCCAAACCACTTTTCCCGCTCCCGGGGTGGACAGTTTTCCCGCCTCAGTTCCAGTCAAACAGCTTCATGATGTTTTCCCGGTGGGAATTGGACTGGGCCAGGGCGGCGATACCGGCGTTGTTGAGTAGCATGTTACGGGTGAGATTGGTAGCCTCGAGCGCCAGGTCGGCGTCGCGGATAACCCCCTCCCCCGCGGTGATGTTGGCGAGGGCGGTCCGGAGGTTATTCTCGTTACTAACCAGGGCGTTACTCTGGAAAGAGCCGATCTGGGCTCTGAGCATTGACACGTCGGCGTCAGCCTGGTCAATTATCCGCTTGGCGAGGGTGGGGTTTTTCTCCAGGCTAGCCAGGCCTCCCGCCAGGATATCGGAAAGGTAGAGGGCCCGGGTCTCGCTTATCCCCGGCTGGGTAAACTCACCCTTGGCCAGGAGGTAACCCAGCCTTTCTCCACTCATGTTACGGATACCCACTAGGGAGGAAGCGCTGGCGCTGTCGTCAAGCTGCAGCTTTAGGCCGCCGGCGAAGTTGTTCAGAAGTTCGCTACTGTTGTGGCCAGCGTTGTTGAGTAGCCCAGAAAAATACGTGTCCGCCGCCGCGTAGGGGCTTACAAAGGCCCCGTTACTGTTCAGGCCACTCTTGGCGAAAGCCAGGGACCCGTTTTTGGTAAAGAGGCTGCCTTCGCCATAACCCACCTGGGCGATGGTGGTGGAACCGGACTGGCCACTGTTGAAAACCAGATGGGCCATAATCGAGGTGTCGGAATAGTTGAGGCTTAGACCGGTGGTGCGGACCAGGGAGCCGTTAAGGTTAAGGGTGGCGTCTTGTCCGTATTTAACCACCGACCCCCGGCTGACATCCAGGAAGCGTTGCGAGTCAGGGTCGCCGGCCTGGCTGTAGTCGTAAAAAAGATTGCCGCCACTGTTTTGGGTTACTCCCAGGAAAGACTGGGAACCATAGGAGTCGTTGTAAATTCTGGCTCCTAAATTGTTAAATTGCAGTTCAAACTCACTGCCATCGGTGCCAATGTTATAACCAGTGTCAATACTCAAGGTAATCCCTAGCCCACTTCCCGCCGAGCCGTCCGGGGTTTTCACCTGGTCCAAGACCACGGCGTCACCAAAGTCGCTCACTGCCTGCTGGGTCTGGGCGACCAGGTTTTCCCGGGCAGAGTCGCTGTAGGCAAAAACTTGGTAGGAGCCGTTATCTTCCTGGATGGTCAGGTAGAGTTTTCCCGTCGCGTCGGTGTTTTCTCCCAGTCGCACGCCAGCGAAAAATGAGGCGCCGGCATCAAACAGACTACTG
>JAITQC010000215.1 GCA_031289115.1 Planctomycetota bacterium
GCTGACACCACCTCCCCCAGAAGTTTTTCCATGCCCCCCCCTGCCCCCATGGCGCCAAGCAGGTAGTTTTCAAAGGCGTCATAGTAACGGGTGAGTCCGGTGTAGACCACCTTGGGCTTGGCGGTGAGTTTTCCCAGGTAACCCGGATCGACAAAGGCCAGGGTAAGTTGTATAGCCCGGTCCTGACGGTAGTTGGTGTGGAGGATAGAGTCGCCGTCCTTGACCCCCTTGTAGTTGCCGACTATGTGAGGAGGAATGTACTCGTCTACCATCTCGGTGTCGTCGGGGGTGCGGTCAGATTTATAGGATTGTTCCACCAGGGAGAGGATATCGGTGGCGGGCCGTCCCTCGGCCTTGACGATAGCGTGGTAAGCCTTATCAGTAAGGTCCCAGTTTTTCGACCGGTCCATCCCGTAGTAACGGCCCATGACGCTACCGATCTGACAGTTACCCACCTCCTCCATGACTTTGAGAAGCTTGGCGATGTACTCGCGGGAGGAGCGGGGCGGGGTATCCCGGCCATCCAGGAAGGGATGGATCACAATCAACCCCTCCGGATACTCCTGCCGGGCCCGGCGCATGATTTTGAAGAGGTGCTCCTGGTGGGCGTGCACCCCCTCGTCCTGGAGCAACCCCAGGAGGTGAAGCTGGCTCTGGTTGGTCTTCCAGTTGCCAACCAGGCGTTTCCACTGCTCCACCTCGAAAAGGGAACCATCGGAAAGGCCGTCGTCGATCCGTTTTAGCTCCTGGATAACTATGCGGCCGGCTCCCATGTTCAAATGCCCCACTTCGGATGATCCCTGGTAGCCATCGGGCAAACCAACCGGCTCGCCACTGGCGTCCAGGAGATTCCACGGATACCGGGCTTTCAAGCGGTCGATACAGGGGGTTTTGGCGGCGAAGACGGAATTACCCTTGGGATTGATGTTGCGTCCCCAGCCGTCGCGAATAATCAATACCACCGGTGTGATTTTCATGGAGTGTCCTCAAGGGGTTAGAGGTAAATCCCGGGACAGACCAGCATTTTCGCTTGCCCAGTCTCAGGAAAGGGGTTAGTTTCCGGGTCAGTTGGCTAAAAAAGGCCGCCAGCCGGTTAAGGTTGCTATAAGTTATTTTAACAATTATATAGGGAAAGGAGCTTTCTTGTCCAAGCCTTTAAGTTTTTTTATAGCTGGAATCATACAGGGATCCCTCCCCGATTCCTCCCATCCCCAGGATTACCGGGGAGATATTTCCCGTATCATCCGTAGCAAGTTTCCCAAGGCGGAAATTTTCGACCCGGTTGCCGAGTACCCAGACAGCCTCAGCTACACCGACACGGAGGCCGAGGAGGCCTTTTTCGAGCTGATGTACCGTTCCGGCGAGTACGATGTCCTGATCGCCTTTGTTCCCGAGGCCAGCATGGGTACCGCTATCGAACTCTGGAGATCCCACCGGGCGGGAAGCCTGGTGGTGACAGTTGGGGGGTTAGAGCGTAACTGGGTGGTGCGTTACCTTTCCGACCGCCTACTTCCCGACCTTTCCGCCCTCCAGGCTTATTTCAAGTCGGGAGAATTAGAAGCTGATTTCACCCGGAAACGCGGGAAGGATGACTAAACCAGACGCTGTGGATAATTTTCCCAGGAGACACCCGATGCCTCACAAAATCAAAGTCGCCCCTTCCATCCTCGCCGCCGACTTTGGCCACCTGGCCGACGAAATCCAGCGCGTCGAGGCGGCCGGGGCCGACTTGATCCATATCGACATCATGGACGCCCACTTTGTCCCCAACCTCTCCATGGGGCCGGGGATAGTGGAGGCGGTGCGAAAAATCACCCGCCTGCACCTGGATGTACACCTCATGATGGACAATCCAGGCCAGTATTTGAAGGCTTTCGCCAAAGCGGGGGCGGACGGTCTTACCGTCCACCTGGAGGTCCTTCCCGATCCCCGGGAAGCGCTGGACAGCATTGGCGACCTAGGCCTCACCCGGGGCCTCTCACTTAACCCGGATATGCCGGTGGAAAGGTTGGCTAACCATCTGGCGGCAGTGGACCGCCTGTTAGTCATGTGTGTTTTCCCCGGCTTTGGCGGGCAAAAATTCATTCCGGAGTCGCTCGCAAGAATCACCGCCGCCCGTCGCCTCCTTGATCTGGCTGGTCGCACCGAGGCGGAACTAGAAGTGGATGGCGGAGTTGACCTGCAAAACGCCGGGTCTATTATCCAGGCGGGAGCCGATCTTTTGGTGGGGGGAACGGCGGT
This sequence comes from Planctomycetota bacterium, assembly GCA_031289115.1. Taxonomy (GTDB): domain Bacteria; phylum Planctomycetota; class SZUA-567; order SZUA-567; family SZUA-567; genus JAITQC01. The sequence goes on from JAITQC010000215.1 coordinate 2,242, forward strand.
GTTCAAGGCAGCCGACGCGGCTAAGGCCATCGTCTCGTTACGGGGTGGTTGACTAGGGGAGTACAGCTTTCGCCAGCTAACCCTCTTTGCTTAACGTCTTCACCCTGGCCCGGTATTTGCTACTGGTCCCGCCCGGAAAGAGTCTCCCCTCCCCGGAAAAACCCCGGGGTGTCCCACCCAGGGTTAAAACTCGCTACTTCACGCCAACTCTGGTTCCCCGAGCATTCACAAACAAATGCCGGATCAGGCCTTTTTACGCTTAAACACCTACTGCCTTCCCGGTTCCCGGAAAGGCTTAACCCCTCTTCCGGCCAGAAAAGCGAGGAAGGCTTCGCGAGTAGCTCTGGCAAGCAAGTTTTCTGCCTGCTCTTTGGCCACCTGGAGACTAATTGGCCCGGAACACAGGGAAAAGGCGGCGCTAAGTCCGAGTCGCCGTAGTTCCGCCAGGTCCCCGGTCACTTCGCCCGCGATTGCGATGCAGGGCACACCCGCCAGAGCTGCCCGTTTAACCACTCCCGCCGGCCCTTTGCCGCCCGCGGTCTGTCCATCCAGACGGCCTTCGCCGGTGAAAACCAGATCGGCTCCTCTCAGGGCTGCATCCAGGCCAACCAGGTCAAGTACCACCTCGACTCCGGGTCGGAGCCTGGCGGAAAAGAAGGCGGCGAGACCGGCTCCAAGGCCGCCCGCCGCCCCAGCTCCGGGAAGACTAGCCACGCTTACCCCCAACTCTTCCACAACCAGCCCGGCCCAATGCGCCAACCCCTTTTCGAGTTCATCCACCTGAAGCGGTGTCGCTCCCTTCTGGGGGCCAAAAACCGCGGCGGCACCCCTTTCACCCAGCAAAGGGTTGTCGACATCGCAGATAGCCTCGAAAGTTATGTCCTGGCACAACTGGCGAAGTTCCCCCAGTTCGATCCTGGCGATCTTGCCAAGATTCCCGCCTATTGGCGATAATTCCACTCCCTGCCGGTCAAGAAAGCGAACCCCGAAAGCGGCGGCGAAACCACAACCAGCGTCAGTGGTGGCGCTACCACCAAGGCCAATCACCAGATGCCGGGCACCTGCCGCTATCGCTTGACGCGCTACTTCGCCGGTTCCACGGCTGGTTGTCAGGGTTGGGTTTCTTTCCTCTGGAGGTAGAAGAGCCAGTCCACTGGCCCTGGCCATTTCCACCACCGCTGTAGCCTTCTCCGGTAGATACAGATAAGAACAGGTCACTGGCGAGAAATTCGGACCAGTTACTTCGAGAGAACGTTCTTCGCCACCCATGACCTCGCGGATAATCTCCAACAACCCATCGCCTCCGTCGGCGATGGGTTTTTCCAACAAGGTAACCCCCTCCGCCGCGTCAGTGAAATCCGCCAATCCCGACCGCATGGCGCGGGCGGCGGCGGAGGCGGACAAACAGTCCTTAAAAGCGTTTGGGGCCAATACCACCTTCATGGCCATTTACAGATTCCCCTTCCCAACCTTTAACCCCGACCGCCCAAAACAAACCCACGGAAAACAGTATAAACTGGTTGATCCGGAAGCAACAGTCCGTTTCCCTCCTGCCTGCCAGTAAAATGCAAATTAGAAGTGGGCGGGAATTTCCCCGCATAAACTGGGAATTA
>JAITQC010000007.1 GCA_031289115.1 Planctomycetota bacterium
GGTCGCTCTTTTGCCACCCGCTGTTTCCAACTGAATACTAGCGGCGAAAAAAACCAGGGCAGCCAGGAGACGAAAAATCCGGCCAACCGGGGTGGCGGTGGGGGAGTCCCCACCGGCCAGACACAACCAGGACAGCCAGAGGTTTCCGGCCGCCAGGACTGGCAGGACCCAACGCTGCCAGCTTCCCTCTCTCCGGGAGATGACGCTGAGGCTTAAAAAAGGCAAAAGGAGAAGAAGATAACTCATTTATTCCCTTTTCGCGGCGGTTTCCCTCCGGAGTGACGGAGTTTCCCCTTACGTTTCGGGAAAGAGGCTGGTTTCCTTAACAGGCGCCCAAGCATCCAGAATACTATCAGGAGAGTGGTGGCGGCGGTCACTCCGGCAAGAACCGGGTAAAGATTGCCAGAAACTTCACTAGGCAAGACGCCACGTATTCCCCTCTCCCCCCGCCAAAGTCGGACCAGGCCAGCCAGGGCTGACTGGATAACCGGCGCGCTCCAGGGAAGAGAAACCGCCAGGGCGGGAGCGGCTAGTATGAGAAGGAGGGGCGGCAAAACCTCACCTGGCAAAGCTACCACCTCGGGATGAGGAAGGGTGGCTCCGGGTTTGCCCCGGAAAATCCGCCGGTGTCTAGTTAGCGACAGAGCAAAGCTAACCAGCGCCCCCAGACCAACCGCCAGCACAGACAAGACTAGGACGGGGTTTCCCTCGGGGAGGGTGGCGAAAAGAAGAACCAGGGCGGCGAAACCCGGGAGGGTTGGTAAACAAGGTGTCCCTAACCCGGCGAGAACCGCCAGGCATTCTCCCCCGGGGCGGGAAACCCCCAGGCCTCCCAGGTTATCCAGGCGACGGCTGCCACCCAGGGAGTGGAGGCCGCCAGCCAGAAGGAAGAGACCGCCCCCCCCGGTGACAACTCCAGCGTAAGCCAGATAGGCGGCGACAAAATGCAAGGTCGGAAAACTGGCAGGGCGGTCGCTAGCGAGGTCCAGTAGCCCCAGGCCCAGAGCCACCGCCACCAACCCCCAACCTTCCGCGGTGGCGTGGACAATATGGCGGGCCAGGTCGTCAGCCCGGCTTCTTTGCCATAAAGCCCGAAAAATAGAGACTAGGCCAACGCCAACCAGCCCCGCCCCCCAGAAAAAAGGCGGGGGGACGCCATTACCCAGTATATCCAGGGTTCTTAAGAGTCCGTAAAGGGGAAGCCCGCCTAACACCCCTGGCCACACCGCGTTAAAGGTCCAGGGAGCGTCCTGGCGGCCAGAGGCACCCGACGGGAAAGGGAAAAGACCGGTAGCGGCGAGGAAAGCGGCGAGGGCAAGAAAGAAAACCGGGGTGGCGAGGGCACCGGGGTGAAGCAGGGAAAAATTAGCCACCTCCGCCTCCCGCCCCAGGATGGCGAACGCGCTGAATTGGATCAGGCAAGCCAACTGCCATATTTTTAACTGGCGCCAGGACAATGGGTAATTTTTTCGGCCGCCACCTCCCAAGAGTAGCAGGAAAGCGGCTAAAAACACCACTTCCCCAGCCAGGAGGAAGAGAACGGCGTTCCGGGCCGCCAGGGCGAGGACAAAGGCGGCCAGGAGAATATTGCTGTAGAGCCAGTATTCGCGATGGTGGTTGGCGGCGAATTCACCCGGCCGCGGCCGGATCGCCCGAAGACTAGCCACCCCCCCCGCCAGTAACCCCGGCACCAGCAGGAGGGCGGTCAGGCTGTCAAGACCAAGGTTAAGGCTGGCGAAGGGGGCGGACCAAACTTCCAACCGGCTACTGTGAATCCGGTTGAGTAAGGTTTCAAAAGCGCCAAAGACTCCGGCGGTCGACCCCGCTAGGCAAGTCAGGACGCCGACCAGACGAGCCGTTGTCTCCCGGACCGGAAGGGAAGCCCCGATCGCCCCCAGGAAGAGAATGGTTATGGACCAGGCTAACCAGGACAAACCGGCGCTCCTTCCCGCATACTTTCCACCCGGGTGGAAAGGCAGACCAACTCAGGAAACATGATCGGTGAAAACCCCGGGGCTGGCAAAGCAAAAGACGGTCCCGGCCGGCAACCCGCACCGGAATTCGCATTAGGGGTGAAAAAAAACGCTGAAAATGTCGATTTGTTTGAAAGGAAAGACTGGGGACTGACAATTGACTGGCAGGGAAGCCGCTAGACGGCCCGCCCGCCTGGGGGAAGCTATTAATGGACGACCAAACCGATTTTCCCGAAACACCCGGACTAGCGAGCCGCCGGGAATTTCTCGCCTGGACCGCCAGCACGGCGGTGCTTCTGCTTTTGCCGGGTTGCGAAAAGGCGGAGGTTTACGCCCCGCCCCGCCGGCGCGCCACCGCTGCCGCCTACGCTCAGACCCCGCCACCGCCTGCCACCCGTTACATCTATATCCAGCAGCCGGCGCCGGAACCTAAGATCAACCGTTCCGCCCCGGTCCGGAGCGCCGGCGGCAAGGTCACGGCAATGTCCCGTAACTCCTGGGGCGCCACCGCCGCCGTCCCTGCCAAAATGAAGATGATGGGCGGGGTAAACCGGATCACGGTCCACCACGAGGGGAGCTCCAAACCCAATAACGACCTTAGCCCAACCGCGGTGGCGACCACCCTCCGGCTTATCCAAAGCCAGCACCGGGCCCGTATGGGAGCCGGGGATATTGGCTACCACTACATAATCGACCGCAGTGGCACTGTCTGGCAAGGCCGGGACACCCGCTACCAGGGGGCGCATGTGGCAAGCGCCAATTCCCACAACCTCGGGGTGATGCTACTAGGAAACTTCGAAATCCAAAAGCCGGCCTCGGCGCAACTGGCATCGCTAGAGCGTCTTTTATTGTCACTACTGCGCCAGCACGGTCTGGGGCGGGAAAACCTCCATATGCACTGTGATTTTGGTAACACCCAGTGCCCGGGGAAGAATTTGAAACCGTCGCTAAACACAATGAAAAAAAGCCTCCGGGTGTAAGTCGAGGCGCCGGGGGCAGAACATGGTCAAAATATTTGTCTCCACCGCCGAACCTTCGGCTGAACTCCATGCCGCCAGTCTAGTGCGTGAGTTACACCGCCAGGCTCCCGACTGCCAGATAGAGGCGGCCGGGGGCAGTCTTTTGGCCGGGGCGGGAGCTAGGTTGGCGGTCGACATGTCAGGCCGGGCGGTAATGGGGTTTTGGGAAACAGTTCACCAGCTTTCCTTCTACCGCCGGGCGCTCGCCAGTATTCTCGCCAATCTGGAACAGGACCCTCCCGACGCCCTGGTGTTGCTTGACGCGCCTAGTTTCCACCTCCATCTTGCCCGCCAGGCCCGGCGCCTCCTTCCCAGTCTACCCATAATCTATTACATCGCCCCCAAACTCTGGGCCTGGAAGAAATGGCGCGCCCGCCATCTCCGGCGCTATGTCAACCGCGTTTTCTGCATCTTCCCCTTCGAAGAAGAGTTTTTCCGGGGGCTCTCAATCGACGCCACCTATGTCGGTAACCCCACCTTTGACCATATCCGCGACTTGGAGGAGCGCTCCGCCCCTCCTCCCGAAGGCCTGGAGGCTGACCCCGACCCCCGGCGGGGGGTGTTAGCTGTGTTTCCCGGCAGCCGCGACTCGGAAATAAAATACCTCTGGCCCGAGATGGCGGCGGCGACGGCTGAACTTAGGCGGCGTTTCCCTGACCTCCGGGTAGCGGTGTCTCTGGCCCCGGGGATGGAGCAAAAACGCCTGCTTTCCCTAGCCCTGGCCCCGACCGGGACGCGTTTCATCGCCGGAAGCTCGGGGGAAATACTCCGGGCCGCCAGTCTAGTGCTGGCCAAAAGCGGCACCACCACTCTGGAGGCGGCCCTGCTCGGCCGGCCCATGGTGGTCGCTTACGCCAGCCACCCCGTGAGTTATTTTATCGCCCGAGCCATAGTCAACAGTATCCCCTATTTCTCCCTTCCCAACATTCTGGCTGGCCGTAAACTGGTTCCTGAGCTTCTCCAGGACACCGCCCGGGCTGTCTTCATGGCCGAGGAGCTAGGAAAAATTATCACCGACCCCGGGTTATCGGGTAAAATGCGGGAAGAGCTACTGGATCTACGCCGTCACCTGGGTTCTGAACGGGCTGACCAGCGGACATCCCGGGAAATCCTGAGTCTTTTAGGCAAAGGGGAGAGTTGATGCGGAAGGTGGTCATTGTCGGGGACGGGGCCTGGGGAACCGCCCTCGCCCTGGTGTTGGAGCGCTCCGGCCAGGAAGTGGTGATCTGGGGGCATGACCCAGGTTATCTAGAAGAGATGCGCCAGCACCGGGAAAACCGGGTTTTTCTCCCTGGCGTCAAACTCCCGGCGGGGATCGCTTTTGCCGACGACCTGGGGCAGGCGGTGGCTGACGCCGGCCTAGTGGTGAACGCTATTCCCAGCCGTTTTCTTCGCCCTGTCTTTAGCCGTCCCCTCCCGAATCTCCCACCCGGCACCCCGGTGGTGTCACTCACCAAAGGTCTGGAACCGGAAACCCTGAAACGCCCCTCGGAAGTCCTGGCTGACTGTCTGGGGGAAGTGCGGCTGGCCGCCCTGTCAGGGCCTAGCCACGCCGAGGAGGTGGCGCGGGGCCTACCCGCCTCCCTGGTGTCGGCGTCTAGCGACCTCGCCACCGCCCGCCAAGTACAACAGATGTTTTCCCAACCCCGTTTCCGGGTCTACGCCTCGGCTGACCTGGTTGGGGTGGAGATCGCCGCCGCGGCTAAAAACGTCATCGCCCTGGCGGCAGGCATTGTGCAGGGGCTAGAACTTGGCGACAACGCCCTGGCCGCCCTGGCCACCCGCGGCATGACGGAGATCGCCCGGATCGGAGTGGCAATGGGCGGGGATCCGCGCACCTTTTCCGGTCTCGCCGGCATTGGCGACCTTATCACCACCTG
>JAITQC010000216.1 GCA_031289115.1 Planctomycetota bacterium
TCGTGACCCATGATGGCGGGAAACTTCACCCGGTCGTTACCGTAATGGTAGATACGTAGGTCTGAGCCGCAGACGGCGCAGGCTTTGACCCTTAGAAGGGCGTCGTTTTCCCCGCAGACTGGCTCCGGGACATCCTTCACCACTATTTTATTCAATTCTTCTAGTACGGCGGCTCGCATGGCGGTCTCCTGCAGTAGGGTGGATTTTGGCTACGGGAAATCTGGAAAGGGTGTTTGCCCGGCGCCGCTTTGAACTGTGTAACAAGGGTATCTTGGCGAATTGGTTGGGTCAAGGATGATTGGTTTAGGCAAGGCTAAAAAAACCACCTGCGGTAGGCCAAGGGTGAGAGCGGCTTCATCCCAGCTGGCAGGGTAAAATTCCCCCGGGTGGATAACCAGAAGGCGCTGTCTTCCCCTGGGAAATCATGGCCCACCCCCACCTGTCCTGGCCTAGTCACCCCTCGCTTGGCTTCGAGGTGACTAACAGGTTATTAGGGATAACCCGGAGGCTTGGACAATCCGGTGGCGGGTGTTTCGGGCGGCTACTTTTACCTCAGCGCCGTGTGGCCCGGGTCGATCCAGAGGCTGGGGTCGGTCAACTTCCCTTCCGGAGCGGCTGGAACCCACTGGGTGTGACAACTTGGTTTGTTTCTGGTAAACTCCGCCCTGGCGCCTTTTCCGGGTGGCAAAGCGGATTTACGCCTAAACCTTTACCTTGCTTGTAGCCAGCTTTCGGAATGAAAATTCTATACCGGTAAATCCCTACCCCGTTATAATTAGCCTGACTTTTGTCCAACCTCCCGATTTCAACCGAGGAATTACCTTTGAAGGAGACCCCATGGCAGACAGTAAATCCGGGCGTTTCGCTAATCATCTTAACTCCCTACGCGAGAAGTTAAGGTCGTTTCGCCGCGAGGAAAGGGAGATGGCTCTTAAGGAGGTAATCGCCGAGATCGACAATGGTAATCTTAAGCCAGAGTCTTCCCGTCCCTGGTCAAATCTTCACGCCCACACTTTCTTCTCCTATTCCTGTGAGGATTATTCGCCCTCGCGCCTGGTGCTGGAAGCTTATCTCGCTGGTCTTTCTGTCATTGGTTCCACTGACTTCGATGTTCTTGACAGCCTGGAGGAGATGTTCTCGGCCGGAGACAGCCTGGGGATAAGGACAACCGTTTCCATTGAGACCAGGGCTTTTGTCACCCCTTACGCGGACCGGGAAATAAACAGCCCTGGCGAACCAGGCATAAACTATTCCCTCGGGGTGGGCTTTTGGCGTAACCCGGAATCCGGAAGTCCCAGCGCCACCTTCCTTACCACCCTGGCCTTACGTTCCCGACAGCGTAATCTTGGTCTTATCGAAAAGATAAATCCTTTTCTTAGTCCAGTTGCCCTGGATTATGAAGCGGATGTCATTCCCCTCACTCCCGCCGGCAACGCAACCGAAAGGCATATTTGCGCCGCCCTGGATCAAAAGAGCCGGAGTATTTTTCCCGGAAAGGATGCGCTGGCGGTTTTTTGGAGTGATGTGCTCGGCCGTTCACCCCAGGACGTCGAAGGGTTGCTCAGCTCTCCCGGGGCTTTCCGTAACGCCATAAGGGGAAAATTAATGAAGAAAGGCGGGGTTGGCTATGTCCAGCCCGACGGTGGTTCCTTTCCTTCCCAGACGGATTTTTTCGCCATGATCCGGGACGCTGGCGCCATTCCCTGTCTGGCGTGGCTGGATGGTTCTTCCCTAGGCGAAACTGACCCTAACCGCCTTCTGGGTGATTTCCTTGACCTGGGTATCATGGCGGTGAATATAATCCCCGAGCGGAACTGGAATCTCGCCGATCCGAAAAAAAAGGAGGAGCGCCTGGATGCCCTGGCCCGGTTTATCCAAACCGCCCGCCAGTTAGACCTTCCCATCCTCGCCGGAACCGAGATGAACAGTCCGGGGCAAAAACTGGTTGACCTCTTTGACACGCCTGAACTCGCTCCCTACCGGGAGGATTTTCAACAAGCCGCTTATTGGCTTTACGGTCACACGTGTTTAGCAAGAACTTCCGGGATGGGAGTGGGAAGTGATTGGACCCAGGAGCATTTTGCCACCGACCGGCGTAAGATCAATGCCTTTTACCGTGAAGTGGGTAGCCGGGCTGAACCCGGTGCCACTGGGATAGAGCGGCGTAAGCGCCTCCATTCCGGGCTTGTCCCGGCTGAGGTGCTGGATCTCCTCTAGGGGTCACGGTTCAAAAGAAGGAGACGGTATTTTGCTGTCCGATACCGGAGGATCAGCGCCGGGAAAAAAACACCCCTGCCCGGATTGCCGGGTTTGTCAATACTGTAGCGACTCGCGATGCGACCTTTGCCAGGGTTGGCTGGTGACGCCAAAACCGGTCGATTCAGCCCTGCCATCCACTCCCATTGAGGACAAGCATGCCAAATATCCGTGCGATACTAAGGGAACTCTTCCCTGTCGGCAGTGAAACAAGCGGTTTCCAAAGTCTCCATCTGGAGGAAATAGCGGATCTTGATATTACCGCCGCCAGCTTCAGCCACCCTCAGTCCGGTGCCCACCTTCTCCATCTTGCTACTAACGACCCGGAAAAACTCTTCGCCATCGCTCTTAGGACTCCCCCTCCCGATGACACTGGTCTGCCACACATTATCGAACATAGCGTTCTCTGCGGTTCCCGACGCTTCCCGGTGAAAGACCCATTTGTTGAACTTCTTAAAACCAGCATGGCCACGTTTCTAAACGCCTTCACCTATCCTGACCGGACTATTTACCCCTGCGCCAGCCTCAACCATGCCGATTTCCATAACCTGGTCCAGGTTTATTGTGACGCCGTCTTTTTCCCCCTCCTGCGGGAAGATCATTTCCGCCAGGAAGGCCACCACCTGGAAATCACCCCTGCTGGCAAATTGATTCTGAAAGGGGTGGTGTATAACGAAATGCGGGGGGTTTATTCTGATCCGGATGGTATTCTGGAGCGCCACATCCAGCGTCTCCTCTTCGCCGGCAATGCCTACGGAAATGATTTTGGCGGCGATCCCGAGGCTATCTCTTCCCTTACCTACGCTGACTATCTCGCCTTCCACCAGCGTTATTACCATCCCGCCAACGCCTGGTTTTTTTCCTATGGCGATCTGGATCTCGTCCGTCTTCTCCAATTCCTGGACCGGGAATACCTGTCTTCCTTTAAACCCATCTCGGTTGACTCAGTTATTCAACCCCTGCCACCCCGACTTAACCCGGAGAGTTTCACCTTCACCTATCCCTTGGACCAAGTGGACTCTGTCGAGCGTAAGACTGATATCGCTCTGGCTATGACTGCCAATGACAGCCGCGACCTCTTGGAAACCCTGGCCATGAAAGTGGTCTCTGGCTACCTCCTGGACAATTCCGCTTCCCCCCTCCGCAAAGCCCTTATCGACTCAAAACTGGGTGACGACCTGGGTAGTTCCGGCTACGCCGACT
>JAITQC010000065.1 GCA_031289115.1 Planctomycetota bacterium
TGAACCCGATACTCCTGAAACCCAGTGGCGAACGGGTGAGTCAGCTGGTGGTGCGCGGCCGCGCCGTCGCCAATGTCGACGCCGCCACCTATTGGGCTAACAAGGCCTCCCTTTGGCCCAAGGTGCTAGCCTCCTACCGCCAGCTCGCCAGAAATTACGACATCATAGTCGCCGAAGGGGCGGGGAGTCCGGCTGAGATAAACCTTTACCCTGACGATTTTGTCAACATGGGCCTGGCTGGGAAACTGGACGCGCCTGTTCTCCTGGTGGGCGACATTGACCGTGGCGGGGTGTTTGCCAGCCTCTATGGCACCCTGGCCCTTCTCCCGGCGGCTGACCGCCCCCGGGTGCGAGGCTTAATCATTAACAAGTTCCGCGGCGACCCGGCTATCCTCGCCCCGGGCCTGCGGCAACTGGAAGAGTTGACCGCGCTTCCGGTCCTCGGGGTGATACCCTGGCTAGACCTTGACCTGGATGACGAGGACAGCCTTTCACCCCGCCTGGGACGGCGGAGTGACGCCCGGGACCTTGATGTGGTGGTGCTCCGTTTTCCCCGCCTCGCTAATTTCACCGACTTCTCCCCCTGGGAACGTTTCCCCGACATTAGGCTACGTTATGTGGAACGGGTCCGTGACCTTGGCGCTCCCGACCTGGTGCTTCTCCCTGGCAGCAAAAACACCCTGGCTGACCTGGAATGGCTGAAGAAGGGAGGTCTGGCGGCGGCTGTCAAACGTCTGGCAGCGGCGGGAACGCCGGTTTTCGGGATCTGCGGGGGTTACCAGATGCTGGGGGAGGAGGTGGCTGATCCGGAGGGGCAGGAGGCGGGCGGGCGAGCGGCGGGTCTAGGCCTTCTCCCAGTCACCACCGCCTATCGACCGCGGAAAACCCTGGCCCGGGTGACCGGCGAGGCGCGGGTGAGGGCGGGTTTTTTCGCCTGTCTCACTGGCGCCATCCTCCAGGGTTACGAGATACACCAGGGGAAGAGCCAGCTAGGCGAGGGGGGAGAGCCGTTTGGCCGCCTGGTAACAGGACAACGCGGCCGTTACGATGGCGCCGCCCGGAACAACGTGGCGGGAACCTATGTGCACGGCCTTTTTGACAACGGTGTCATCCCAGAACGTCTCCGGGCCGCTCTCCGGGCCGCCCGGGGACTTTCCCCCCTTCCTCCCCTTCCTCCCGTCACCGACGCGAAAGAGAGGGAATACCAGCGCCTGGCGGCGGCGGTGCGGCGTTCCCTTGACATTAGGCAAATTTACTCCCTGCTGGGTCTGGACCAGCCCAGGAAAGGAAAAACCCCTCGAGGTGGCTTGCGTTATCGGAAAAAAGGGGTATTTTAGGGAGGTTGGGGTGGGTCAGGGGGAGACCCAATTCCCGGACAGTGGCGTTTTACCGCTTTCCGGCTAGCATGCAAGCTTTGTCAAACCACAGGAGACCGTAATGCCGGATTACCTTGAAGTTGAAGAAGCCAAGCGGCATATCTGCGCCGTGGGGCAAAAAATGTACGCCAAGGGTTTTGTCGCCGCCAACGACGGCAACATCACTCTCCGGGTCGGGGAAGACCGGGTGGTGGCCACTCCCACCGGAGTAAGCAAGGGCGCCATGACTCCGGAAATGCTTATAACTGTCGATCTGGAGGGTAAGCTGGTGGCGGGCGACTACAAGCCCACCAGTGAACTCCCGATGCACCTGGCGGCCTACCGGAACAACGCCGCCCTTCGTTCCACCTGCCACTCGCATTCACCCTACCTCACCGCCTTCGCTATCGCCGGTCTCGCCCTTGACATTCCTTATTCGCCCGAGACGGTGTTTATTACTGGCTCGGTGCCGATAGCGCCGTTCGCCATTCCCGGCAGTCCCGAACTCGCCCAGTCGATTGTCCCCTTTGTCCACGACTACAACCTGGTTCTTCTCGCCAACCACGGCCCGATGAGTTGGGGCGGGGACGCCAACGCCGCCTGGTTTGTCATGGAGTCGGCTGAGTCCTACGCCAAGCTCTGCCTGATACTCCGCTTCATGGTGGGGCGTAGCCGCCCCCTGATGGCAAGCCAGATCCAGGAACAGGTCGAGCGTTTCCATTTGGACGCGAGTAAGGCTGGCCATATGGCCTACTCCGAGGAACCCTGTAACCAGGAACCCGCCCTTGCCCTCTCGGATTACCATGGTCCCTTCCTGAGCGACCTGGATGTGGAGCGTATCGCCACCCGGGTGGCGGAAAAATTGGCGGGGAATAAATAACCCGGTTCATCCGGAGTGGGTCTTCACCGGTGTCAACACCGGACGGCGGGGATTTTCCCCGTCGCCGTGCCTAATCTCCATGGTCCAATCGTAAAGGAAGCCAGCCATGTCAGTGAAAATAACCCTTTTGACCCTTGTCTTAGTCTTGGCCTCATTCGCCATGACCGCCGTCTGGGCGGCGGAGTTTCACCTGGGCGACGCGGTGGTTCACACCCTGATTGACCGCACATCGCGGGTTGATCCCACCGGCATCGTGGTGGGGGCGACGCGGGAGCAGTTCGCCGCCGCCGTTCCTTCCGGTTTCGCCGAAATGAATATCCTTGCCTTCCTGGTGAAAACGCCCGACGCCCTGCTTCTCTTTGACAGCGGACTCGGGGTGGCGGCCGGGGGGGAGATTCTCGACAACCTGATCGCCGCCGGGTTTAGTCCAGACGCCATTGACCACGTCTTTCTGACCCACCTTCACGGCGACCATGTCGGGGGACTGGTGAGAGACGGGAAAGCGGTGTTTTCCCGGGCGACGGTGCATGTCTCCCGGGTGGAGCAGGACTGGTGGCTTTCTCCCGAACGGGCCGGTAGCCCTTACGCTGGCGGCGGGGAAAACGCCCGGATCGCCTTGGCCGCTTATCCGGGACGGGTGGCGCCTTTTGAGTTTGGCCAGGAGGTCTTGCCTGGAATCACGGTGGTGGACGCCTCTGGCCACACCGCCGGCCACACCCTTTACGACCTCCGGCGGGGCGGGGAACGCCTGTGGATCGCCGGCGATATCATGCATGTGGCTGACCTGCAACTCCCCTATCCGGAATTGACGGTCACCTATGACACGGTGCAACCGGCGGCAGCCGCCGCCCGGCGGCGCGTGCTGGACCAGGCGGTGGCGGAGAATACGCCCCTGGCGGGAATGCACATGCCTCTCCCCGGTATTTGGCGGATCGCCGCCGACGGGCGGGGATTCAAGAAATACCCGGTTGACGGCAAACCCTAAACCAGCCACCGTTTATTGCTGCGTTGTCCCCGCCCGGCGGGGACAACGCGTTTTTTTCGCCACTTAGTGCCGCTGGGAAAACGGTTTAACACCCATAAACTGACGGGTGTTTCCTCCACTTGACAGCAATCACGCCTCTGTATTGTTTCCATTCTTGAAATTTTAGTTCCAAGTTAGTTCCAAGTTTGCACCAAGTTATCGCCATTTTGGCGCAATTTTAGTAAAAATAGCGCCAACTTTGCCCTTGTGAGGCTTGGATTCTCTCGAAGCAGCACTACGAGCATTCTCTCGACATCGTTTATTGAGCCATTTATTGGGTCGCTTATTGAGCCATTTATTGAGCCATTTATTGAGCCATTTATTGAGCCATTTATTGAGCCA
>JAITQC010000075.1 GCA_031289115.1 Planctomycetota bacterium
TCCCGGGGCTGAGGACGCTTTGCGGGTGGGTGCCCGTTTTTTATTACCGGCCGGTATCAGGCTCTCCTGTTAAGTGGGATTCGTGAAAAACCCAAAACAAGGATATTTACCAAAAACCGGGCGGCAAGTCAATCCCTCAGTGTCCGGGGCGAGTTGATACAGCCATGGGTCTTAACTGACCAATCCCCGGCCGGCCCGGTATTATACTGGTTTTGACTTGAAAAGGGGATGGAACATTCGATATAAGTTGGAAGTCCCGCTACGGCAGGATTCCCATCATGCATAGCGTCAATCCCACCCCACAAGAATCATCTAAACTTTTTTCTATACGATTTCACCATCCGCGTCCAGCCGTAAGTTGCCGAGTGAGACAGTTTGTAAGGCAACGCAAACGCAACTGGAATAAGGCGTCATAGCTACGCTGGTCGGTGTAGGTCAAAGCACTTTCATCTGGACGTTGGTCGAGTTTGTGGCATTCGGCATAGATAGTATCAACCGTTGACTTGAAGCGGAAGCTACGGTTGACTTGGACGCTTATGCGATCTTGGTACGGTGATTCCTGGTTGGAGATGGTTCCCGTAGCGTTAAAAGCGCCGCCACTCAGTTGTAGGTAGTCACCGGTGTTAAGATGGTAAGAGCCAAATATTACCCCAAGCATCAAGATTTTTCTTGATGTTTCTTGATGACGGAATAGAATTAAAATCTGAGGAAAATATGCCAACCACTACCCGGTCGCAAAAAGTAAAATTTGCCACCCAAGCCGATCCCGACGTGCTGGAAACGCTCCGGAGCATGGCGGGCAAGGAGGGCAGGCGACTTCAAACTCTTATTGACGAGGCCCTGCGAGAGTATATTGAGCGTAAGCAAGGGCTTTCTCCTCGAAAGCATGTAATGCAAGCCTTGCAAACCAGCATGGCCCGACACGACGGTCTGTACCGTAAACTTGCCGAATGAGAGACTACCTGACCACGGCGGACATTCTCGCCTTGCACCAGACCCTTGTCGAACGATACGGCGGGGAGCACGGCGTAAGAGACATGGGGTCGGTGGAGGCCGCCTTGTTTCGTCCGCAATGCGGGTATTACACGAATATTATTGAAGAAGCCGCCGCCCTGTTGGAAAGCCTGCTCATCAACCACTCTTTTGTGGACGGCAACAAGCGAACCGCTCTCGCCGCCTGCGATGTTTTTCTACTGATCAACGGGCAGTCGCTTGACGATGTTTCCGGTGAGCTATACCAGCGCGTCATGGAATGGCTTACCTCGCCGGAAGAACGCTTCGAGCGGATCTGCCGGTATCTTAGCGGCATAGTCAAGCCGTAAGCATCTCCCGCCCAAGCGAACTTTTTCCCGGAAGATTGAAAACTGTTTTCTATCCTGTTCCTGAAAGAGGAATCGACATCCTGTACAGCAAAGGAAAAGGGGTTGGCCAAGAGAATTGGTTCCCAGCCCCTTAATTATCCCTTAGCTAAAGCAGCAAATAATTCTTGGCAGTCCGCCGTTGATAGACTAAAATATAATTGTCAAAAGGTCGGTGTTTAACCTGCCCAGGTTTAAGTAGGAACAAGCGGCGCGGCAAGGTTGACGGGGTTTTCCCCAGTTTTTTGGCTAAAACCAGTTTCGGGTTTAGCCGGTCAGGATAATCCACCCATGCCCGATTCTTCCATCAACAATGAAAGCCGCGAGGACGTCCTGCTCTCCCCCAATCTTTTCGAGTATTTCTGCCAGCGCACCGCCGAGGATTTCCAGGAGCGGGCCAAGGAAGAGGATCCCCCGACCACCTCCATGGCCAGTCTACTGGTCTCCTTCATGTCCGCGATCGCCTTCTATTTGTTTGGGCGGCCGCAGCTTGCCAAGGTTACCTTTGTCATTTCCGGTATCCTGATGCTGTGGATGATCTGGAGTCTGGTGATACGCTCAAACTCCAAACTGGGGGAAAAGGCGGACTTGATCCGGAACGGCTCCTTCCCCCCCGACTCGGCCCCCTACGTCCTGGCCCGCCTCAACTGGTGGAACCATCTGGTAGTTCCCAACCGCTGGGTCAAGCATAGCCGTATTTTTGATCGCCAAGCCAAGCTGGAGCGAAAGTTGGCCGAGGCCACCAAGGCTATTGATGAGTTTCTTTCCAAAGATCCCACCCTCCTCTCCAGCTACAGTCCGCCTAGCCAAGAAGAGGCGGCTGCTCTGGAGGCCTCCATAAACAATTACGGTGATCGCCATGAGTATGAGAAACAACTGGAAACAATGCCAGCGTCCCTGGCTAAACTGCGCGGTGAATTGGCCCTCTACCTCGCTCTCACCATTAAACTCCAGGAAATGATGGGTAAACTGGAACGCATCGACAAACTCACCGTGGTGTTCCAGAACTTCAGCGCCAGCGACCTCTCGCATGTGGTGGGCGAAGCCCTGCAGACCCTGGAGGAGCGGCGGATTTTGGTCCTGGAGGTTGATCGTATCGATACCGACAGCTTCATTGACCTGGTGACAGTACGAGTTAGCTAGGGTAGCTGACACCCATGGACAAACCAGGAATCCTTGTTTAGGCTGGGAAACACGTGCGTCTGGGAATTCTTGGTGGCTCCTTCAATCCCCCACATTACGGACACCTGCGTCTTGCCGAGGCCGCCATGGCGTCTGGGCGGGTGGAAGGGGTGCTTCTGGTCCCCGCCGCCGCCCCTCCCCATAAAATCGCCCCGGTCGAGGCCGATCCTTCCGCCCGTCTTGCCATGACCCGCATCCTCGCCGCCGCTGACCCACGTCTGCGGGTGGATGGTTTGGAACTGGAGCGCCCGGGTCCAAGTTATAGCGTTGACACGGTGCGGGAGCTGTACAAACGGGGCGGGGGTGACAGTTACCGGCTGATCATCGGCTCTGACATGGCGCGTATTTTCCCCAGCTGGCGGGAGTATGGGGAAATCCTTCGCCTGGCGCCGCCCCTGGTGGCGGAGCGTCCAGGAGAGGATATGGAATCCGCTTGTGACACCCTAAAGAGTTTAAGTCAGACTGAACGCGACATCCTCCTGTCCGGATACTTTCCCATGGACCCGGTGTCTATCAGTAGCACCCATATTCGGCGCCGGCTGGCGGCTGGGGCGGACCGGGCGGAACTGGCGTCTTTACTGCCTGAAACTCTGCTTGACTTCATTCAGGAGCGGGGCATTTACGGCTGGAACGGGTAAAACCGGGACGTTGGACAAATCTGACGGGAAAGGATAAACGTGGGCGTGACCGTGGCAAGCGTTATCCTGGCCCTGATAGCCACCTGGCGCCTTACCGCCGGGATAATCGACTATTCTTTGAACCGGGAAATTCTGGACCGGCCGGAGGCGCGTAGCTCCCACTCACAGCCCACTCCCCGCGGCGGTGGCTTGGCCATAGTCGGCGTCTTTCTGGCTGGTAACGTTAGCCTTTGGGTGGCTGGAATGGCGGAGGCGGAATGGTTGCTCGTCCTGGTTCCGGGGGGGTGTCTGGTGGCGGGGCTAGGCTGGCTGGACGATCGCTGGGGACTTTCCCCCGCCTGGCGCCTGGGAGGGCATGTCTTGGCCGCCGCCTGGCTGGTCTGGCTTTCACCGCCACCGCCGGTTCTTTTTTTTGGCTCGCTGGAACTCGCCTGGGGATGGGCAGGGGTGGTAGTGGCTTTCCTCGGGGTGATCTGGTTGATCAACATGTACAACTTCATGGATGGAATTGATGGTCTGTCAGGGGGGACGGCGGTGGTTACCGCCCTGGGTGGCGGGCTTATCCTCCTTCTTTCCGGACGCCTGACCCTTTTCGCCCCGTCCCTCCTCCTGGCTGCTAGCGTACTGGGATTCCTTTTTTGGAACTGGCCAAACCCCCGCGCCAAGATTTTTATGGGTGATGTCGGAAGCGGCTTCCTGGGTTACGTATTCGCCGCCTTCTGGCTGGTGGATGGGCGCGAGTCGAAGATTGGCCTTTGGTTGTGGCCCCTGCTTTTAGGAACCTTCCTGGTGGACGCCACCCTCACCCGGCTGGTCCTGTTTTACCGTGAGAGGAATTTCTATCGCCCCCATCGCACCCACGCCTATCAGAGACTGGCCAATGAAGGGAATTGGGGACATAGCCAAACCACCATCACCTATCTGGCGATCCAAGGGGTGTGGCTGGGAGGGTGGAGTCTAGGGCTGTGGTTTTTCCCGGACGCGGCTGGCCCCATGTCCCTCCTGGCCTTATTGCCACTGGTTGTCGGCTGGCTGGTAGTGCGGCGACTTTATCCCGCCGACCCGAGGGGGGGCGACCAAAGCGAATGAATTTCAAACCGCGGCTTTTAGCTTGACAGAGCCGGTGAATTTGGCAAAATTGGATAGTTTATCCACTTCGACGCCTGGGTTTTCTCCCAGCGACCCTTAAGGAGAATTATTGGTGGCAATCTACGATTCGTTGCATAGCATTCCCTTGGACCGCCTGTCCGAGGCTGCGGGTGGCAAGGCGCGTCTGACTTATCTAGTCGCCCAACGTCTAAGGGCGATAAACAACGGAGCCCAGCTTCTGGTTGAGCGCCAACCTGGTGAAGCCTTGCTAGCGTCGGTTTGCCGCGAGGTGCTGGAAAACAAGATTTGGCTGGAAATTCCCGACACCGCCTTGCCGGAACCGGAAGAAGAGCCGTTTGACATTCTTTCCCTCACCCCGGAAGACGTGGGTGGAGCGGATCTTTAAAGACGTTTTTGCCCGAAGAAATTTTAAAATTTTCTTTTCCTGGATTGGCCACTTCGGTGGCCAATCTTTTTTTCTAACCCGGGACAAAGTGAGTTTTGCCTAGTAAAACGGGGGTGAATCGACCCACGGAGAACTGGTCGGGGACCCTGGCCAGCCGGACGACAAACAAAAAAATTATTTTTTTAAAATTGTCTTGACAAGCGATGGCCGATTTCATTTAATGGTATCAGAGATTACTCAGCGTTCTTGAATGTTAAAACCAAAGTTGCAAGTGACAGAGCATCTGGTACCCGGAAAGTGGTTTGGTTGCCTATCGTTAGAACGTTTCTTTGCCGTTCGACAGGAGGTTAATCAGACGGTATCTGATTGGTCAGTGCTTGAGCTTGTGTGGTTGACCCGGTAGGTAGGTTTGGTGGTAGGTGGTGACTCTGGCCAGCGGTGGTTTAGTGGTCAGGTGCGTGTCAGGTGGACAACCAGCGGTGAAGTCCGAAAAAGCGTACTCTCCGCGAGATTTCTTTGTCTGCCTGGCGATTCCGGAATAACGTCGGAAGAGGTCTTGGGATTCCAGGGTTGGTGGTGGCTTTTTTGCCGACCTGGAGCTGGCGGGTTTGACCGTCGCCTGATTTTAGGGGTGAGGTTCATTACTTTTTGTCTCTCTTGCCAGTTTGTGCCAAGTTCCGGTGTTGTGGTTCCCGGGTTGCCCCGATTAACGTTCCGGACGGGACAGAGCCAGATGTGTGGGTGCTGCAGGGGGTTTTCGGGCATTCGGTGGTTAGCGGTTCAGGACATTGGCAGAAAGAGCGGCTTGTTGGAGTTTGGTCGCCCCGGTTGGGTGTTTGGGCGACGCGTGTGCGAAGGCTCTTTCTCGGACACATCAAAGCGTTCAATCTTGAGTTGGCTTTTTTATTCAGGAAAGACATGGCCTCCAACGGGAGGCGGAATTTGATGTTCGGGTTTTTGTGCTAGTTGTGTAAGTCGTTTCCAATGTAATTCAGGTCTTTTTTTTCTTTGCCTGTAAGTTGAATACGTTCCAATGATTGTGTCCGAAAACCATGCAGGTTACCCCTTCGAGCCGGTCCCTTTGGGACCGGCTCGTTTTTTCTCTGACCGCGCTTAGCCCCTTCCAGAAAGAACTCTTTCCCTTCCTCACCGGGGTGTCCCAGCCATTGTTTAAACTTGAATACACGCCTTTATAGCGGCTCTTTCAAGGCAATGGCTGCTTACAGTTTCTGAAATTCCTTCCGGCATTTTTAAAGAAGCTTCTTTTAATAATCACTGGACGTTTCCAAAAAAACCCCTCCCGCACCGGTTGGGTGGGGAGGGGAGGGGACGAGTTGACGCACGTGGTTCCTAACGGGACAAGAAACGCTTGGCAGCGTTTTCACCACCGTTAAGAAGATGGACAAGCGGCTGGGGACGGTCGACGCCCTCGACAAAACTGGGCCGGGCAGCCCATGGAGTGCCGGAGACCACGTTCACCAGGTCCATCCAGTACTGGAGACGGGCCGGTTTCAGGTTCCAAACCATGTGCAGGTGGTTGGCTGGGGCATAGTGCTTGTATTCGTTCATGGAGGCGTATTTTGGCAGGACCCAGGTATGAGGCCAGTCATAAGCCGATGTTTTCCTGACCGCTTCGGACAAGACGGAAGGGAGTTCGATGGTGGTGGCTTCGTCCCAGAAGAGGGTAAAGCTACCATTGATGGAGCTGTAGGCCAGTCGGCCGGCGATTCCTTCGATGCCACCGGGAGAGACGAAGGTGACCGAGTTGCCGCCACCCATGAAATAGTCGAGGTCGGCCAGTGGCATGCCGATGTTTTTCATTATCTGTTCCGGTTTGTCACCAGGACGTCCGGCCCAGTTAAGGGAGGCGGAACCGGAGTTGTCGCCATCGACAAAACCCTTGTTCGCCCAGGCGTCGCGGGAAGAGTAGTTGACCCCCAGCTTCTTTGCCATGGCCTGAATCTCCCAGGGTTCCCAGACTTTGCGGAAATCCATGAAGAGTGGCGGGTTGCCGCCGGAAAGCCAGGTGAAAAAGAGCATGGTAAGGAGTCCCTGCATATCTGACTCGGTGGCAAAGGGAATCGGAGCCTTGGGACCGTTATGGTCGAAGTTGGCGTTAAAGATGGACTCCATGGCGTCAGCCACCGGTAATGGCAGGCCCCGCGGATCGGATCCCCATTCCAGTTGGCTCATGAAACCGCCGCCCACCGCGTTAAGGTCGGTGATAAGATCGCGGATGATGACGTACATGGCCAGGCTTTGGTTAAAGTGTTCCGACTCAGTCTTGGTCCGCAGCACCAGGCGTTTACCCAGATGTTTGTCCAACCATCCCCTTAGCGATTTCACCTCGGAGGCTTTGTAGGATTTTTTGTTAAGGAGGTCGGCTAGGAGTTTCATGTCAAGACGGGTTATTTCAATCCCGAAAAACTTCCGGGTGGGCATGACGTGGGCGAGGGCGGTTTCCATGCCCATGGAATCGTGGCCAAGGACCAGAACCCGGCGTCCCTTAAGGGCGACGGCGGTGAGCGCGGCTTGGCACCAGTCGATAAGGGCATCGCTGGTGGACTGGGTCATTTTGGGATCCTGCCCCACATCTGGCCAACTCCCGACATTCAGGTGGACCAGACGGCCAGTTTGGGAAAGGGCGCCTACCACCGCCTGGGCGAACACCACACCCGGCAGGGTGGCGGAATTGCCGCAAGTGACGTTTATAGGAGTTTCCTTGGGGAATTGGGCGAGGAAGGACATCAGGGTGGGTTGGGGGAAACACCAGGAGTCGGGAACACAGACCAGGATGTTGGCGCCGGCGTCCAGAAGCTGCCGGGCGGCGATATCAGCGCTACGCTCTTCCTTGACCAGGGTTGGGGTGTAGACCACTTCCGGTGACAGACCACCGGGAAGTTTTACTCCCTTGGCGATAATATCAGCGGTCATCTTGACAATATTTTTCCCCCGTTCCCAGAAGGTTTTTTTGATGCGGGGGTCGCTAGTGGCAAAAACACCGATAACCGGCGTTTTCAACTTCACCGTTTTTTCCTCGCCCAGGTTTTTCGCTGCCGCCATGACAAGTCCTCCTTTTAAATTAAACAAAGCGCAGCCACCCCCACCCGGAGGCGTTTCACAATTGGCTACGCAAAAAAACAAATTTAACCAAATATGCCGTAAACATGGTAAAAAAGCAATTATAATCGAATTTAAAGTTATCCATAAAGAAGAAACCGGATAAGCCGGGGGGAAAGCCGTGAGAAAATTTGCCTGGTCGGCAGTATTTTTTTTGCCAAGTTGAAACCTTTGGTTAATAATCGGTAATACTAATATGGGAATAATGGTTTTCTTTTTCCGATTATCGAGGAACAACTGCAATGATTGTACTGGTTATAAACTGTGGTTCATCGTCTATCAAATACCAGCTTTACGACATGCCAAGCAAAATAGTCCTTGCCAAGGGCCTGGTGGAGAAAATCGGCGAAAACGGCAGTTCCCTCACCCATCGGCGGGGCGAAGAGAAGTTCGAGATCAACCAGCCCATTCCCAACCACAAGACCGGAATCGAACTTATCCTAACCAATATTGTCGGATCAGAGCGGGGGGTTATCGCCAGCGTCAAGGAAATCGGGGCAGTCGGCCACCGTATTGTCCATGGTGGCGAACGTTATTCAGCCGCCATGCGTATCGACCAGGATGTCCTCAGCTGTATTGAGGATTGTTGCGACCTCGCTCCGCTTCACAATCCCCCGAATCTTATCGGAATCCAGGAATGCCGTAACGCCCTCCCGGATGTCCCGATGGTGGCGGTCTTCGACACCGCCTTCCACCAGACTCTTCCCCGCGAGGCTTTCCTCTACCCATTGCCCTATGGCGCTTACGAACGCTACCGCATACGTAAATACGGGTTCCACGGCACCAGCCACGCATTTGTCGCCAACCGGGCCGCCAGTATCCTAGGTAAACCCGAACAGACAGTCAACCTCATAACCTGCCACCTCGGTAACGGTAGTTCCATGGCGGCGGTCAGGGGTGGCAAATCGGTCGACACCAGCATGGGCTTTACGCCTTTGGCCGGCTTGATGATGGGGACCAGAAGCGGTGACATTGATCCCGCCATTATCCCCTTCCTGATGTCTAAACCCGAGTACGCAAAGGTCAGCGACGTTGACCGGGTGCTTAACAAAAAATCCGGGCTTCTGGGAATCAGTGGCGTCTCCAACGATATGCGCGACCTGCAGGAAGCCGCCACCCGAGAAGGCAGTGACTCCCGCGCCGCCCTGGCGATAAACATGTTCTGCTACCGGGTCAAGTCCTATATCGGACAATACCTGGCGGTATTGGGACGGGTGGACGCCATATGCTTCATGGGTGGCATTGGTGAAAACGGGGTGTTGGCACGGGAAAAAAGTTTGTCTGGCCTGGACAATTTCGGAATCATCCTCGACCGCGAAAAGAACAAAGAGATGGTTCGCGGCAAAGAGGGCGAGATTTCTGTGCCCGGTTCCAAGGTGAAGATATTGGTTATACCCACTGACGAAGAGGGATGGATTGCCGTTGAAACTTTCCATCGCGCCCAGTGACGCCTATCGACAATTACCACCGTTGTTAGTCAAATCAACTATGTCGGTGAGAGACATTGATTGAGAGAGGAGGGAGCCGCCGGGTGTTTTCCGGCGGCTCTTTTTTTTCGTCTCGATCCGGGATAGCAAACACTAGGGAGAGGCGGCTAGACAGGGGGTGGCTGAGGCAAAGAGATATTGGAAGACCGGTTTGGCTGGTTGGTTCAAGGCAGGGGAGGGGAGTGGTCAGGCGGAATGATTATCCAGTGTCAGGTAAGGGCAAACCGAGCGAACCAGGAGAACGCTAGTTATGCCGGCTAGGAGTAAAATCCTCCTAAGCAACCACATCTTAGTCGTAAGCTGTCAGTCTTCGTGCTAAATTATAAGGGAAAATTACTTCGCAACCTTAGTGGTAGCGGCTGGTTAATTTTTTCGCACTAGTACTAGTAGGGGTAACCCAGTAGACTAGTTACCTCATTAGGGGATTACCCGATACCAGACCAAATGGCGATGCGGTAGCGTTTGTATTCGATTGGCTACTGGCGCCTTCTTTTTCCAATCTTTACGTACTGGGCTAACATGAGCAATAACCCAAAACGGTCGGATATTTCCGTCAAGAAGTTGCTTAAAACCAATTTTCGCCAATTGATCTTCATTTTTTTGGCGTTTTTTTTGCTAATCACGGTGAGTTACGTCTCGGTCAGAAGAGTCGTCACGCGGAATCTGGCGCTCAGTATAGAAAAGACCATTTTGGCTATCGAAGCCAATATCAAGGTCGCCATCTTCGACGCCGAGACTGAATTGGCCAACCAAAACTACGCGGTATGCGACTTGCTGGATCGTGACGAATCTCTGTCTACGGTGCAAAAATACTTTGCCACCAGCACGGAAAGAATGCGAAAAAATAAAATAGAGACTTTCTCCTTCAATGAAGTCTATGGATTCATTGACGGACAATTCATCGACAGCACCGGCATTAATCCCTATATCGACTACATACCCCAAAGCCAACCCTGGTATACTATTTCCTCACAAATCGCCCCGGGCGCCACCGCCATCACCCCTCCCTATGTCAAACCGGTTACCGGCAACGTCATTGTCTCGCTGGTGCGAAATCTCTATAACAACCGTGAAATATACCATGGTGTCATCGGTATTAACATGAACATGTCGCGTTTCAGCGAATTTATCGCATCCCTCAACATAGTGGAAGACGGCTATTGCATGATAGTCAACCAGCACATGCAGGTAGTCAGCCATCCCAACAAGAGAATTCTAGGTAGCATGCTTTATAACCTGGGTGGCGATTATGACGGCATTTATAAAAGCCTCATGCGCTTTCAGGAGGTTACCCCAACCCAAATAGTCGATAGTGATAAATCAGTCATGATGGTGGCATTCAAGAAGCTGTTCAATGGCTGGTATGCCGGGGTGGTAAAGCCGTATTCCAGTTTTTACCGCGAGACCCGAGCCACCACCAACGCCTTGATTATTCTGGGTTTGATATTCATGTTGTCCCTAAGTTTCCTCATTCTCCGTCTTTCCTTCGAAAAGATACAGTCCGACGCCGAAAATCGGAGCAAAAGTTTTTTCCTCGCCACCATGAGCCACGAAATCCGGACTCCCTTGAACGCCATAATCGGTTTATCCGAGATCCAGCTGAAAAAGCAGTTGCCACCCGAAATTGGTGGCGACATTGCTAAAATTTACAGCTCGGGACAGAACCTCCTGTCCATTATCAATGACATTCTTGATATTTCCAAAATCGAGGCTGGCAGCCTGGAACTCACCATGGTGGATTTTGATTTTCCCACCTTTGTCAATGACATCGTCCAGTTGAACATCGTGCGCCTGGGCTCCCGGGAAATCGTTTTTCAACTGGCAATTGATCCCACCATTCCTATCGGTTGGCATGGCGACGAACTGCACTTGAAGCAGATACTTAACAACTTGCTCTCCAACGCCATCAAATATACGCGAAAGGGTAAAGTTGCCCTGAGTATAAACTGGAGTCCACTGGTTAACCAATTGGATATGGGAATGGTTCACTTCAGCATAACCGACACGGGGATTGGCATTAAAGAAGAAGACATGGCGAAACTTTTTACCCAATACCAGCAGCTAGACGCCAAAGCCAACCGGCATATCGAGGGTACTGGACTAGGACTCTCCATATCCAAGGAATTGGTTTATAAAATGCAAGGCACGATCGAGGTCGAAAGCGAGTACCAGGTCGGCAGCACTTTTACGGTGGAAATTCCCCTGCCTATTACCGACAAAAAGTCTATTGGTTACGCTACCGCCGAGGAATTGAAACTCTTCCGCTTTAAATCCCATAGTCACGCTGATTCCTTGAAAAGCCATACCCCGGTTCCCATACCCCACGGACGGGTATTGGTGGTAGACGATGTTTTGACCAACCTGGCTGTGGCGAAGGGATTGCTACGCCCCTACGCGCTGTCAGTGGAATGCGCTTACAGTGGTATAGAGGCGGTGGAGAAAATCCGTTCGATTACTAACGGTACCAGTGATACCCGCCCCTATGACTTGATACTTATGGACCATATGATGCCGGAGATGGACGGAATTGAGGCGACTCGCATTATTCGCGAAGAATTGGGGACTGAGTATGCCCGAACCGTGCCGATAATCGCCCTGACCGCCAACGCTCTAGCGGGTAACCGGGAGATGTTTCTGGCGCATGGGTTCAACTCCTATATTTCCAAGCCGATCAATTTGGCCCAATTGGATTTTGAGTTGAAACACTGGATAAAGCCAGGAAGCGACAGTGATCAGGCGGAACCAGGGAACGTCGAGGGCATAACCGACCTTCGGGGGGAAAATGCGGCAAGTTATTACCACGAGTTCGACTTTGACCGGGGTGTGGCCCGTTTTGCGAGCCGGTCCATATTTATTGGTATCTTGGAGACTTTTCTGACTCACACTCCCGGCCTTATGGATAAAATCAAGCATCCTTCCATCGCCAACCTGTCTGATTACATCATTACTGTCCATGGTCTCAAGGGATCAAGTTATGCTATTGGCGCCGAATTACTGGGAAACCAGGCTGAGGAGCTGGAGTTTGCCGCCAGGGAAGGAGATATGCCGACAATAATGTCAACCAACCCGAAGTTTTTAAAAAACATGGCGTCACTTTTGGAAAAGTTGCGTTTAATAGTTAACAGCCAGACCATGGATTAGACTTTGTTAGAGAAACACCCAGCCAGCGCCAGGTTTTCCCGCGCAAAACACCACAGAGCCGTTCCAGCGCCTCCTAAACGCCAGCCTGACCGAGTAATCCCATCCTGAAGGCCTCTTGACCAACCCCACAATTTCCCGCCAGTCGACAAACCCTTTAAGCCGTCGGATTCTAGGCATTCTCACGCCAGCCAGCGCCGATTACTGCGGCGCCTGGGCCACCCTGGGAAAGCCTGCCATCCGGCTGGACGCTGTCTTTGGGTCGGGAAAGCCTGCCGTATCCCGGCTAAGCTCGGGCTTACCAAGCCCCCCGGGAACTAAAATCCTGAACGCAACATAATACCCATTATCGGACGTAAAAAAATTCCGTTTCCTGGCGGCAAATTTACCGGTCACCAGTCCTTCCCGATAAAATTGCTGTTCCATCCCCGGCGTCTCTGTCGATAAAGATAAGGAGGGATTGTCCCTGCCCGTGGCGAAGCGTAGCCAGCTGTTCCACTGATCCGGGAAAAGCCATGCGAATCACCTGCCTACCCCTGATCTTCGGTTTCACCCTGTCGATAGCCGGCGCCGCTGAGGTAACCCAGCCTTTGGCCAGTCCCGAGGATCCCAATCTCCAATTAGTCACTTCGCTCGTCGCCAGCCCAGACCAAGCTTCATCCGGAACCCCAAATTTATCCAGCCCCGGCAAGTCTGTCATCCGCCTGAAAATGTCTAGTGCCAGGACAACCCCGTCAACCGGCAAGCCATACCTGGTGGTGGTTAACGACAACCCCGGAGGACAGTTGGACTTTACGCCGCGGACGGAAAGACTGGACGATGCGGTGAGTATCCCCGGACTGGTGGCGCCAGAGACGCTGGCCCTGGAATACTGTTCGCTGGAGGACAGCGCTGACCCGGCTGATCAGCCAGACTTGATGGAACTTCTGGCCTTTGATGTCCCCACGGTGTCAAAATACCCCCAGGATGGGCAAAACCTGGATCTCTTCCATCTGACGGCGAAACGCGCCAATACCGAGCCGGTTTTCCCAAGCTTTTTAAAAGACCCGGAGAAAGTTCAGGAGGAGATAATGGCGATGAAGGCGCCGGGGGGAAGCGCCAGTGGCGAGCGACACAATGCCGAAGTCAAGCGGATAGAGCTTCCCTCCAAGCCCGAGCCGATTGGTCCGGATGAATTTCGGAACCTGAAAAGCTTCACCATCAGTGGCGCGCGCCTTGGTCCAGCCAAAAAGACCGCGGCTCCGCCACCCCGCCGAGAACCTAACCGTAGCTGGGAAACCCCCCTCTTCTGACTCCCCTGCCCTGTTTGTTGCAGACAATCCGATGAAAATGGAGAATCCGCTCAATCCGCTCACTGACCCGGTTAATCCGCTCAAAGATCCGCTCAATCCGCTCATGGATTCGCTCACGGATGTAGAAAAAGCGTTTTTACTGCTCTGCTGGTTATTTTCAAAGCATGAATGGATTGATAATACAATGGCAAGGGAATGCACCGCAACATCTTCGGCCACGGTCAGACGCCATATGAAGCGGCTTGTGAATATAGGTGTTTTAGAAGCGTACGGAACAACGAGATACAGGCGGTACCGCTTATCCTCACCAAATGGAGACATCTGAGCATACTGTTACGGTGTGTCCCACCTATTGTTAAAATTCGTAAGATGACCACCCTTAAAAACTATCCATTTCCTTGCAGGCCACAGTGGAAATTTCCTCGGTGGGGATGTTGAGTCGTTTGGTTGCGTTGCATATGAGGCTTTCAGGTTTTCGCCGGGGTGATTTTGAGTGCCGCTATTATGGAGGTTGTTTTCCGGTATGACTGATTAGGGATGAGCTTCAACAGTACGTAAACTGATTCCGTACCGATCAAGCAGTATCTGTGAATTTTTGCTTACGTGGGCGGTGTGTTCTTCCGGTGTCATATTTTTTGTTTCATCGTGGATCATAAGACGAATAGCGTGAACCTCCCGCAAAGGCATGGGCTCGTTTATAATATCCGGGTCATTCATGTAGGTTTCAAGAGTTTTCCGCATGCTCCACAACCTCCATTGGAGAAAAGATACCAACATTTTTGTAACCTTCACGGGCATTAACAAGATTGGTCATCAATAATGTTTTTCG
>JAITQC010000097.1 GCA_031289115.1 Planctomycetota bacterium
TCGCACGACTAAACATCGCCTGTCCCCGGGTAAAGCTCCATGACGCCCTGGAGCGTTTACGGTTGGCCCGTTCCCGGCATAGGCACGCCCGAGGTTAGTTGGGGTTATTCCGGCCGGGTAGGGGTTAACCCGGTAAGCGGTAAAAAAAGAAAAATAGCGGTATTCCTACCTAGCCTATTGGATAGTTGGCTTTAAAACATATAATTGTCAGGGCAGTTTTCTAGTGGAGGCGGGTTTATTATCTGGTAAATTGGGTGTTTAAATATACGGGAAAAAATGCCCTGCCAGGGGAAAACCCTTTAAGCTCCACCGGGGGGTTCTGCTTGGTAATCCTACCCGACTTGGCTAGCGGGCCTGGAACTTGGCCAGGTGAAATAAGGTTAGTTGTCAGGAAAACAGGGAAACAGCATTCTTCCCGGGTGGTTTTTGGCTGGAGCAAGCGGTAAATGGATGTTTTGGACACAACCCTTGCCGGCATGGCTCCGGCAGTTAAAAATTATCGCCGTCTGGAAGGCGAGTATAACGCCCGGCATGGACTGGCGATTTACTCCCTGGTGGAGGGCAACAGCTTTCTCGCCCAGGCGGGAACCATTCTTGGCGAGGCGCTGGCTGGACGGAGCGGGGTTGGTTGCACGATGCTGGAGGGCATACCACCTCGCCCCCCCTCGGGCTCGGTGGTGGTTGGTCTTTACGATGACCTGCTGGTCCAACGCCCGGATTTGTTGGCTGACCTGGAACGCCCCGCCCATCCCGGCGGCTTTGGTATTAGCTTCAACCGTAACGCGCTGGTGACCGCCACCTCCCGCGAGGGGATCGCGGCGGGAATCCAGACCGCCGCCATGTTAATCATGCGCCACCAGGGAGAGCGCATACCCGGGGTGGTGATTAACGACTGGCCAGACCGGGCGATTCGTTGCTTGGCGGTGGAACTTAACCCCAGTGAATTAAACCCCAATCTTCTTATCCAGATTCTCTCCTTTGCCACCACTTTCCGGGCCAACGCCATTGAGTGGATCCTCCCCGCCGATTTCAATCCCTGGTTTCAGGGAAACCTGGCGGCAATCCGTTCCTATTGCCAGGCGACCGGCCTGGAGGTATCGGTGTCTTTTCCCCACCTTGGTCCCCTGTTAAGGGGAGAGCTGTCCTTGGCGAAGAGCCAGGATTTATTCCAGGCCGCCGCGGTCGCCCTGGGGGCTAGCCGGGTGTCTCTTGACGATCCGGTTCCTGCCGATTTCGACCCGGAAAAAGCGATCGACCTTATTAATAATCTCCAGGATGTACTGTTAAACGGTAAAAGTGAAATCCAGCGTATTGGGGTTGACTATCGGTTGCTCTCGGCAACCGGGGTGAGGCCAGCGGACCTCGCCAACGCCGCCCTGGAAGGGTGGTTTCGCGTGGAAGACGCGGTCCCAAGCGAGGAGTACCGGGGTTTCCCCCTCCGGCTGGATGTGCCAGCGCATTTTCTCGGCCTAACTTCACGCTCTCCCACCGGCTATTACACCACTCTGGACGCTACCGCCGCTTGGTGTGGCCATGACGGCCAGGGGAAGATGGCTATTTCTTTCCGCGGGGTCGGTTTTCCGCATTACTGGCAAAATTGCCTGGCGGCGGCAGCCACTGGCCTGGTGCTCGCCTGGGGTAACACCAGCGCCGCTAGCGCCGCTGACTCCTTTGCCCACCTGATTTACGGGGAACAGGCGGAAGAAATGCAGGCGATCTGGGATAACCTGGGTGAACTTTATCCTAGTGGCCTTTCTTCGGAGGAAGAGCGTAGAGCGGGTGAATTCGCCTTTGGTTTATGGCCGGAAAACCCGGACGACATCGCTTTCATCACCAAGGCGAATTGGACTACCACCATAACGCGAATCACCACCCTGGTTAGTCAGTTGGAAGTTACCGCTAGCCACCTCACCCGGAACAAAGCCACCTTGACCGGACCCTATTTGACTATTCATTTTCTGGCCTGGTTATACCGCCTGGCCTTCCTCTTTCCCGCGCTTGGCAAGGCGGAAACAGCCATCTTGGCTGCCAATGAGTTGGTGAAAAGCCTTGGCGACTGGCGCTCGTTTCTAACCAGCCTGCAAACAGAATCAGGATTGGCGAGTATCGACATGGAGAAGCTTGACCACATGGGAAAGCGCCTGGAAGAGCTGGTGAACGGTAGCCCCAATTGATACTTGGCTGGAATGAAGGCGAAGCGTATGGCAGTTAACCGCGAACCGGAAAAAACCGCTTTCTTCGTCGGCGTGCTGGCGGCTTCACCAGATATTCTCCCCAATGTCGAAGCGCGGCTGGTGGACAAGTTTGGGCCAGTTCAGGAACGGATGCCTGACCTCCCTTTCACCTACACTGACTACTATGCCCGCGAGCTTGGGCCTGACCCGCGCCGGTCTTTTTTAGCCTTTACGCTAGATTTCGATCCCGAAAGCCTGGCGGAGGCGAAAATAACCACCAACCAGTTGGAAATAGAGCTGGCGGAGGGAAGTAGCTGGCCTCGCCCGGTCAACCTCGACCCGGGTTACCTGGCGCCAGGTAAAGTTATACTCGCCAGTTGCAAAGACTATTCCCACCGCCTCTATCTTTGCCGGGGTGTTTACGCCGAGGTGACTCTGCAATACCGGGACAATGCTTTTCAAACTCTCCCCTGGACCTTCCCCGATTACGCTAGTGGCGCCTATTTTCCCTTCTTTTTGGCGCTCCGGGGAAAACTCATAGCCAGTCGCCACCTTTCCCGTCCCCCGGTTGGTACCGGGGGGAAAATCAATCCTCTCCGCCCCGGAGCGGAAAAGGACGGGAATAATTTGGAGATCGAGGCCAAGATACCGGTGGCGGATATTCAGCTTATCCGGGCTCGCCTGGCGACTCTAGGGGCGTTTGACGCGGGAAAAGAGCGGGAGCGGAACTGGGTTTTCGATCTTCCGGACGGAAGTCTGGTAGCTACTAAACGCCTCCTTCGCCTGCGTTCGCTTGGCGGCTACGACGGAATATTAACTGTGAAGCGCCCTTTGGCAAACCAGGAAGAGCAGGCCTTCAAGACTCGGGAAGAAGTGGAGATCCGGATTGATTCCCTCGCCGCATGCCTGAGGCAACTTGACATACTGGGTTACCAGGTGGTGTGGATTTATGAAAAACGCCGGCACAATTGGCATTGGCGGGGCACGGTTATCGCTTTGGACCAGTGCCCAGAAATCGGGTGTTTTGTTGAGATCGAAGGTAAACCCAGGCGGATCCGCGAAGTATGCGCTGACCTGGGACTTGATCCAGCCGCGAGTTTGTCGGAAAATTATCTCACCCTTTGGGAGCGGCACCTGGCGGCCAGGGGAGAGGGGCGTCGGAATATGCTCTTTGTCCCTAAAGCGTCCCGGGAGGAAGAAGGGGACAATTCTAAGGCTATCCAGCCCTGAAATGAAGGCTGCCAAGTTTACTGAGGGAACCTATTTTAGCCAACCAAGATCTCTACCCGTCTTCCTGTCCCAGCCTGACGCCTC
>JAITQC010000117.1 GCA_031289115.1 Planctomycetota bacterium
CCCGAGGGTCTGGCCCTGGTATAAAGTCTCGGCAATCCCCCCCCGGTGGCGTTTTTTCATATGGGTGCTATGGTCAAGTATCAGGTTAAACTCGTCCGGGGACAGGTCGATAACGGTAAGAAAATCCTTCATTGCCCTTCCTTTCATTTTCCCGGGGCGGCGGCGGCGACTGGCAAGGTGATTTAAGCGGTAAAAAGACGAGCGGATATTATACGCTATATGTTTACCCACTGCCAATGGCTAGAGAAAAAAATCCGGCTAAAGTGAAAAAAATTTGTCCCCTCCCCTGGCGCACCGGAAACGCAACGGGCCCGATCCAGTGGATCGGGTCCGAGCGAAGCGGCCTAGCTTGCGTGGCCGCGCGGGATCCATCCCGGTGGCGCTTGCCTGGATAAACCAGGTTTAGCGCATGGCCACCGGTGGGACCGGTTCGACGCCAGTGATTGAACTCATGCCGAAGATGTTGGAGGCGGCAGGATCAATCAGGATGTCAACCCGGCGGTTAAGTTTCTTAGACGTCTTGTCGCTGTTAGGAACGATGGGGCGGAGTTCTCCCCAACCCGTGGGATAGACCAGGAGGGGCGGGTAACCGGCTTTCTGCAGCTCATCCACCACCGACTTGGCCCGAAGAAGCGAAAGGTGAAGGTTGTCACGGACACCCCGGGAACGCAGGTTGGGGTTACGGATAGGATCGTTGTCAGTGTAACCAACCACCATCAGGAAAAGGTTTTCCCCCGCCAGTATTTCCGCCATGCGGCGAATTGCGGCCCGGGAATTCGGGTTAAGCTCGTATTTGCCGGAGTCGAAGAAAAAGTCCCCGGGAAGCTCCAGGCGGTTACCTACCACCACCCCGCCAAACTGTTCCGCCAGGGCGGAAAGCTGCTGGGTGATTTTGTCGGAAAGACCGCGGGTGCCGGTGTTGGCGGCGATAGAGCGAAGTTTTCCCATCTCGGTGTCATAGACCCCGAGTTTCCGGTTGGCGGAGTCAAGTTCCAGCGCGGTGCGGTCGGCCCGTGAATTGGCCTCCTGGACCTGGAGCTGGGAGTTGCGTGACTCGTTCTCGTACTGGATAAGAAGTTGTTTCAGCCTGGCGTTCTCATCCTCGACAGCGAAAGTATTGTTGTTCTGGGGTTGGCAACCCGCCAGGATCCCCACCGAGAGTAACGCGGCGACCATAGTGACAAATTTGCAAGCTTTCATAATATACCCTTCCATACCGTCGTTGGATTCCCGGTGAACAGCACGCTCCCGCAGCCTACCGCCACCATGGGGAACCACCACGACCCCTGGATGCTCCGACATGCGGCCATCCACCCCTAAGTTACCAAGAAAATAAATTTTCTTTCACTTTTTGTCTGGAAATTTTTATTTTTGCGAAAATTTTCGCCCCGACCAACATCCAGGGCGAAACACTATTGACCTTTATCCTCCCCTCCCCTATAATCTTGTCTCACTTTTCCAGCCGCTCGCCCTGGTGGCGCCAGTGCGAATAGCGGCTTCTCTTTTATTGCCTGGACCGGTACCCCGGGGAGGCTTTTTCCAGCGAAAGCGATGCGTCAATGCCGGATAGTAAAAATAACACCGGGCCATCCCTCAGCCAACGCCTGGCTGACAACATTACCGTCCGGGCCAGTAAAATACGCTGGGCGTTCTGGCTCTTTTTTGGCGTCCTGATTGTCGCCCTAGTCGCCGTCACCCTGGTGAGGAACCAACGCTCCGGCCGGCTGACCGACTCGGAAAACTCCCTTTACCAGGCCCAAGTTGACGCCTTCGGCCGCGTTGACGCCGACCCCCCGGCCATTCTTGGCCAGGTGGCGGAAAACTACCGCGGCCTTCCGGCTGGCGCCAAGGCTATCATGTACGCTTACGCTTACCAGCTGGGAGAAAACAACCTGGAAGCGGCGGAAAGCCTGGCTAACGATTTCCTTAAAACCTATCCTAACAGCCGCTTCGCCCCGGATTTCCACCTGGGGCTAGCGAAACTCCTTCACAACAGCGGTAAAACCGAGGAAGCCCGCCGCGAGGTCGAACCCCTGGCCCGCCAGGATGGGCTAGACATTTATCCCGAAGCCGCCCTGCTTCTGGCCGAGATTACCGAATCCGAGGCTGAGCCACTGGCAGACAACCCGGAATTACAGAACCAGAAACTGACCGAGGCGCGCGAAATTTACACCAACCTGGTGACCCAGGCCCAATCCCGCCTCTACTGGCCGCCCTCAGTCCGGCTCCGGGCGGATTTCGCCCTCCTCCTCCTTAACGACCGTATGGCAGGCTACCGCCACCCCTCCCCCCAGGGAAGCCCACCCGCCGCGGCGAGCGCCAGCATCACTGACATGGAAACGCTACTAAATGAAATAGGCCCCCCGGTGGAAGTCAGTGGCGAAGAAACGCCAGCGACCGGCGTCGCCCCCTGGGAAGTGGCAGAACCCGCCACCCCAACTCCGGCGGCCGATAACAACCCCCCCCCCCCGGAACCAGTTACGCCAGGGGCGGCAGAGTGAAACTCGCCCGGGTCGCCTCTTCCCGGGCTCAACCCATTGTACTGTAACACATTGAAAGTCAAGGAAAGAAAAAAACATGCCAAACATCAAATCTGCCAAGAAACGCATGCGCCAGAATGTCAAGCGCACCGCCCGTAACCG
>JAITQC010000193.1 GCA_031289115.1 Planctomycetota bacterium
AAACGGCAAAAAAATTATTGCTAACCCTCGCGAAATCCGCGAAGTGAAAAACGCCTATGAAGCATACGCACGTATTTTGTCCTTTAATCCCTCCAAGGTGACTGATTTCTTGGCCACGCACAAACTAATGACTGAGGATTTAGTTTCGGAATCGGGTCATTTTCGCACGAGAGATGTTGGTGTTGTTTCCGGCAATAAAGTCATACATTTGGGAGCCAGGCCGGAGTTTGTTCCAAAACTTGTAACGGATCTTTTTGACTGGGGAAAAAAGACTGATACCCACTCGCTAATAAAAAGCTCCGTAATCCACTTTGAAATAGAATTTATTCACCCTTTCGCGGATGGAAATGGCCGCATGGGGCGGCTTTGGCAGACGCTGGAACTAGCAACTTGGCAGGAAATTTTTGCCTGGGTTCCCAGCGAAGCTATCATTTACGAAAACCAGGCGGAATACTACCGCGTTCTTGGCCGTGCCGAAAAAACGGCAGATTCAACCGAGTTCATAGAGTTTATGCTGCAGGTCATTTTAAAGGCGCTGAAAGAACTGCCAGCAAACTAAATTACCGATATAATCCCCGATAAACTTACCGCTAAACCAAGTAAAGCCGTAGGGGAATTTCTGCTACTCAGGTTGACGTGGCTTGGTTTTTGGACCCGTATTTAACAAAACATTGATAAAAGAGGTTCGGCCTCTTGGACCACTGTCCCGCGCTATTTGGCAACTTCCCAATGCGGGTTAAATTTAAAGATGGCCTACCGGCATGTCGCAGGTGTCTCTGGTCGGCCTGAGTATTAGGCGCGTTCAGGCGGCAGGGCGTTCAACCGACCGAAGAATTGTCAGTCCCCGGACGCAAGCGACCCTAAGCGCCTGTCAAGTTGCCGCCGAGGAAGCGCGACCGCCGCCACGCTATCCACCGACCTCCACCTTGCGGCCACTTCCCCTATGGACCGTTGTATTACCCCCCGTGGCACCGCTCGCCCTAGGTGGGCTAGCTGGCCCGGTCGTCCCAGGTTTGTCGGCTGGCCTGGCAAAACGCGTGCTTTTTCGTAGCCAGGGATGGATAGAAATAAAAAAAATTAAATTCTCGTTGACAAGAAGCCGATAATCTCCTATATACATATATGATTTATTATTAATATAAAACTTAGGAATTAACCGGCGGCTTTACCCTATCAGCCCCAACCCCTACCTGCCGGTGTTTGGCAAAAGTGCTCTTTTCCTAGCGTTTTCTTTGACCACCCGTTCGCTCAAGGTTTACTTATGGCTCTGCGTTGTTGTTGCCCCCACTCCCCGTTCGGTCAGTCAGACTGTTAATGACTGCCACCCCTGTCGTCATCTCCTAGATTGTTTCGCCTTAATCCGTTATCGAATAGCCGCAAAATCGTAGATTTGGCCGACAACCAATTTTGGTCTGCGAAGCCAAGCTATAATCCGCCTTCGCTAATTGGCCTGGGCGGTAAATAACCCGGCGGCTGGCGCCTTTCAGAGGCAAAACAGTTTGGCGTTTAGATGGCAAGTCAAGTAACCCCTCGCAACCCAACAATGCAAAGGAAAAGCCATGAACCAGCCAAATATAGCCACCCCGTACCTGAAGATGCACCGGGGAACCCGGCTGCATTTTATCCACACGCTGTCCCGCCTCCGTGACCAAATCGCGGCGGGTGAAGTGCTCCACCCCGACCATTCCTATACCCCGGACGTCTGGGACGAGACGCCTTTCACCCTGGCGGCCCTGGCGGGAATACGCAACAGTGTGGTCATTGTCCATGCCGTACCGGAATACGCCCGCGGCAGCTATTCTCCGAAACTGGGTGGCGCCCGGGTTTTCTTCACCCAATCGGAAGGAGGCGAACGCGGTTCCAGTGGAGCGGAAAGTATCAAGGACGCCCTTGCCCTAGCTATCGCCCGCCACCATCCCCAGGTAGTCTTTATCCTCTCCCCGGCGGAAGACATTGACCCCGCCGCCATTCTCGCCGCCACCAATCCGGCTGAGAATATCCGCATCGTCCCCATCGCCACCGACAACCAACCCAGTCGAATCCCCTACGGGGGTTACGACCGGGCCCTCCAGGCTATTCTCACCCAGCTGGTTGGCGCAAAAAAGGCGGATGACAGGCGGTTTGTCAACCTGGTGAGCTTGACTAACAGTATGGCTGACTTGGTGGAGGTGACTGGGCTACTTCACGACCTTGGAGTGGGCGCTAACCCCCTGCCCCTTTTCGCCACCCCGGCTGGACTGGACCGGGCCGCCAACGCCCTGGCCACCCTGGTGCTTAACCCCGACGCGGGCGGTTATTTCGCCCGCGGCTTGGAAGAACGCCATGCCGTACCCTACCTTTCCCTTGACCTGCCGATAGGCCTAAGAGCCACCCGCCGCTTCCTGGCCGGGGTTGGCAAGGCTCTGGGGAAGGAGGCGGAAGCACTCGCCTACGCGGAAAAGCGCGAGTCGGAACGGCGGGACCACCAGTTACTACGGGGCAAAAGGGTGTTTCTCGGCACCAACCTGGCGGCGGCTGTCGGGCTCACCGAACTTATCCACGACTCCGGGGGCGAAGTAGCCGGCCTGGCGCTTCCCGTCCTTGACAGCACCAACCATCACCTGCTGGAGCGTCTTGAAGGTCTGGCGGGGACCATACCGGTGCTCCTTGGACCGGGACAACACCCGGCGTTAACCACCATACTGCGGCGAGTCAAGCCGGATTACTATTTCGGCCCCTTCGATGTGTCCCTGGCGGCCAGCATGGGGGTACGGCCGTTTGCCTTTGAAAGCGTCACGGTCTACGGCTACGCCGGATTCGACGCCATTAACCAGGCTTTGCAGCAACCCGCCAGCAAGCGTTGGGTGGGGGCGGCGTGAACCCCGCTGAATAGTGGGAACAGCGCTGTTGTAAAGGCGGGTGTAGTCTACAGGTCGGAAGGGCGCTTACGACGCTCCTCCGACCTGTTTTTTTCGCGTCATCGCTTTCTCTTCGGTCCGGCCACGCCAGGAAAGGTCAACGCTTAGGGGTGGTAACGCGGGTGGAAAAGGGGTAGCCAGCCCTGGAGTGGCTCTACCAACACCCGGGAGGGGGTCAGACAGTGAATAGTGAATCCC
>JAITQC010000202.1 GCA_031289115.1 Planctomycetota bacterium
CAGCGGAATGGAGGCGGTCGGGAACCCGTCCGGTTTTCTCGGGAGCGGCCGGGCCGTAGCGGTTGGTCACCAGCCGGTGCCAAAGATAGTGGGGCCCCAGGCTAAGGAGATAGGCCAGGTCAAAAAGATTAGCCATGTAAGATTATTTCCCATCCACCACTTCAGTAATTCTTCGCCCCCTCCACAATTACCGCCCTAAAAACCAGCGCGCCAATTGCCTGCCTCTCCCTTGAACTCCCTCCTAGGGAGTATAACACACCAATAGGCAGATGAAAACAGACGCTAGTGTTCCCGGGTATTTTTCTTGGCGTTAAAAGCGTCACTCCGGCTCCGGGTAAAGGCGGTTACTTCCCGGTGGCGATTGGCCCGACGCCTCCACTCCGCCTAACCGAAAGACTGTCTTCAAGCAGTACCCGGCCAGGAAAAGTCGTGCCGCTATTTCCGGCCACAACATTTTTTGTATTTTTTCCCGCTGCCGCAGGGACAGGGGTCGTTGGGGCCAATCTTGGGGGCGCGGTTCCGGATTGGCTCGCGGTGATGCTCGCCAACGGAGGCCGCCGTCTGGTTGGCGCTGTCAGCGTAACTGTCCAGTTTGGCCTGGGCCTCTTCCCGCACCTTGACTTTTTCCCGCACCTGCATTTCCTCAGCCGGATTCACCCGCATGACAAGCTGGGCAACCTCGTTTTCGAATTTCTCCCACATCTCGTTAAACATCTCGAATCCCTCGATCTTGTAGCGTATCTTGGGATCCTGCTGGGCGAAACTACGCAGGTGAATGGCGTCTTTCAACAAATCCATGGCGTAGAGATGATCCATCCACTTGCGGTCGACAGTGTCGAGGAGGACCAATTTCTCCATCACCCGCATGACATCGGACCCCAGGCGCCCCTCCTTGACAGAGTAGGCGGCCTGGAGCAAA
Source organism: Planctomycetota bacterium (assembly GCA_031289115.1). Classification (GTDB taxonomy): domain Bacteria; phylum Planctomycetota; class SZUA-567; order SZUA-567; family SZUA-567; genus JAITQC01. The sequence goes on from JAITQC010000202.1 coordinate 920, forward strand.
TCTTCCAGGTGTTGGGGAAGCTTCTCCTCCGCCCCGGCCGCCCCGGCCAGACGGCGGAGTTCGTCTGGGTCGGACTTGACCAGGAAGAAATCGGCCATAAGCCGGGAAATAGCGGTGAAATCCCACTGGTCGGCCGGAAGCGCCAATTCCTTCGCCACTCGGCGGGAGATGAAGTTGTCGGAATATTCCAGAATCGACTCCCGCAGCTCCTCCCCCTCCACCCATTTCTGCCGGCGGCCATACACCACCAGGCGTTGCTCGTTCATAACCTGGTCGTATTCCAGGAGGTTTTTCCGGATTTCGAAGTTACGCTCCTCGACTTTTCGCTGGGCGTTTTCCACCGTCCGGGTGACCATTTTCGATTCGATAGGCACACCGTCTTTTAACCCTGCCCATTGCATAAAGCGCTTTACCTTCTCCGCCGCAAACATCCGCATGGTGTCGTCTTCGAGGGAGAGGAAAAAACGGCTAGACCCGGGATCGCCCTGGCGGCCGGAACGTCCCCGGAGCTGGTTATCGATGCGGCGGGCCTCATGACGCTCGGTCCCCACGATGTGGAGGCCGCCTAGACCAGCCACATTGTCAGTAAGGGAGGGGCCAGCTATGCCGATTTCCCGCCAGTAGCGGGAAAGTTCCGTCTCCCAGGCCGCAAGATCCAGATCAGCAAAAGGGGTGTCCTTGAACTTGCTTTCCGGATAACGCAGATAGTGCTCAACCCAGTGGCTCACCAGTAAGGCGCGTAAATCCGGTTCGGCAAGAGTGGTTTTTAACACCACCTTGGGGGCGAGGCCACGATTAACCCAGTGCGCCAGGAGCTCCTCAAGGGTGAAGGTGCCTAATTTAATATCGGTGCCCCGCCCAGCCATGTTGGTGGCCACAGTCACCGACCCCATCTCCCCGGCCTCAGCCACTATCAAAGCCTCCCGAGCGTGGTTTTTGGCGTTAAGGACCTCATGCTTGATACCGCGCTTCTCCAGGAGGGAGGATATCTTTTCCGAACGCTCAATGGAGACGGTTCCAATAAGGATCGGCTGGCCAGTGGCGTGGACCTCGGCTACATGTTCAATGATGGCGGTGTATTTCTCCTCCACCGTGCCGTAAATCAGGTCGGGGTAGTTGACCCGCCGTAGGGGCCGGTTGGTGGGGATGGCTATGACGCCAAGTTTATAAATGCTGTCAAACTCCTTGGCCTCGGTCATGGCGGTGCCGGTCATGCCAGCCAGGCGCTCGTAAAGACGGAAGAAGTTCTGGTAGGTGATGGTGGCGACGGTTTGCGACTCTTCCTTGATAGAGAGCTCTTCCTTAGCCTCCACGGCTTGATGCAGGCCATCTGACCAGCGCCGCCCCTCCATGACCCGGCCGGTGAACTCGTCCACGATAAAGACCTCGCCGTCCCGCACTATGTAGTGGTGGTCCTTGTGGTAGAGACTGTGGGCGCGCAGGGCGTTGTCGATATAGTGAGGCATTTCCAGGTTTTCCCCGGAGTAGATGTCCTGCATGCCGAGAAGGTGAAGCGCCTGGTGCATTCCTCGTTCGGTCAATTTGGCGGAATGGTCGCGTTCGGAAAAGACATAATCCCAGTCCTCCTCCGCCCGCATCCGCGCCTCTTCCCGTTGCAGACCTTCCTTACGCATAACCCCGGCGATCCGCTCCTCCACCAGGTTCATTTCCCCGCCCTGGAGTTT
>JAITQC010000051.1 GCA_031289115.1 Planctomycetota bacterium
CTTAGCCAAGGTTACAGTTCTTCTACTCGGCGCTTCCCGGCCAAGGATTCACCCCCCCGGCGGGAGCGAGACACCGAGAAAGTCGCCACCCCCGACTCGGAGGCGGAGGAAGATTCTGACGCAACTGAACCAGAGCTAGAAGACGAAGATTCTGACGACCTGGAAGTGGCTGACCTTAGCCAGGGGTACAGTTCCTCTACCCGGCGCTTCCCCGCTAGTGATTCTCCTCCTCGGCGGGAACGTGACACTGAGAAAGTCGCCACCCCCGACTCGGAGGCGGAGGAAGATTCTGACGCAACTGAACCGGCTCTAGAAGACGAAGATTCTGACGACCTGGAAGTGGCTGACCTTAGCCAAGGCTACAGTTCCACCTCTACCCGGCGCTTCCCCGCTAATGATTCTCCTCCTCGGCGGGACCGCGGCACAGAGAGAGCCGCCACTCCCGACTCGGAGGCGGAAGAAGATTCTGACGCCACTGAACCGGTGCCGGAAGACGATGCTTCCGACGACTTGGAAATAGCTGACCTTAGCCAGGGCTACAATTCCACCTCTACCCGGCGCTTCGCCGGGGACTCCCCTCCGGAGAAGAACCGCGACATCCAGCCGGCAGCTTTCTCAACCAACGCGCAGAAGGGTGATACAGGCTTTTTCACCGTTAACGCCGAAGAGTCGAGAGACGCCACCTCGCCTGATTTCGCCCTGGACAATCTTGACAGTATTTTGGATGAACTGGAAAAGGCTGGCTTCGCTGATAGCCTTAACTCCCCCGTCACCCCGAGTCAGGTTGAGGAATCCCCCCGCTCTCCCACCCCACCCCCGGGGCATCCTGGCCCTGATGCCGGGGACGGGGCGTACTCGCCCGACGCGCCGGCTGACTCCCTTAACGACGACTTCTGGAATGACATGCAGACGTTTATGCCTTCTTTGGTAGGCGAAACGCTGAAGAGTCAGGATAAGGGTACCCTTCCCGAGGCCGAGGAGTCGTCTGGCTTTAACTTCCAACCCGGGTCTGACCACGACACTGACGACATACTTAGTCTCGACCATATCGGTAGCGATTTGTCCGCCATGACGGAGGGGGACACTACTGGGGATCAACCCGGGTCTTCCTCTCCCCCGGTTTGGGAAGACACGGAAGGCGACTCCACCGTTTTTCTTGACGACTTGGACGCTGACGATGTCGACCTGATGGCAGTACTGAGTCCTGACAAAATCGATTCCTACATGCAGGTGCAGGGTGGGAGCTCTACTGCCCAAAGGGTGACCAGTCGCCGACCGGTTAAAACCCGGACTGGCAAGACCCGTTCCGGCAAGACCCGGACTGGTTCACCCACCGAGGTAAAAACCGCTCCCCCGGCTAGCGCCGAAGACCTGGCGAAGGAATTAAACCTCGAACCGGAGGAGGATGCGAAAGCCGCTACCACCATCATGAGTAACGACTTCTTTGGTGGACTTATGGAGATGGCTAGCGCCACCGGTGTATCAGAAAAGCCGGTTGTGAAGAAAAAACCCACCCAGGTCAGGACTGACGGCGATTTGGAAAATTTAGTGCTGTCCAACCTTAACGATATCATCGCTGACACGGGCAAGCTGAAAAAACCGGAATCCCTGGGCGCCGACGCCACCACCATCATGTCATCCCCGTTTTCTACTCCAGCCTCAACCGAGCCGGAAAGTCCGGCCGCCTGGGGTAGTGGGGAGAATATTTTTGATGAGATCCGCACGCTTCTTGAAGACACGGGAAACAAGGTCGCGGATTCTCCCCCGGGAGCCATGGACCTCGGTGCCACCCAGATAATGTCCACCTCCGATTTGGCTGGCCTGGATTTTGGCCCGCCAAAGGCAAAGAAAACCGGCTTGGACAAGAATTTCGGCGCTACCCAGATAATGTCCACCGCCGATTTGGTTGGCCTGGATTTTAGCCAGTCAGGCGAGGAGAAAGCTGAGTCAGACCACCCTTCTTTCAACTGGGAGGATGCGCCTGTCCCGAATAGCGGGTTGTATGTCCAACCCGCATCCCCGGAAGCTGGGCTAGGTGAAGACAAACGTGACCCCCTCGTGGCTCCGGAGGTGGATGACGATTTTGCCATGACCCTGGAAGACCTGATGGCGGCGGATTCGCTGCAGGCTGGTTTGCCCGTCAAGGGCGTGTCTAACAGCCTGCAATGGGACCCGGCCACGGCGGAGGACGGCGCGGAGGATGACTTCAAGGCGGAGGATGCTACCGGGGAAGACGTGACGGAAGATGGCGTCACGACGGATGAAGCCACGGGGGAAGATTTAACGGGGGAAGGCGCCAAAGCGGAGGATTCGCCAGAGACGGACCATGCAGGGGGTGAGGTTAAGGCAGAAGCGTCGGACGGGGAAGAATCCTACGGCGGGGGTTATGGTAGCGACCTAGCTGACCGTGAGGATGAGGAAAACCATCCTAACAAATCAGCCCAGAAGATTGTCGGTAAACCGCCAGCGGCCAAAGCGGTGGCTGCCGCCACCCCAGACGATACTGACGATACAGATGACAATGAAGATGCGGATGCGACGGAAGAACCGGAAGTCGAGGCGATAAACCCCCTGGATGTCTTTGCCAACATAACCGATCTGGACAGTTTCAAGGACGACGGTCTTGACGACGAGATGAAAGCCCTGCTCGCCGCGGACAAGGCTGCCGAAGAAGCGACCAAGGTGGCGGCGGAAAAGGCGGCGGCGGCCAAGGAAATGTTGGCCCAAGGCCCCAAACCGCTAAAGGAGCGGCTGATCGCCTGGCGCCAGAACTTTGTCGCCCAGGTCAAAGCCTTTCTCAAATCCGACCGGTTTGGCAAACTGTTCGCCATGGTGAACTGGAAACAAAACTGGTGGTTTTACCTGGATATTATGGCAGCCCTAATCGCCACCGCCAGCTCGGCGATCATTCTTTCCTATTACCTGTGGTATCGTTAAGGGGTTAATCAGGAATGGCGGGTGAAGACCAGGAGGCGGCGACGCTGGTCAGTACCAGGCAGGCAATAGGAGTGGTCGAGGCTAAGGCTGTAACTGGTGGCGAAGGCTTCCCGGGTCGCGCTAAGCTCCGCTTCCGACCCCGGACCTTTTAGAAACGCTATCCTTGCCCCCGGAGCTGCGAAAGGCACTACCCGGCGCAGGGTTTTACCCATGTCTTCCAGGGCGCGGGTAACCATGTCGAAGACCGGACGGCCGCAGTCAACCCCCAGAGGGGAATCCTCCCGCACCGAGCGGGGGAATAATTCCACGTTGGCCAGTTCCAGGCTCTTAACCACCTCCTCCAGGAAACCCACCCGTTTTCCCCGGCTTTCAGCAAGTATAAAGGCAAGATCTGGGCGCATGATGGCGAGGGGGATCCCGGGAAAACCCGGGCCGCTACCGATGTCCAAAACTGGTCCAGCCAGGTCAAGCCAGCGGGTTATGATGGCGGAATCAACGAAATGCTTGAGCACCGTGGCCTCAATACCCATAATACGGGTAAGGTCCAGGCTAGCGTTATGCTGGCGTAACAAGAGGTAGAAACGCCAGAAAAGCTCAAGTTGCGGCGGGGTGAGGTTAAAGTCGTGGCGGGTGAAAAGCCGGGCCATGTACTCGGGGCTGGCTGGCTCGCTTTCATAGAAACTGTAATCATAGGGACGTTCACCCTGGGAAAACCCATGCTGGCGGTTAGGGGTTATCCGCTGTTTTTCCGCCAGGGGAGGGGAGGGGTGGTTGCCCCGGCTCGCCCCCTGGGAGGCAAAACCGGCTTTTCCTTGACGCCTTTTTTTCACCGTTCTCCCTTTCAAAATCGCCACCGCCCTTTATGTTCGCCATTTTTCCCGTCAGGGCAAAGGATTTTCCGTGCGGATTGTTTTTGAGGATAACCACCTGCTTCTAGTGGACAAACCCGCCGGAATTCCCAGCCAGCCCGACGCCAGCGGCGACCCGTCCCTGGTAGATATGGCCCGAGAATGGTTGCGGGAAAAATACGCCAAGCCGGGGCGGGTCTATATCGCCCTTCTTCACCGCCTGGACCGGCCGGTGAGCGGTCTGGTGCTTTTCGCCAAGACTGACAAGGCCGCCTCCCGCATGGGCGGGGTTATCCGCCGCCGGGAAATGGAGAAATACTATCTGGCCCTGGTGGAGACCCGGTCCGACCCGGGCCGGGAAGCGCGGCTGGTCGACTTCCTCCAGGAGAGCGAAAGTGGCATGCGGGTGGTGAAGGACTTACGTCCGGGAGCGCGGGAGGCGCGGTTAAGTTACCAAACCCTCGCCCAGGCGCCGGGGGTGAACCGGGCCCTTCTCCAGGTCCGGCTGGAAACTGGAGTCAAACACCAGATACGTGCCCAACTCGCTTGGCGGGGTTTAACTATCCTGGGGGATTTCCGCTATGGTCCCCAGGGGAAAACCGCTCGTCCCGTCCGGGTGGCGGGAGGGCGGGCGATTCTGCTGCACGCTTCCGGTCTTGGCTTTACCCATCCCGTGGCTAAAAGCCAGCTTTTCTTCCGCTCCTTGCCACCCGGACATTGGCGAGAGTTTGTCGAGCCCTGGGGCGGGGAGGCTCTGGCTAACCTGCTACCGGACAGCGCCGGGAGTGAAGTGGGGCCTTAGGCGCCACTTAGCCACTGAAACAGGCAAGCTGGTGGGGACAGATTCCTCGCTAACAACCAGTGCCAGTGAGTAAATACCGCCGCCAGCTGGCAGGGGTTTCCCGACGCTGGAGAGCCGGGGCGGGCCAACTAGCCCAACCGTCGCGACCAAACCAAGCAAGGTGATTTGCATGCCGGAATTTATTGACGATGCCATAATTTTACGCTGCCACCGCTTTAGCGAGTCGAGCCTGGTGGCTACGGCTTGTACCAGTGAACACGGGCGGGTGGATTTTTTAAGCAAGGGTTGCCTTAGGGAAAAAAGCCCACTTTTTGGCCATGTCGACCATTACCAATTGGTTAGCCTGCATATCCTGGAGCGCCAGAATTCCGGCCTTGACCTCCTCCTCGGCGCCCAGCATATCGACGATTTCTCCGGCCTAAGGTTTTTCCCGCCCGCCTTCGCCGCCGCCGGCTTCCTGGCTGACCTGGTTCTTGCCACCAACTGCCCTGGCGATCCTCAGGCTAACCTATTCCAGGAGCTCGCCTTGTCCCTGCGTCTCCTGGCGGAAACGGGGGAGGCGGCTAGCGTGGCGCGTCTGGCCCCCCCCTCCGGACTTGACCGGGCGGAACGCACTATCCTGGCGGATCGCATCCTCCGGGCTGGCCTTTTACGCATTCTCGCTGTCCTTGGCTGGGCTCTGGAACTCGAGCGTTGCCTGGGTTGCGGAGAACCCCCAGCCAGTCACGGAAACGCCCTCAGTAGCCGCCATGGCGGCATCCTCTGTCCCGCCTGCCGCGCCCGGCCGGAAAACCGGGTGGGGACGGGGATATGGCCGATCGGTGGCGAGTCCCTTTCCGCCCTCCAGGCCGCGGTTAAAGGAGCGGATTATGACGAAAACCGCCTGCCTTTCCGGGAAAGAGGGGATTTGCGACGGCTTTTGGTCGATTATTCACAATATATGGTAGAAAAAAACCTGGTGAGCGCCGGACCACTGCTGCAAATGTTCCCGGAGACATTTTCCGAACGGCCTGTTGCCAGGCAAGCCTATGCCACACCAGGAGTTGAGGACAAAAATAATACAGGGGGAACAGAAATTGACTAAATACAGCCTGCCAAGACGCGCTCAGCTGGCCGGGATAGTGTTGACCCTGGGCCTGGGTTACACCGGTGTCCTAAGGGCGGCCGAGCAAATAGATTTTCCCGAACCCCTGCCGCCTCCGCCAGAGCTCCTGGAAAACGCTGGCGCTACCCCGGGACTTCCCGATCCGGTGGCTGAGGCCTTGCGGCCAGTGGCGGTGCTGGCAGACAGCCCAGAAACCAGTTTAAACGCCACCTACAGCGAACCAGAGGTTGTAATTTACAACACTACCTTCGACCCGGGACCGGGGATGTCGCAAGGTGACACGGCGCTGGTTCGGCGGGGTCCTCCCCCTTCGCCCGAGTCGGGGACAAATCCCGATTATTTCGAACTTCCAGCCGGGGATGCCAGTATCCCTGGCGTCCTTCTTCCCGAATTGGCGGATGACCCGGGACAGGTAGTAGCTAGTCCCACCGGTTTCCGGCAGCCCGACACTTTCTTCGCCCTGGCCAAGGGTAGCGAGGGAGCGGCTCTGGAGGCCCGGGAACGCCGGGACGACAGCACTTATTACTCCCAGTTGGAAAAATCCCGGCAGGCTTACCTGGATATCATAGGCATGGCCGACGCCGGTGGTGAGGCGCGGGAAGAGGCCTGGTACGGGGTGGCGCGCTGCGAATACCGCCTTGGGAACTGGTGGCGCTCTTTCGAGGCGCTGGAACGCTCCTTCCCCCGCGAATTCCTTCCCGCCGAGGTGGAGCGTCGCCTGCAACTGGAAATGTTTGTCGCCGAACGCCTATGGCGCTATGGCAATTCGCCGATAACCGAGGCGCGGGTGGCTGGTCGGGGATTGGACGGCTACCAGGCGGCGGCCAGAGTATACGCCGCGGTGGTCCATAACGCCCCCATTGGCGCGGAGGCGCCCTTGGCGCTTCTGCGTCAAGGTGACGCCGCCGGTTTTCGTTCCGACTGGGAAGACGCCGCCCGGCACTATCGCCGCCTGATTGAATACTACCCCGATTCGGAAGAGTCATTGCAGGCCAGGTCGTCCTTGGCCGAAACCATTTACCGCCGCGAGTGGCCAACCGGACTCCCGGAAGCGGCCAGAAACGACGCCAACCTGGTGATGGAGGATGTGGAGGGGCATACGGAAAGTCTTTCGCCTGAGGCCCGGGAACGCCGGGAACGGGCGGTGGCGGTGGCTAACCAGCGCGAACGCGAATTGAAGTTACGCCAGGCCAAAGATTACCTCCGGTTGGTACGACTACGCAAGTCGCGGGAAGGGGCGGTGTTTATCCTGCGGGATGTGGTGGCGCTTTATCCCGGCACGGAGGAGGCGACAGAGGCGGGAGAAATCCTGCTTTCCCTAGGGGAGACGCTTCCCGAGGAGCTTTCGGGCGAACGCTCGCCCTTCACCACCGCTACCGCCACCACCACTACCAGCGTTGCTCCAGCCGGGACGACGACACTGACCGCCACTCCGGAGGGTGATGTCCTCTGGGACGGCAGTAACTATTCCCCACCAGCGGCACTGGTTACCCTGGGTGAAGGGGACTATTCCCTGCTTCCCCCTTCGCCAAGCCGGGAAACTATTTACCAGTCACCGATCCTGGAACAGGTGGAGTAAAACAGAGAATACTCCGCCCTTCATGGCGGGGAAGGATAGCGCGCATGGCGTAGACGTCCTGGTGGCGGTTAAGGTGGAGTAGCTGTTGTTGTTTTCGCTGTATTGGCGCGGGGACACCGCGTTTTAGCCTGTGAAGCGGAGGCGTAGTTTAGCCCCGAGCTGAAGTTGGGAAGCAGAACCCCCCACTCGGAAGCGATTCAACCCGGCTCAATGCCGGGTTGAATCGCTGTAGGAATCCACCACCTTCAGGCGGGAGAGGCTGTCAATCAACTCGGGGATTGGCGTAGCCCTAGGCTCGGTTTTACCTGAATAGACAGAAATAGAGCGACTGAAAGTAAGCCTGCCAACGCGTTAATGGGATAAAAACACCAAGACCGCTAGCAACCCTCCCCAAGCCAACAAACTCTCCGCTAACGCCTGCCTTGGCCGATTCTGAAACAATGTGGCAAATCGGTTTAAAGTGAAAAAGGTCGGTAAAATTTATAGGGTCTGGCCTTTTAAATCTATGAGCTTAATTCCTGAGTTGGTTAAATTGGCTTTGCCTGTCCAGGCAATTCGTCTTCTTTTCGGGAATAGGTTGGGTGTCCAAGCGGGAAGGGTGGCAGCGCCACCTCTCCCGGGTGAAAGTTTGCCGCTAAGGGTTTTAACTGGCGAGTAGTTAACTAACCTCTGGTAAATTAGACCAAGGTTGAAATGCCCCAGGTAAATCTGTATAATAGGCGTTACTTTGCTTTCCCCTGTTCCCTGTTCGGGAAGAACTTAGGCCTTAGCGGTACTGGCTGCTGTATCGTATAAAGAGCGCCACTAACTTTGTCGGGCCTGGGTCACTCGCGCCCTTGGTTTGGGAGAGGTTGAGTTACTATTAAGTCACTACCGCCTTGGCGCCAGGGAAGCTTTGCCCGGGTTGCTTTTGGCTTTCGCCTTTCCGTTATCCCGACCGAAGGCCGGGCGGAGCTTAACTGGCTTGGCTGGCTGACGGCAGAGGTTTTTTGGACCAGGCTGTTTTTTACCCCCGGTGCTCTGTGGCTTAGCGGTGGGCGGTGTCCCACGGGATAAAGGCGCGACATGACCCTGCAAGCCGAGGTGGTGGTTATCGGGGGTGGGCACGCCGGCTGTGAAGCTGCTCTGGCGGCGGCCCGGTTGGGCGCCGACACCCTCATGCTGGTTATTAATCCGGATAAAATTGGCCACATTTCCTGCAATCCGGCGGTTGGCGGAGTGGCCAAGGGTCAATTGGTCCGGGAAATCGATGCCTTGGGCGGGGCGATGGGTTTAGCCGCCGACCATAACGTCACCCAGTTTAAAATGTTAAACTCCAGCCGAGGACTGGCGGTGCGTAGTCCCCGGGTTCAGATAGACCGCTGGGCCTATCAGGACTGGATGAAAAGTTATCTTGAGCGTACCCCTGGCATCCGTATCCGCCAGGACCAGGCAGTGGCGCTGGTGGTGGAAGACGGACGGGTCAGGGGAGTCCGGACTTTCTTCGGGGAAGACATTGCTTGCCAAGCGGTGGTAGTGGCGGCTGGCACTTTTTCCCGGGCCCGGCTTCACCTGGGAGGACGTTCCTGGGAGGGAGGGCGTAACGGTGAGCCGGCGGCGGCCTGGCTTTCCGCTTCGCTGGAGGAACTGGGTATCGAACTGTTCCGCCTGCGTACTGACACTTGCCCCCGGGTTGATGGCCGTAGCCTCGACTACTCTCGACTACAACCGCAACCGGGCGACAGTCCGCCCCAACCCTTCAGTTTTCTTCCGGTTCCCGAAGCGCCGCCGCCGCTTCTTAGTTACGGCGCCTGGACCAACGCGGAAACGATCGCCGTGGTGCGGAAAATACTCGACCGCGCCCCCGCCATAACTGGCGCGGTGGCTGGCCTTCCTCCGCGCTATTGTCCCAACATTGAAACCAAGGTGGCTTATTTTCCGGAAAAGAAGGTGCACCACCTCTTTATCGAACCAGAGGGCCGGAATTCCAACGAGACCTACCTCAATGGATTTTCCACCTCCATTCCTCCCGAAGCCCAGGACGCGATGATTCGTAGCGTCAAGGGCATGGAAGAGGCGCGGGTGGTGCGCTACGGCTACGCTGTCGAGTACGACGCGGTTAGGCCGACCCAGCTTAAGGCCACCCTGGAGAGTAAAAAGGTGGCGGGTCTTTTCACCGCTGGGCAACTTAACGGGAGTTCAGGTTACGAGGAGGCGGCGGCCCAGGGACTTCTAGCCGGAGTTAACGCCGCTCTTTTGGCGCAGGGGCGTCCTCCCTTTGTCCTTGGCCGTCACGAAGCCTACCTCGGGGTGCTGGTCGATGACCTGACAACTCTCGGTACCGAAGAGCCTTACCGGCTTTTCACCAGCCGTTCTGAATACCGGCTGTCGTTACGCCAGGACAACGCCGACCTACGCCTGACGGAGAAAGCGGCCGCTATTGGCCTAGTGGGCGAGGACCGCCTGTCCCGGGTCACGGCGCTCAAGCGGGAGATGGAACAGGGGCGCCTCCGCTTGGCGGCGTGGCATTCGGCAGTGGGGCAGGACCTCTGGCAGATATTGAAACGCCCGGAAACGACCTGGGAGGATATAACCCGTATCCTTCCCGCTTTGGCTGATATTACCCCCCGGGTGCGGGAACAACTAAGCGTTGACTGCAAATACGAGGGTTATATCGCCAAAAGCCTGTCCCGGATGCGGGAACTTGAGCGCCACCGCGCCTACCGCCTGCCAGACAGCTTTGACTACGCCGGGATCAGCGGTCTTTCCCGGGAGGCGAGGGAAAAACTCAGTCGCCTAAGGCCGGAAAACCTGGACCAGGCCCGGCGGATCTCCGGGGTCAGTCCGGCTGACGCCGCCCTCCTTCTGGTGCACCTGCGGCAGCGCCAGACCGCCTAGAGGAGTGAGTTTTCAATTTCAGGCAAAAATAAAACTAAAGAAGCAGTCACGGTGTCCGCTAATAAGTTAGATGGATTGCACCGGGAAAAACCGGAACCAAGGTGGGTTCCAACCGGAGGGGCAAGTTCCTTGCCATAACGACTTTATTTAAAGGAAGGTATGTTATGATTAATAATGACTATAACAATTCATTCATCAACTTATTCAACAACCGTCAGTCGACGAAAGCCGACACAGCCGCCGATCTTATAAAGAAAGTCAAGGCGCGTCAGGACAGCATCGCTGGTAAACCGACGGCCGAGGGCGAGGCGAAAAGCGACAAGACCGCCGACAGCAACCTTTCCCCCGAGGAGCGGCGCCAGAAAGAACTTAAGGAAATCATGGCGAAAATCGAGGCGGATGAAGCCCAGCGCCAGAGTAATCTTCCTGCTAAATCGGCGGTTACCACGCCCGAGGTTCAGGAAGGGGTGACCACCCCGGAAAGCCAGGGACTTACCGGTTCCCTCGACAAGTTTGGCTTCCCCGAATTCCTTAACGACATGCCCCTCTTTAACGACTTTAAAAAAGACCTGGTCGCGGCCTTCAACTCCCTTGACTCCGCCACCTCCGGTTCCATAAACGCCCAGTACGAGCTTAACTATAATTCCATTCAGATGATCGCCAACGCCAATGGCGGTTACGATGTCACCGAGACCTCCTATGCTTTCAAGTTTGACCTGAATTACGTGAAAGCCGCCTCTGGTCTTGACAAAAACGCCAGCCTCGCCGACATCTTCGGAGTTGAAAAGGAACAGCCCACTGGCGAAGACTGGATGAACTCGCTAAAAGACTATTTCTCGCCGGAAAAGACTGCCGACCGGATCCTTGACTTCTCCACCTCCTTCTTCGCCAACAGCAAGAGCTTCAAGGAAAAAGGCGACACCGAGGAGTCCCGGGCCGAATTCGCCGAACTCATGCGTGGCGCTATCCAAAAGGGTTTTGACCAGGCCATGGGTAAACTTGGTTCAAACCTCCCGGAGAAAGTGCAGGAGGGGATTGACAAGACCCACGAACTCACCTTCAACGGGATTGACGATTTTGTCAAATATGGCATGAACCGCAATCGCGAGGACAAAAACCAGCAGTTGTTTGACTCGCTGCAGAACTACGTCAGTTATTCTACCAGCCAGACCTATTCCCAGAAGAACTACAGCCTGAGCGCGGAAGACGCTGCGAAGCTTTTGCAACAGGGTGGCGCTTGGTCTGGCCTTGGGGCGCTCTCTGACACCACCGCCTGAACCGGGTTTTCCGACCCTTCCCCAGGCCAAAAAAAACCTGGGAATAAACCACGGTCGGTTATGGATTGATTCACCTGCCAGTCATTTATTAAGCGCCAGGGAAAGCTTTTCCCCGGCGCTTATTTTTACACCTGACTGGGGTTAGTCCAAGTTCCCCAGTTTAGAATCCAAGCCCTTATACCAAGGGTCCGACTCCAAAAGTTTTGCCTGCATTTTTCACTGGCAAACCGATTTAGAGCATTGCTTCGGGATCTCCGAATGTAATCGCACCATGAGGATTTGTTGAGTTTCTGTCGCTTATTCTGGTATTCACCTTCTTTGACATCTTCCGCTCACTTTAGGGAGGGGAAGATGTCAAAGAATCTCTAACAGGGTAACCACTGGGTCGAGCAAGCTATTCCGATACTGTCTAATCGGCTATGTCAGTGCGGCCACGACCGGGTGTCATTATTGGTACTTTGACGTTCTTCACTCCTTCGGTAGTTTCTCCGGGTTCATAGACAATGACGTTTACCTTACCAATCTCGTTCATCGCCGCCGAAATCTCACGCTTTACAATTTGCCAGTCAAGCCCGCCCAAACCCGCGCCGAGCGCCGGTATCGCTATTGAGCCGATGCTGTAATCGCCAATCACTTTTTGCAAGTCGGCAAGACCGAGGATTATATCCTCTATTCTACTCGCGTCGCGCCAATGGCGCTTTGTTGGGAAATTGATGATATATTTAGGCAAAATGAGTTGCCGAGTTTCAAACACGAACATTTTGCCCGGCACCACTTCGCTCCGCTTACACGCCTGTGCGTATGCCGCAAAATTATCTGGGTAGCGTTTCTTTGCTTGCAGAGCTATCCCGCGCCCCATTACGCCGACACAGTTGACAGCATTGACAATCGCCTCGGTGTCTCCATCAAACAGATTGCCTTTTACGAAGGACAACATACTTTTCACACCTATCTCAGTAATAGCAGTCGCGCTTGACTATGACCGCTGTCTTAGGAGGAGAAAAATTTAACGTAGATTTCGTTCAGTCCGCTCAACATATCCAAGTCGCTAGCAGTGGAATAGGCGTTAAAATGACATGAGCTTGACTAAGAATCAAACAGAGGTCAGCCACAAGAGCGTTACACTTAGAATTTTAATTCGCGCCTAGTTTTGGCCGAATTGTCTGGTAAAACACCGGCATTTGGCACGCCGTGTTATCAAGTTTTTCCCGGGTTGGTATTCTGCCTGAAGAGAAGCACCCCCCCGGCCAGCAACAGTAGAATGGCAAGAGACAACCACTGCCCGGAATGGAGGCCGGGAAAGACGCCCCAGGCTCCGGCTAGGGGCGTGTCATCGCGGTAAAACTCCAGGAGAAAGCGTCCGGCGGCGTAGAGCAGGATAAAGCGGGAGAAAAGCTTTCCCGGCGTCTTCGCCAATCGGCCGCTCTGGCGGTAAAGCAGTAACCCCAGTAATAAAAGGGCGAGAAAAGCAACCACCTGGACAGGGTAGACCGCCAGTTCCGGTTCAGTCCCGGGCGGAAAACCCAAACCCTCCACCAAGGCGTCCCAGATTTCCGGCTGGTCGTTAAACACTATCCATTGTCGGCTCATTGCATCGGATTCCTCGGGAAACCTGAGTCCCAGGGGGAAACTGGTCGAAGCCGGACTGCCAAAGCAGCAACCCGCCAGGAGACAGCCAAGGCGGCCCAGCGCCAGGGCGAAAGCCAGGGGGGCAGCGTAGATGTCTGCCAGGGTTAGAAAGGACAGGTGCCGTAAGCGGGCGTAGGCATAGGTCAGGGGCAAAGCTAGGATAAGTCCGCCAAAAAAGGAGAACCCCCCTTTACCAATTTCCAGCCATCCTTCTGAAACCAGATCGAAATCGCCAGCTGTCTGGTCAACGTAAAGATAGAATATCCGCGCTCCCACCAGTCCAGCAAAAGTGGCTAAAAGTCCAATATCCAGGACGGAATCAGTCGGGATACCCTGCCGCTTGGCGGTCCGGCCCGCCAGGGATAAGGCGACAATGATGCCAAGGACTATGAAAAGGAGAAAACTGAAAAGGGGAAACCCCTCGCCAATCGGCAACTCGAAAAGAACGGGATACATGGGAAATAGTCCCTTTCCGTTAGCTTGGGGGTTGGGGAGCGTAGCCGCATTTAACTCGGGAGACAGACGCCGCATGGGGAGGGCGCGACAAACTGGATTATAGCGTGGTGGCGCTACCTGTCAAAGACAGAGCTTTACCAACCCACCCGGGATAAGCCAGTCTCTCGAGAAGAGTGAAGTGACTGTTAAACCAGGCGAAGGAAAATCTAGGCGGGAATGGATAGGGCGGGGGGGAGTAGCGTTGCCATCTTTTGTTTAACCACTGGTGAGCGTTGGGAGACTAAGAAAAAGCGCCACGCCAGGTTGACCCTGGCGCGGCGCGGGAGACAGACTTACGGGAGGTATAAGAAAGACCCAGTAACCAGATTAACGGAGCGTAGGCGTTAGACTGGTTTAACCATAAAGCCGCGTATAATCTCCAACAGGGAAGCGTAGCCACCGAGGAATTGAGTGAGGGTACGCCGGGTGGCGCCGTAATCGGCGAATTCCGCCGCCGACAAACCGTCTGCCTCATAACCCCGGCGGAACTCGTTGATTTTGAGGAGAGCGTCGAGGATTTTTTTCTCAACCGGCACATCCATGCGCGGCTGCGGGTCTATCCCTGAGGCGTTAAAAACTTTCTGCCACTTGCTGGTGATGGTGAGAACAACATCACCCCCGACAAACTCGGTCCACTGCATGACGTTACGATAGGCGGCGGACAGGAGTTTGCAGGTGTATTTTTTCTGCTGGTAGATCTGGTAAGCGTGCTTGAAAGCGGCCACTCCAGCCCATTCCAGGTAGCCGGGATCAATGGCGATTTTCTCCTTGTCAATCACCACTTTAAGGTAATCGTCAAGCCTTCCCACCATCATAGTACACACCGGCGACATCTGGGAAACATCCTTGCCTTCTTTTTTCCGCCGGGTGAGGCCACGTTCCACCGCCTCCGCTACCGCCAGTACTTGCGGAACGGTGAAGCTGACTGTGGCGTTGATGCTGACTCCCCGGTAGGTGGCTTCCTCCACCGCCGCCACTCCGGCGGCGGTCACCGGCATCTTGACCTGCATATTGGGGGCGAGGGTGGCAAAATAGGTGGCCTGGTCGGCCATGGCCTGGGCGTTACGGTAGTATTTGGCGTTGGTTTGGATAGACAGCCGGCCTTTCTTGCCTTTTTCCTTATTGAAGATGGGAAGGAGGAGTTCCGCCCCCTTGACCGCCATCTCCTCGATAAGTTTCCAGGCTATCTCGTCCTCGGTGGCGGTGTCCATGGTTTTAATCAATTGCTCGATACGGTCTTTCCAGAGGGGCAATTCCTTTTTCAAAACGTCCACCACGATAACCGGATTGGTGGTGGCGCCCACCGCTCCGTGCTCAATGGCGTATTTCAGCTCTTCAATAGAGCAGGAGTCGTTCCAGAACTGGGTAGGCGTGGTCATGACTGTCTGGTGTAGCGGCGAGTTGTACTTCATGGTCTATCCTTCCTGGGATAAATTTTATGGCGCAGGGTGGCAAAGCTTGGAACGGCGACAATCACTTGATTTCGCTTATTTTTACCGAACGACCTTCCTTCAGTGACTTCATGGCGGCGAATCCCATCACCACCGACAGGCGGCCGTCTGCGCCGCTGCAGGGGGAGGGTTTGCCCTCTTTTATGCACTTGACAAAGGTGCGCGCCTCATCCTGGTAAGCCGGGATATAGCGGTCCATGAAAAAGTTGAGGATGGGCGGCTGGCTGTAACCTTCTTTCACGGCCATGACAGTGTTGTTCTCGTGGAGATTGGTGGTCTTGATCATGCCCTTGGAACCAAGAACTTCCGCCCGCTGGTCGTAACCATAGGTGGCGCGCCGGCTGTTGTCGATGTGGCCGATCGCTCCTTTCTTGAAACGGATACTGACAATGGCGGTGTCGACATCGCCAAGCTTGCCAATCTTGGGGTCAACCAGGCAGTCAGCGTAGGCGAATATTTCCACCGGGTCGTCGTCAAGCAGGAAGCGAACCAGATCGAAGTCGTGGATCATCATGTCGAGGAAAAGACCACCCGACACCTTCACATAGTCAAGCGGGGGGGTGCCGGGGTCGCGGCTACTGACCAGGCAAAGCTCGGGTTTACCGATTTCACCCTTGAGCACCGCCTGGCGCACCCGGGCGTTGCCGATGTCATAGCGGCGGTTGAAACCGACCATGAGGGTTACTTTGTTTTTCTTTACCGCCGCCAGGGCCTGGTCGATTTTCGCCAGTTCCAGGGCGATTGGTTTTTCACAGAAGACATGCTTGCCAGCCTTGGCCGCCGCCTCGATCAACTTGGCGTGGGTGTCAGTGGAAGAGCATATCGCCACCGCGTTGATGCTTTTGTCACTCAGTATTTCTCCAGGATCGGAGTAGACCTTGGCAATACCGTGTTCCTTGGCGACCGCCTGGGCGGATTTGAGGGAAATGTCGGCTATGGCTCCCACCCTGGCTCCGGGAATGAGGTTACTGAAGGTGTTGATGTGAACTTTGCCGATACGGCCGGTGCCGATTACGCCGATATTAATAGTGTCTGACATAACGTCCTTTCTTGGGTAAACATAAGGTGTTGGGTGAAATTCAGCCAATAGGTCGGGTTTTCCCGGCTTGCGTTGCAAGCAGCGTGGTTAACCCGGTTCAAACCGCCTGGACTAACTGGGTGTTGCCAAATTTGACCGCGTACTTCATTACCTCCTCCTGGGTGAAAGTGACAGGATCGGTAAGCTCTCCCGTCACTCTTCCCTTGCACATGACCATAATCCGGTCCGCCATCCCCAGGAGTTCCGGGAGTTCGGACGATACCATGATGATAGCCACCCCTTCCGACGCCAGTTTGTTGATAAGATTGTAGATTTCCATTTTGGCGCCAACATCGATACCCCGGGTGGGTTCGTCAATGATGAGTATTTTCGATTGTGAGGCTATCCATTTGGCGAAGACCACTTTTTGCTGGTTGCCGCCGGACAATTCACCAGATTTCTTGCGCACACTGGGAGCCCGGATATTCAGTTTTTTGAAATACTCCTCGGCGATGGCCTGGTCACGGGCATGGTCGATGATTCTTATCATCTTAAATATACCCTCCCGGCGTAGTGACCCGAGTATGGGTAGGGAAATGTTGCGGGTTATGGAAAGATGGAGGACCAATCCTTCTTCCTTGCGGTTTTCGGTAAGAAAACCGATGCCGTTACGGATGGCGTCTTCCGGGGAGTTTATGCGTACCTCCTGGCCATCGATAAATATCTTTCCGCTGTCACGCGGATCAGCGCCAAAGATCAGCCGGCAAAGTTCGGTGCGTCCGGCTCCGACCAGTCCGGCCAACCCCAGGACTTCACCTTGCCGCACCGACAGGGACACATTGTTGACGTCAGGGATGGCGGTCAAATTCTCCACCCGGAGCATTTCCTTGCCCTGGGTAGCCTTGATTTTGGGAAACTTGGTTTCCAAGGTCCTTCCCACCATTAGTTCGATATACATACCCACGTTGGATGTGGCGACGTCAACGGTTTTGACATAACAGCCATCCCGGAGAATGGTGGCGCGGTCGCCAATCTTATTCACCTCGTCCAGGTGATGGGAAATGAAGATGACACCTACCCCTTTGGTTTTCAGTTTGCGGATAATGCCAAACAGCCTTTCGACTTCGTGGGGAGTGAGGGACGAAGTGGGCTCGTCCATGACGATTATCCGGGCGTTCATGGAAAGAGCCTTGGCAATCTCAATCATTTGCTTCCGGGCGACACTGAGATTTCTGACCGGCATTTTCACACTAAAATCGGCGTCGATTTCTTTCAGAAGCTTTTCCGCCTCGGTAAACAGGCAAGGCCAATCAATCAGCGGCACTCCTTTGCGCATTTTTTCCCGACCCAGGAAAATGTTTTCCGCCACCGTCAACTGGGGAACTTGGCTTAGTTCCTGATAGATGATGCCAATGCCGTTTTCTTGTCCCGCCGCCGGATAGCCGAGCTCCACCTCCTTGCCGTCTATCCATATCTCACCCCCATCCTTGACATAGGCGCCGGAAAGGATCTTCATCAGGGTAGACTTGCCAGCCCCGTTTTCTCCCAGGAGAACATGGACCTCACCCGCCCGGAGGTCGAAATCTACCTTGTCCAAGGCCAGGGTTCCTGGAAATTTCTTCACTATTCCCCGCATGCGGAGAAGTAACGTTTCGGAATGCTCAGTCATGAGTAGTCTCCATGGGCTTGACAGGTCGCCGCTGGCGGTTGGGGATAATTCCAACCCCACCGGTAAATCTGCGGCAAAAACTATTTGACCACCGCTTTCATTTTCTTTAGTCCAGTTTGGGCGATGAGCAGCGGATCTTTTTTATTGAAGTCGTGATTGAATATTTCCAGCGACGCCACACCGTCAAAACCGATGCGATTTAGCTCGGTGACAATGCTTTTCAGGGGTATTACCCCGTCACCTGGCATAACCCGGTCGTAATCGCCGATCTTGGCCTTGGGTTTGTTAACCAGGTCGTTCACATGGAATACGGCGATAGCCTCCCGGGGCAGAGTGGAAATCTCCGCCAAACTCGAGTTACCGGAATAGAAATGCGCCGCGTCCAGAGTAATGCCGGTGTTGCCGCGATTGGCCGCCTGCACCACCGCCCAGGCTTCGGAAACGGTCTGTACTGAGCTCCAGGCGAAGCCCAGGAACTCGAATGAAAGGTTGATCCGGTATTTCCAGGCGATATCGGCCATTTTGCCGAAGGTCTTGGCTGATTTGACTATTATCTCGTCCCAACTGGTCTTGGGAGTCTTGCCGCCGGGACAGGCCACTATCCACGGACAGGCGATGGAGGCGGCGCTTTTGGCGAAATCCTCGGTCATTTTCAGTACTTTGGCCTCGCCAGCCGGGTTTTGCATAGTCGACATGCCGATGGCGTTGATGGTAAAGGGACGCACCCGGTTGTTGCGTAAAAGATTAATTAGGTCGGTGAAGGTGTTTTTCGCAAGGTATGACTCCATCTTGTCCTTGCGGAGTTCTACTAAGGCGTAGCCGGCCTTTCCGGCGATGACAATGTCTTCCGTAAGTGAGCATTTCTGGGTGGTGGCGCCATTGATACCAAAAAGCATTGCGTTCTCCTGGGCGAGCAACTAGTCGGGCGGCTTCTTGCCGGGAAGCCGCCCGACCTCAAGTGATGTCATGAACAAACTTAATAGAGCTAGTCGCTAACTAATTAACAGTTTCCGGGGTGATGAGGATGAGCTTGACCGGGACGATGGGGGGCAGGGTGCCACCCTTGGCCACGGTATAACCAGACTTGGCGCTATCATAACCTAAGCCAAAGGCGTTGCCGTCAATCGAGCCGACCATGATACCGTCACGGATGGCCTGGCGCGCTTCCGAAGTGCCGTCGAAACCGATAATCTTGACTTTGGAACCTTCCGCCTGGGCGGCTTGGGAGGCGCCAAGAGCCATCTCATCGTTGGTGGCGAAGAGGAAGGCCATGTTGGGGTAGGTGGTGAGCATGTTTTCCATGACCGTCATGCCAAGGGCGCGTTCGGAATTGGCGGGCTGCTGCGAGACAATCTTGATTTTCGATACAGGCTTAATCTGGTCAATGGCGCCCTGTACCCGGTCGATATGGGTCTGGTGACCCATGACGCCAGTGATGAGGCCGACTTCGCCGCCGTTGGGGAGGTTTTTCACAATGTATTCGCCAGCCAAAACACCGCCATCGTAGTTTTTGGCACCGACATAGGCTTTTTTCTTGGGCCAGTCGGCGTCGGTATCAAAAATGACTACCGGCACGCCAGCTGCTTCCGCCTTGTCGAGGGTGGGGAT
>JAITQC010000053.1 GCA_031289115.1 Planctomycetota bacterium
CTTTGTTTCGCCGACGCGGAAAACACAGTAGGACGAAAATTACGCCAAGGTAACGTCAGGAAAACGGCTGATCCGCCTAGTCGGTAAGACTGGCGGCAAGCCGCTTTACTTCCTCAAGAGGTAGGCAGGTGACTTTGGCGACAAACTCAACCGGCTTTTTTTCGCGCAGAAGATTCTGTGCGACTTCCTCGTGTGCGCCGTATATCGCAGAGTTATAATCCCTGCGGGCTTTATGGCGGGCTTGAGAACGCATACGGGCTGCTTCTTCGGCGCTCAATTTTTTGCTGACGCCCCAGGCTTCGGCCGTAGTCGGACTAGTTCGAGCTAACATTTCAAACGTCTCTTCTTCTGTGGCTGCGAAAAAACGGAGCCAGTTGGCAATTTCCGAAATGAATAGTATTTCTCGTTTTATATAGATGTCAAGTGGGCTGTTAAAAACCCCGGTTTAATTGGCGGAATTGCCAAATTTAGCTGCCGCGCCTTGGTTCCATCCTATTTGCCTGACTGGCTGGTGGGTTGCCAGTGTCGCTTGATAACGCCGGTCAGGGCTTTGGCGAAAATGATAATAATGATTATGGCGCCCCACATGGCGGTGATCATGAAGGGATCCATTCGCATGAGATTAAGGCCGCTGGAAATTATCTGCAGAATCACCGTGGCCGCTAGAACCCCACCGATACGGCCAAATCCTCCCAAGGGATCGACGCCACCGAGAAAACTGGCCAGGACCGCCACCAATAGGTAAGACTCGGCGTAGTTGGACTTGATGGAGTTAAGTTGACCAATCATTACCAGCGAGGTTAAGGAGGCGAAGCAGGCGGAGAGAATGTACTGCGCGACAATAACCCGGGTGAGGTTGACGCCGGAATAGCGGGCGGCGGTGGCATTGGCTCCCATCATATAGAGGGAAAAACCAAAACGGGTGCGGTAGAGAATGACGCTGGTAATTATGACTGCCAAAAGAAAAAGGAGTATGGGAACGGGGATCGAGTAGATCTGGCCATTACCGATCCAGTTGAGGGAGGCGGGAAAGCCGGTTATGGTATAACCGCGAGTGATGACAATATTAAGACCGCCAATCAGAGTCATGGTTCCCAGAGTGACTAGGATATCCGGTATTTCAAAAACAGCGATCAGGAAGCCGTTTATCAGCCCTACCAAGCCACTCACCATAAAACCCGCCAGGATGGCTATGACGATAGCAGTAGTTCCGGCTTCCTTCATGCGCCCCGGTCCGGTGAGGAATTCCAGAACCTGCCAGATTATGATCCCGTTGAGGTTGGCGTTGGCGATAATGGAGAGATTGATGCCGCCAGTAAGCATCGAAATCATCATTCCCACGGAAAGGAGGCCGATAATCGGCAATTGATAAGCCATCGAACCAATGTTGTAGGCCGAGAGGAATTTGTCGCCATTGATATAGGCCATCAAGGCAAATACCGCCAGCATAGTCAAATAAAGCGAGGCGTTATGCCGGGCGAGTAAGGCGTATAATTTGTTCATGTCGATTCATGCCTTGTCAATTTGCACCCTTACCCTCTGGCGACGCTGCCGCTGAACTTGAATCGCGTTGGCAGTGACGCTGATTAGGATGATCAGGCCGGTGAAAACATTGGAATAGTAAGATGATATTCGTAGCAGGGTGAGACTGTTTGAGAGAATAGCCAGGAGAAGGACGCCAAGAAACGCCCCGAGTACCGTGCCCTTGCCGCCAGTTACCGAAGCTCCACCCAGGACCACCGCGGCGATAACCTGTAGTTCACTGCCAACGATGGAACTGGGAATCACCGACTGGACGATGGAGACATGCACCACTCCGGCTAGACCAGCCAAGGCTCCCATCGCCGCGTAGACGAAGAGAGTGGTATGGGCCAGGTTGAAGCCTATCCGTTCCGCCGAGATTCGGCTCCCGCCCACGGCGTAAATGCTCCGGCCGAGTTTGCTGTGCCGTAGAAATACGTAGAGGATTACCGCCAGGATAAACCATAAGGCGGTGATGAGGCTTAGGCCATAGGTCCCACCGGCTGGGGAAGTGAATTCCACCACCTTGGCGTTTGAGAAAGACCAAAAAAAGGAGGGGATGTCATTAATTTGCCGACCCCGGGTCACCACATACATGATTCCGTAGTAAAGGCTCTGGGTGGCGATAGTGACGATAATGGCCGGCATGTTATAGTAATGTATGATAGCGCCGTTTATTAGGCCTAGGACTATACCGAAAAAGACCGCCGCCAGGATAGCCAGATAAATGTTACCTTCCGTACGCTCCAGCATAAGTAACACTATCGCATATTGGGTCACCTGGGCTATGGCAGTGAAGGAGACGTCGAAACCGCCGGAAACGATGACCATCAGGACACCGAGGGAGAAGATTCCCGATACGGTGTTGGCCTTCAGGAGATCGGTTATGTTTTCCAAGGTAAGGAAATTCGGGTTGATGAGGCTGGTTCCCAGGGCGAGAACCACTACCAGGGCGGCTAGGACCGCCTCGCGGTGTTTGAGAATACTGTTTCCTGCCATGATTTAGGCTCCGGACCGTATTTCCATGCTACGCTGCAGACTTTCCTCATCGGCTTCGGAAGTCGGCATTTCCACTGTTAAACGACCCCCGTGCATTATTAGGATACGGTCACAGTTGGCGAGAAGCTCGGGGATGTCGTCCGAGATGACAATGACAGCCATGCCCTGGGCGGCGTTTGTTTGGATAGTGTCGTAAATGGCCCGTTTAGCGCCAACGTCAATACCAACGGTAGGGCCGTCCATGATAAGGACGGCGGGATTCATGGCCAACCATTTGGCGATAACTATTTTTTGCTGATTGCCGCCGGAAAGGGTGGAAGCGGCTTTGCGGGCGTCATCGGTTTTGATGTCAAGCTTGCTGATCCAGTTTTTGACCGTTAGGCCTATTTTTTGGAAGCTGAGGAGTGCCAGGCGACCAAGGTATTGCTCCAGGGTGGCGATAACAATGTTGTTGCTGATGCTGTGGGGCATGACCAATCCCTGGGTCAGACGATCCTCTGGCACATAGGCTATCCCATAGTGGATCGCGTTGCCGACCGAGGCGATCCTGACTTCCTTTCCCCGAATAAGAATTTTTCCGCTGTCAGCCGGGGAGATACCGAAAATGGCGGAGGCGAGTTCGGTGCGTCCAGACCCGAGGAGTCCGGAGAGGCCCAGTACTTCACCGGCGTGGAGGGCGAAGGAGACGTCAAGAAAGTGGTTTTTCTTGCTGAGGTGCTCCACTGACAATACCACCTCTTTCCCAGAGCGAAAGGCGGTTTTTTTCTGGAGAGCCAAGGCGTGCCCCAGCATCATTCCCTCGATTTGGGAAATGTTAAGACTGGCAGCCTCTTCTGTCCCGATGATTGAGCCATCCCGCATTACGGTAACCCGGTCGCAGATCTCCAGAATTTCACCAAGCTTGTGGCTTATGAAAACAAAGGAGATGCCGCCTTTCTTCAGGTTGGAAAGGAGGCTGAAGAGCTGGATGATTTCCCGGCGAGTGAGGGCGGTGGTTGGTTCATCAAGTATAAGCAAGCGCGAATCATTGGCGAGGGCGCGGGCGATGGCGACCAGTTGCTGCTTGGCTATGGGAAGATCTTCCACCAAATCGTCGGGATTGATGTCAATCCCCAGACGCGCCAGTATTTCCATGGCTTTGCCGCGGTAGAGAGAGATGCGGGAAAGTAAGCTATTGTCGCCAATAATGGGCCCAAGGCAGATGTTTTCTAGAACCGAAAGATTGGGGAAGAGCGAGAGGTCCTGGTAGATAACACTGACCCCAAGTTTAATAGCGATAAAGGGGGAGGGGTTTTCCACTTTTTGGCCAGCTATTTCCAGGGTGCCGCCATCCGGTCGCCAGACACCGGCCAAGGTCTTTATAAGAGTGGATTTGCCGCAGCCGTTCTGGCCCACCAGGCCCATGATTTCGCCTTGGCGGACAGTAAAGTACACCCCTTTAAGGGCATGGACGCCGCCAAAGTCTTTGCTGATGTTTTTTGCGTTTATGAAATTCATAGGCAGCCTGACAAAAAAGGCCGTTCCGTCCGCAAGAACGGAACGGCCAGACAGTCTTAAGACTTTAGAAATCGTACTGGGAGTAGTTGGTCCCGTCAACAGTGAGCGGCCGATCGAAAAGGATAATGTTTCCCGAGATAGTGGGAACACCAAGTCCGGGGATATCCAGACCCTGTTTTATCTTGGCGCGTTCACCGTCCAGGATCAACTTGGCAAGGTAGACCATGGCCCGGCCAGCTTCTCCTGGGCTCCAGAGGACCGAGTGATTCATGGAACCGTCCTTCAGGAAAGAGGCGGCTTCGTTGGGGGAGGTGGTGCCGATAACGGCGATATTGTTAATAATGTTCTTTTCCCGCAGAGCCTGGGCGGCGCCGGGGGCTCCTTGGCTACCAAAAGCGAGAACACCTTTCAGATTGGGATAGGTCATGAGGAGTTCCAGCGTTTGCTGGCGGGCGGCGTTACGGTCTTCGGAAACCGGGAAGCGGTCAGCCACCAGTTTCAAATTGGGATATTTGACTTTGGCGTGGGCGATAGCCGCGTCGGCCCAGATATTGTGGGCAGGAACGGTGAGGGAGCCGACAAAAATGACGTATTCGGCGTTATCGCTGCCGATGTCTTTCACCAGGGTGTCTATGGCGTGTTCACCAAACTTGACGTTGTCAATCATTTCAACATCATAGTCGGCTTCGGGCTGGTTGGGTGACTCGTGGGTAAGAACGGCAATGCCCTGCTGACGGGCGCGGGTGAAGGTGGGGACGCAGGAATTGGCGTCGTTGGGGACTACCATGATGGTGTTGACGCCTTGGCTAATAGCGTCCTCGATGATTCTGACCTGCTGGGCTTCGTCAGCGGAAGCGGGCGCCTGTTGGTACACTTCCTTGATGCCGAAGTCGACCTTGGCCTTGAGGATACCAACCTCAAGATCATTGAACCATGGCGAGCGGATTTTGGGAACCGAGATCATGGTGTACTTTTCGGCAGCCTGGAGACAGGTGGCGCCGAAAACCACCAGAACGGCGGCGAACAAGAACAGTTTACGCATTGCTAATCTCCTAAAAAAGACAAGACACTTCACTGGTAACAGCGTCAGCCATTAGGCAGGCGCTCCACAAACTAGGGGTAATGCTTTTCGGGCGGAGGTATTGACCCGGCGTTACCTAGCTCAAGTATCGCTCCGGGAAGGTTCTTTTCCGAGTCAAGGTAATAGAATTCGTCCTCTCCGATATTGCCGGATTGGACCACGGTGTAGCCTTTCTTCTGGTAGTCGGCCACCGCTTTGGCACAGTCGGCGTAGTAGAGTTTGTAATGATGCAGGCCCTCTCCCTTGGTTTCCAGAAATTCATCGTAGATACTGCGTCCGGTGAGCGGCTGGATAACCTCCATTTGGATCGGCCCAAACCATTTAACCGCGATCCGATAGGTATGGGTCGCGGGTTTCCCCCGGTAAAACGTGTTAGTCACATTGTGGGGTCCATAGGTATGGAGATCCCATGGTCCCATGCCGAAATCCTTCCAGTATTTCTCCAGTGTGGCGTCGAGATTACGCACCAGATGCGCTATCTGGACAATTTCTCCATCCTTCATAGTCATGGTCTCCTTTAAATGAGGGAGTCGACATTACGTTCGCAGATCTCCCAGGGCTAAAGACAAATCGACTAACGCGGCGGCAAATAGCCGGGTCAGTTTTTTTAGGTGGCAAGTCAGGCGAATCCCTGCGGCAATCCCTCCAGATTGGTGTGGCGGAACTGCATTTCCGCCATGGATACCTGCTTCCTTTCAATAAGGAGCATGGCCACGATGTCGACAAAAAGGAAAAGGGCTTGTTCGAGTAGCGAAGCCATCGGTTGCACCGAGGGGGTTTCCAGGGGGCCACCGAAAATTTGCCCCGGGATCCTGACGTAGAGGTCAGCTAGTTTTCCGCATTCGTTTTCGGGATGGGCAGTTAGGAGGGCTATGGTCGCCCCCGCCTCCTTGGCGCACTTGATAACGTTAAGCTCAACATTGGTGACGGCGCAATGGCCAATCAGCAAATCGCCCTTGCCGATCCTGGGGGTGGTGGTGTCGTAGACAATATAGGTGTCAAACCCCATGTGTTTCAGGCGCATGGCAAAGGCGCGCACAGAAAGCTGCATCCGGCCCATGCCATAAAGTTGTATGGTTTTCGCCTGCATTATGGCATCAAGGAAACGATTGAGTTCTTCGGGATCGACTTTTTTCAGGACGGTTTGATTCTCCGCTATCACGGTGTTTACCAGCTCGGCATAACCCATTTTCTCTCCTTCCCTATCAAGTTGGCGTGACTTTTCCACAACTCTATTACCAGAACCAGGTGGAAGCATTACTGGCTAGTATTATGAGGTTATCCCCGACAAACTTAAACGGGGGCGGTTCTTGCCAGGTGAGGTGAAGCCAGAGGGAGCTATTGCGT
>JAITQC010000006.1 GCA_031289115.1 Planctomycetota bacterium
ATGTCAGCGTCCATGACCGCCCGGCCAATCTTGGCCTCTTTCACCAACTCCCCGCCCCGCACCGGCACCAGGACATCGTCAGTTCCCTTCAGGCCATCGGCTATGAGAATATGGCAGCCAGTCGAAAAGGGGGAAAACCCGTTGGTATAGGCGGTATCAAGATGGTCCAGGGCGTTTTTACGCCCTCCCACGTAAAGGGTGTTGCAGTCGGTGAGGAAAGGCATACCGCCATGCCCCTTGACCACGTCAACAATAGTTTTAGCGTAGTTGGGACGCAGGAATGCCAGATTACCCAGTTCACCGAAGTGGATTTTGATCGCCACGTACTTGCGTTTAAAATCGATCTTCCCGATACCGGCTGTCTCCACCAGCCGAGTCAACTTGGCCTGGATATTCTCCTCCCCCGTGGCCCGTAGATCAGCGAAATACACTTTTGCCTTGTCCATTTTTCCCATCCTTGTCTGAAACGGTCTGGCGCGACTGACCGGCCGGTTTCAACCGACCCCTGGGGAAAACCACTCGATCGCGTCCGTTCCGGATAAAACTACCAGTTATTCGATTATTTCACCGCTAAAACAGCATTTTTCTCATTGTAAGATTTGGCCGGGGTTTTTCCAGGGATAAAAAAACCGCCCCGTCGCTTTCCCCCAGTATTTTGTTTAATTTAGCCCAGATAATTTGTATAGTTAAAGCAGGGTCCGCGGTAGAAAAAACCGCTCCGCCCCGCCCTTTCCAGCTTGGCCCAATCCTTCCCAGGATGGTTTGGGTTGGGAAACACCCGGAGCCGAGCCAAAGAGTAGTGAGATAGAGTGGGTGTGAGAAGGTGGCAAGCAAGCGTCACCCGCTTTCGCCTTAGCGCCAGGGAGCCAAAATGAACCTTGAGCAACTGAAGCAAGAAGTCTACGAAGCCAATCTCCTGCTAGTCAGGTACAACCTGGTGATATCCACCTGGGGCAATGTCAGCGGCATCGACCGCCAGGAAGGCCGGGTAGTTATCAAGCCCTCTGGCGTCCCCTACCAAACCCTGACCCCGGAACAAATGGTGGTGGTTAACCTGGACGGCTCGGTGGTGTCAGGAAAACTTAAACCCAGTTCCGACACTCCCACCCACCTGGAGCTTTACCGGGCCTGGCCAGATATCGGCGGTGTTTGTCACACCCATTCATCCTACGCCACTATCTTCGCCCAGGCTGGAGTCGCTGTGCCGTGCCTGGGGACCACCCATGCCGACTTCGCTCCAGGGGACATCCCCTGTGTACCCGCCCTCTCCAAGGAGGAAGTGGAAGCCGCTTATGAGGAAAACACCGGTAAAGCCATAATCCGGGAGTTCGCCCAACGAAAGCCGCTGGAATTCCCCGGGGCGCTTCTCCAATGGCACGGTCCCTTCACTTGGGGGCGGACTGCCCAGGCCGCGGCTGACAACGCCCAAGTATTGGAACAGCTTGCCTTTATGGCCTTAGAGACGCGTCTAGTAAACCCGGCGGTCGACCGCTTGCCCAGCCATATCCGGGATAAACACTATTTTCGTAAACATGGCCCCCAGGCCTATTATGGCCAAGGTTAGCCACCTCGCTTTCTGGCGACAACCCCTTAACGGGTGGGAAATAATAGTTTTTTTGCTTATTAGCGGAAATTAACAAAAGGAATTTCGCCTCGCGGTAAAGTTAGATGGTGTGAAAGTCCCCACCGGGGACACCGTCCCGAGTAGTCAAGTGCTACCATCCCGACGCCGCTCGACCCCGGGAACCGCGAGAGGAGAATACTGTGCCCCTGAATTACCAGCAAATCCTGTTAGACATGAATCGGCCCCGCCGCCGGCAGGGGTCGGCTTTGGGAAAAATATTTGTCCGCTTCTCCCTTCTGGTCCTTGGCGCCGCTAGCGTCATCGCTCTCTGGCAACTTGGCTATGTCAACCGCTGGAAAGAGACACTGCAGGAGAGTTGGGCCAGTTACGCCCCCGCCTGGCTAACTGACCAGATCAACCAAACCCTGAATTTCGAGTTAGCGCCGGTGGAAACCACTAGTGAGGAAACCGCGAGCGGAGAAGCGACCCCGCCGCCTAACACCCCTCTGCCGGTCGAATCGGCTCTCTCCCTCCCTATGGCCGCCGCTCCCAGTCCAACCGAGGCCTTCGTGGCGACTGAAAACAGGGGGGAGACTATTAATGGTTTCACTCCGTCCCTACCCGCCCCACCCGCCCCCCGGGTCGTGGTTACTCCGCCCCGGAACAACCCGCCTCCCGCCCCCGCTCCGGCCCGGAGCGTTGAGGCAGCGGCACCGCCTGTTCTTTCGGAAATCAAGGCGCAACTGAAAAATATCGACTTGCTACTCCGGGAAAACCCGGCCCTGGCGCTGGAAAAACTCCAGGAGCTGACGAAAAACCCGGTTATGACTCCTGACGATAGTGCCGATGTGGGTTATCGTCTTGGCTACGCCGCCCGCATCTTGAAAAATGAAGACCTGGCGGAAAAAAGCTGGAAGGAAACGGCGGGAAAATATCCCCAAGCCAAAGGGGGTCGCTATTCCGCCCTGGCCCTGGCTGACACTTATTTCCGTAAGTTCGCCGGCAACACCAACACCCAGGTGTCGCACTGGGATGACATCCAGAAGCTCTATTCCCAGGTCCTTGGCACCGACGACGCGCCTTTCCTGGCCTCGGATGTGCGCTCGGTGGTTAAGAAAAACCTGGGGCGCCTCAATGACGCTATTTTCTTCGGTTCCGCCCCTAGTGAACTCGCCCGCTATCACCGGGTGGAAAATGGCGAGCTGTTGGGTAGCATTGCTGGCCAATACCGGGTGGACTATGAGTCCCTGGCCCGCATCAATGGCATTAACCCTAACCGCATCCGGGCTGGCATGGATTTAAAAGTCATTGTCGGCGATGTAAGTGTCGTGGTCAGGAAAAACAGCCGCGACCCCGACCTTGGTCCTACTCTCACCTGGTTCCTGGACGGTCGCTGGGTGCGCGAATACCAATCCTGCGTTGGCGAAGGGATAAAAACCCCGGCTGGCAGCTACCAGGTAACCTCCAAGGAGCGCGACCCCTCCTGGACCAACCCCACTAATGGCCAACTTCTTCCTAACGACCATCCGGAAAACATCCTGGGTACCCGCTGGATGGCGCTAAAAGGGATGGACATCCAGGGTTTGGGAATACACGGCACCACTGTCCCCGATTCCATCCCCGGCTATACTAGCGCTGGCTGTGTGCGTCTGCAAAACTCCCAAGTGGAAGAACTCTTTAGCTTCATCCGGATCGGCGCCAGGGTTATTATTGAAGAGTAGCTGGCCTCATAAGCCAACCCCCACCTTAACTTAAGGGCGCCCCGCCGGGGCGCCCTTTTTTGTTGGATTAGTCACCTTTGGACCCCCTGCCCCTTGGTTTAAAAAGAAGAGGCCGGAGGGAGGCGGGCCGGGGACCACGGGCTGGCAAGACAAAAGACAGAGCCAAAGACGCCAACGAACCCGCGTTACTCCGGGAGGCTGGCTACCAATTCAACCTCTTCCTCGCCGGATTCGAAAAGAAGATTCAGTTGGTCCTGAACCGCCTGCATTTCCGCGGCGCTGGCCTCCGGGGCGTTTAAGAGCGTTGTTTCCCGGCTACGCCGGTCATAAACCTCCAGACAGTCGCCAGCCGGGGTTTTACGCACCGTCTCCAGCCGGAGAATGCGCTTACGGGAAAGTATAAGCCCCACCACATAGCGGAAAAGGCGGCGGTGCCTTTCCTCCGAACCAGCCAATTCATCGTAGAAAGCCAAGAGACGGGGGTAGTCGATAAGGGGGATGTTGTTGTTCGGTTTGTTTTTGTGACTCCAGCCCCGGCTTTTCCAGAAGGAGAAAAAAAGGCTTTTCTCCACCTCCGCCCAGGCCGCCAGGCTGTAATCGCGGCGTTCAAAAACCGCGCCATTCTCGATAAGCGCCGAGTAAAACGGTGTTTCTGGCGGTATCTCTTGCCCACTATGAAAACACTTATGGGAACTGCCACTTATTTTCCAAACATCCGGCATGCGGCATCACCTTGGCTTACGGGTCAAAAAGGCAGGGGCTCAAGTTAGCGGGCGATAAAGAAGCGTTGGTCTGTACCGCTTCCACCCTTTCCCACTTTGGCTTCAATCCGCTTCATGCAGCGGGGACACCAGCCCACATAAGCGGTCCCGGCCGCGTTTTTATAGATACGCGAATATACATTGCAACAACTAAAATATATGCCGAGGAAAGGTCTGGGCTGTCCTGGCATAGTCTTACCTCCCCGTCCCGGCTATAAGCCAATCCCGGTTGTCGCCACTCGCCTGGCGGTTACGCCAGCCAGAAATCATGGCGAAAGCGTTATGGTCATGGATACTCTCGACCGTTTCCGCCCGCACTTCCAGCCAGTCGATCCTTTGATCCTGCCGCAGTTCCCCCACCGCGTGACGCACCACATCCTCGACAAAAGCGGGATGGTCATAAGCCCGCATGGTAAGCTCGCGTTCGTCTTCGCGCTTCAACAAGGGATATATCGGAGCTGAACCGGAACGCTCGCCAATCTCCACCAGCTCCTCTATCCACACCATGGAGGGAAGTCCGCCGGGTTGACGGGTGGCGCGAATGGCGATCTCGACATAACCCCGCTGGTTGTGGGCGCCATAGTCGGAAATGGCCTTGCTACAAGGACAGAGGGTAGTAATAGGTATCTGGGCCGCCACCACGAAATCGTTCCCGGCGTCAGTCTCCTCCGCCACATAGCGGCATTGGTAAGACATGAGGGATGGCAAGCGGGACACCGGGGCCAAGCGCTCAATAAAATAAGGGAAGCTCATCTCCAGGCGTGCCCGCTTCGCCTCCAGGCGTTCTCGTAAGGTAGCGACAATGGAAGGCAGGGTTTCCATGTCCACCTGGGCCCGGTGCTCATGAATCACCTCGACAAAACGGCTCATATGGGTGCCACGGTAATGCTTAGGCAGTCCCACCGACAGGGAGAGTTCCGCGATAGTGCTCTGGCGTTGCCTAGCCTTGTCCCGGACCGTCACTGGATAGCGAAGGCCCTTGACGCCAACCAAATCAATAGGTAGATCGCGGTCGTCAAACTTGGCCTGGACGTCCTCCATGCAACAAGACCGCCTTTCCTTTCTTTCCCCTACCCCTGGCGAGGCGTTTAGTCAAAAAGCCGTTTGACAATCGACTGGTCCTGCCCGCCAATCAAAAGCTTCACCACTTCGTTAGGGGAATTGGAACTCACGATACGGTCTACCTTTTCCTGGGTCCGCAGGGACCCGGTGACACTGGCCAAAAACTGCAGATGCGGACCGGAAGTGTTTTTGGGTGACACCACCAGGATCATCAGCCGGGCTGGCGAACCGTCCAGGCACTTGAGGTTCATGCCGGCGGGACAGATTCCCACCGCCGCCATGACATGCTGCACATTGTCGCTACGTCCATGGGGCAAGGCCACCCCATACTCCAGTTCAGTGGGGGCGACTGACTCGCGGTCCATAATGGCGGAGAAAATCTCGTCGATATCGCTGATCTCGTTTTCCCGCCGCCAGACCAGGTTCTGCAGGAGTTCGCGTATAGCCTCCTCCTTATCCTGGGAATTGAGGCGCATAATAACCGCTTCAGGAATAAGTATCTCCCGGCGCTGGCGTAGAGGCAAGGCCCGGACACTAGTGACTGACCGGAGGGTACGCCGGTATTCCTTGGGTTTGGCCAAGTCCCGGAGGCGGTCCAGGTCTTGGTGCAGGTCTACCAGGGCCTCGTAAACCACAGTATGGATAAAGGTGATGTCGCGGCGGTTAGTGGAGAAAACCAGCCGGTCGTCCTCGCGCCACACCGAGAAGGCGATGTCGTCTTTCCGGAGTGAATAAAGGTGGCTAGGGGCGTCCAGGAGCGAGACAAAGAAGCCTTCAGTATGAAAGGCGCTAAGCACATTGCCGCTAGCGGCGTCCGCCACCACCGGGGTGGAGAAGGGAAATTGCAGGATCTGGTAGTCGTCAGTGGATTTGTCGCGGGTCACCCCCTTGCCCCGAATACCCAGGGCCAGGGAAAAAATGGGGGGAGCCACCATGGTGGTTAGTAGGGTCATAATAATGGCCGCCCCGAAAAGCTCGGGGTTAAGAATGTTAGCCGACATGCCGATTCCGGCGATTATCAAGGCCACCTCGCCCCTAGGCACCATCCCGGCGCCAATACGGAAGGCGCCCACCAGGTTAAAGCGGAGGAACATAGCGGGGAAAGCGCAGCCAACGACCTTGGCCACCACGGCAAAAAACGCGTAGATCAGGCCAACCTTCAAAACCTCGGGCTTGGTGATGCGGTTGACATCCACCAGCATCCCCATGACAGCGAAGAACAGGGGGACAAAAAACTCGTATAAGCCGTGCAGACGCTCTTGCACCACATGGGTTATATCAGTCTTGGAGAGGGTTAGGCCAGCCACATAAGCGCCGATAATCATGGCCAGACCCGACATTTCGAAGATGGCGGCGGAGAAAAAAGCCAGCCCCAAAGCCAGGGTGGTGAAGAAAGTGGGGTTTTTGAACAATTTCAGAAAACGGCTGATATAGGAGGCAAAAACCAAGCCGCAGAGGGTGAATATCAAACACACCAGGATGGTCCGGAAAGCCACCCAGCCAATGTCGCCCCAAGGCAGTGTATTACCCGAGCCGGCGTTAAGGATATCGACCAGGCTTATGGTGATGGCAAGGCAGATTATGCCTAACACATCGTCAATAATGGCGGCGGCGAGGATGGTCACCCCCTCGGGGCTGTCCATCTTCTTTTTGTCAGAAAGAATGCGGGCGGTGATGCCAACCGAAGTGGCGGTGCAGAGTGAGCCGAGGAATAGGCAGGCGGGACTAAAAAAATCCAGTCCTCCCTCCGCTCCCCAGACGCTGGCTACCCAGTCGCCAGCCACAAAGGAAACCACCACCCCGCCGATACCGACAAAAGTTCCAGCAATGGAGTATTTGAGAAACTGCCGTAAATCAGTCTCTAGTCCAGCCATGAAAAGAAGAATTATACTGGCGATGATGGAAAGGCCATAAAGCTCGTTCGATACGGGAAAACCATTTTCCTGGATGGGAAAAATACCCTGGGGGAAACCAATGCGGGGTAGTTCGACCGCGCCAAGGACGTAAGGGCCAATCACAATGCCCATACAGAGTTCACCTAAAACCGAGGGTAATTTCAACCGCTTCATAATGCCGCCACCGATGCGGACGGCAAAAATAATAACCGCGATCTGGATTACCAGAATCAGCATGCGGTGAATCAATTCTCCGCCACCGGAATCCCAGGATTGGGCAGAGGCGTTCACCACATCGCTGACTTCCCTTGTCAACTCGCTCGTTTCCATCCCCTAGTGTCTCCTTGGAGAAACCTAAGTCTACTCGTGGACTCGCCCTAAAACCCAGGCAAGGCTCACCACCCGTGAGCGTAAGGCAAGTCATATTTCCTGAAAAACCTCTCCCCCGAAGGGGGAGAGGGTCAGGTTGGTGAAAACTGGAGAAAAGGGGTATTTTATGGCGATTCCCTAAACTTCTCTATCTTCAACTAGCGGCCAAACATCGAGAGCAGGAAACCGGCCGCCACCGCTGAACCAATGACACCCGCCACGTTAGGACCCATGGCGTGCATCAACAGGAAATTACTGGGGTTGGCTCTCTGCCCGACCAATTGCGACACCCGGGCCGCCATCGGCACTGCCGACACACCCGCTGAGCCGATCAAGGGGTTTACCTTGCCACCGGTAATCCGGTACATGATCTTCCCGAATATCACCCCGCCAACCGTGGAAAAAGAGAAAGCGAGAAGACCGAGAATAATGATTTTTACCGTCTCCAGGGAAAGGAACCCAACGTTTTGCCCGCTTTCTCCCGGGAGGAACCCTATCGAAGTGGCGCCGACCGTGGTAGCCAGGAAGATAGTGACAATATTCATCAAGGCGTTCTGGGTGGTGTCGCTTAGCCTAGCCGTGACACCGCATTCCCGGAACAGGTTGCCAAGCATCAGGCAGCCAATCAAAGGCGCCACCGCCGGGAGAATAAGGACAATGGCGATGGTGACGGCGATCGGGAAGACAATGCGAGTCGACCGTGAAACCGCCCGGTCCTGCTTCATCACCACATTGCGTTCCGTCTTGGTGGTGAGGGCCATCATGATCGGCGGCTGAATCAGGGGAATCAGGGCCATGTAAGAATAGGCGGCGATAGCTATGGGACCTAGTAGGTGCGGCGCCAGTTTGGTAGTGAGAAAGATGGCGGTAGGGCCGTCAGCGCCGCCAATAATCCCGATGGAGGCGGCTTCGTTAGGCATAAAACCAAGGAACAGGGCTAGCAAAAAGGCGGCGTAGACACCGAGTTGAGCCGCCGCGCCGAGGATAAGCGAGGAGGGCCTGGCCATTAGGGGACCAAAATCCGTCATCGCCCCCACCCCCATAAAAATCAGGCAGGGGTAAATACCCAGTTTGACTCCCAGATAAAGAATGTCGAGTAGACCGCCTTTGTGGAGTATTGCCATATAATCTACTGAAGCGGGGTCGCCCCGGAAAAGTTCCATGTGCATCAGGTCACTAAAGGGAAGGTTGGCCAGTAGCATGCCAAAAGCGATACCAACCAGTAACAGTGGCTCGAACTTCTTGACAATGGCAAGATAAAGAAGAACACAGGCGATAACCAGCATCACCGGTGTCTCCCAATGCTGGAAAAGGCCGACAAACCCCGACATCTCCCAGAGCGTAAGTATTCGCGAATAATCCATGTTCTCTATCCCCCTAGGCCAACGCGACTAAAGGTGCGCCGGTCTCTACTGTGCTTCCCTTGGCGACCAAGATCTGCGCCACTCGACCGTCACGCGGAGCTAGTATGTCGTTTTCCATCTTCATGGCTTCAAGAACCACCAGGCTTTGGCCCGACTTGACGTTGTCGCCAACATTAACCTTCACGGCAAGAATGGTTCCTGGCATAGGAGCCTTGATAACGTCGCCGGCCACATTGCTGGCCGCCGCCGCCACGGGAGAGGCAGGCGCCGCCACCGCCGCCGCCGCCACTGGGGCTGGAGCGGCGGAAACCGCCGCCACATTGACCAAAATAGCCTCGCCGCGTTCCACCTCCACCTCATATACCTTGCTATTGAGGGTAACATTATATTTCATCGCTTAACTCCCTTAAGGATTCCTACCTCTGCCCCGATCTATCCGCGAGCGCGAGGCCAAACGCCAGTGGCAAAATTTATTTCCTACCCCCAGACGGTGCTTAGCTATTTTTTCTTACGGATGGAAATAAACCTTAGCTCGTTTAGCGGAGCCTTCATCTCGTCCGCCACTATGGCCATAATCAAGGCCGCGATCCGGTCCGGAACGTCATAAAGCTTGATTTCGCCAAGGGAACCTTTGGCCGGCACCATACCCGGATCTTGGGTTGGCGCGGTAGCTGGCGCAGCCACGGCGGTTTCACCCGTTCTCTCCAGGACAATCCGCAAGACAGCGATGATAGCCCAAAGAATTATCAGCACCAGAAAAACTATCGAGAACCCGATAATCGAAATCAGGAGGCTTTCGAAATTGATATTGCCCATGACTAGCCCGCCTTTTCAATGGTGTATTTGACCCGGTTCTGCTCCTTCTCCTCGCGAGCCTTGAAATACTTCTCGGCGATCTGGGGGAACACAATATAGCTCAGGACATCGTCGACGTTACGGGCCAGGGGGCCGGCGTCCTTTTTCCCTTGCTCCATTCCCGCCGGGAGGGTCTCAGCGTAGCGCCCGGGAACTGGTTTCAGGTCGCCCAGAACCTTCTTTTGAATCTGCGGGTCAATTTTTCCTGGCGCCTGTCCATACTCGCCCATGAGGTAGGCCTTGATTTCCTTGGAGACGTTTTTGTAACGCTCGCCGGAAAGGACGTTGTTGGCAGCCTGCACCCCTACCATCTGGCTCATCGGGGTCACCAGCGGCGGATAACCCATGTCTTTTCGCACCAGCGGTGTTTCGGTAAGAACGGCGTCGAGTTTGTCCAGGGCGTTCTGGGCTTTAAGCTGCGCCACCAGGTTAGAAAGCATGCCACCTGGTATCTGGTAAATCAGGGCGGCGGCGTCAGTACTCATAACCACCGGGTTAAGCGTGCCGTCCTTCAGGAACTGGTCGCGGACTGGCTTAAAGAAGTCGTTGATGGCTTTTAGCCGGGTCGTGTCGACATCAACCTGGTAACCCAGTTGTTTAAAGGCGTAAACCAGGGTTTCGGTGGCGGGTTGCGAGGTGCCGCCGGAGAAGCAGGAAATGGCGGTGTCGATAACGTCTGCCCCCACTTCCACCGCCTTCAGGTAGGTCATATAGGCGAGGCCAGTGGTGCAGTGGGTATGCAGGTGAAGCTGGAGTTTACTGTTTTCCTTGATAGCCTTGACAAAATCGTAGGCTTCCTTGGGACTCATGACTCCGGCCATGTCCTTGATGCAGAGGGCGGTGGCGCCCATGTTCTCAATCTGGCGGATCTGCTTGATATAGCTTTCCAGACTGTGCACTGGGCTAGTGGTGTAAGAAATCGCCACCTGCGCCACGCCCTTGTGTTTCAGGGTTTCCTTGACTGACACCTCGAGGTTTCTAAGGTCGTTAAGGGCGTCGAATATCCGGACGACGTCAATGCCGTTTTCAATCGAACGCTGGACAAAGGAACGCACCACATCGTCAGGATAGTGTTTGTAGCCGAGGAGATTTTGTCCGCGTAGCAACATCTGCAGTTTGGTTTTTTTGCACACCGCCTTGATTTTCCGGAGCCTTTCCCAGGGGTCTTCGTCCAAATAACGAAGACAGGAGTCAAAGGTGGCGCCACCCCAGCACTCCAGGGAGTAATAACCCGCCGCCTCCAGGTCGGCAATGGCTGGCGCGAATTTGTCAAAGGGCAGCCGGGTGGCAATAAGGGACTGGTTGGCATCACGGAGGACCGTTTCCGTAAACATGACCTTTTGCATTCGATAACCTCCCGCTTAGCGTTTTCTGTTTATAAGACTTGGTGAAAGAGGGAACAACTCCGAACAATGGCGCCAGTATTCCCGTCACCCAGGGAGACAAGGGTAAAACCCTTTCCCCACCAGTGACTGCCCTAACAATGGGGGGAACTCCCCTCAGGGCGACGGGAATACCCGGACAGCTATTTAGCCAAACGTTTCCTAAGGGCGGCTAGTTCGTCATAGAGCTCCTGGGGGACGCGGGGGCCCAGGGACTTGAAATACTCTTCCACCCCGTCGCACTCGGTCTTCCACTCGCCCTTGTCAATTGACAGCAGTTTTTCAATAACCCCGGCCGGCAGGTCAAGCCCGGTGAGGTCGAGGTTTTCAGGCCGCGGCATATTGCCAATCGGGGTCTCTATCGCTTCCACCTGTCCGGAGCGACGGCGCAAAACCCATTCAAGAACGCGGAGGTTGTCGCCAAAGCCGGGCCAAATGAACTTGCCGTTATCGTCCTGGCGGAACCAGTTGACATGGTAGATGCGGGGCGGGTTGGGAATTTTCCGGCCCATGTCTAGCCAATGCCGGAAATAGTCGCCCATGGCGTAACCAACGAAAGGCGACATCGCCATGGGGTCGCGGCGGACTTCGCCCTGTTTACCGTACTGGGCGGCGGTGCGTTCCGAAGCCATGGTGGCGGCAACGTAAGTGCCGTGCTGCCAGTTGAAGGATTCATAAACCAGCGGTGCCAGGCGGGCCCGACGGCCACCAAATATGAAGGCGCTTATCGGCACGCCTTCCGGGTTATCTACCTCTTTGGAGACGCAGGGGACCTGCTTAATGGGAACGGTGAAGCGGCTGTTGGGGTTGGCGCCAGGGATGTTTTTGCCATTCTCGTCTTTCTGGCCCGGTTTCCAGGGTTTCCCCGTCCAGTCAGTGGCGTTTTCCGGAGCGGGGGCGTCGTGGCCTTCCCACCAGACCGTCTTGTCGTCACGCAGAAGCACATTGGTGAAGATGGTGTTTTTCTGGACCGCCTTCATCATGTTGGGGTTGGTCTTTAGGCCAGTTCCGGGAGCGACGCCAAAGCAGCCGGCTTCCGGGTTCACCGCCCACAGGCGGCCGTCCTTGCCAATACGTAGCCAGGCGATATCGTCGCCAACCGTCCAGACCTTGTAACCCTTGGCTTTCAGGCCATCCGGCGGGACCAGCATAGCGAGGTTGGTTTTGCCGCAGGCCGAGGGGAAGGCGGCGGCTATGTACTCGGTCTTGCCATCCGGATACTCGACACCCAGGATAAGCATGTGCTCCGCCATCCAGCCTTCTTTCTTGCCCAGCCAGGAGGCAATGCGAAGGGCCAGACATTTTTTGCCCAGCAAAACGTTACCACCGTAACCGGAATTGACTGACCAAATGGTGTTGTCTTCCGGGAAGTGGAGAATGCGGCGCTTTTCAATGTCCAGTTGCGCCTTGGAGTGGAGACACTTGGTGAACTCGCCGTTGGTACCGAGGACGTCGAGGATGGGCTGGCCCATATGGGCCATGACCCGCATGTTTAGCACAACGTAGATGGAGTCGGTGAGTTCAATGCCATATTTGGCAAAGGGCGAACCAACCGGACCCATGGAGAAGGGAACCACATACAGGGTGCGACCCTTCATGGAACCATCAAAGAAGCTCCTGGCCTCGGCGTAACCGTCCTGCCGGGATTTCCAGTTGTTGATGGGGGTGGCGTCATCCTTCTTGTCAGTGCAGATAAAGGTGAGGTTTTCGGTGCGGGCCACGTCGTTCAGGGCGGTACGGTGGTATACACAACCCGGGAGAAGCTTGCTGTTAAGTTCAATCAACTCCCCCGACGCCAAAGCCTCCGCCGTCAGTTTCTTTGCCTCCCCCTCACTCCCGTCACACCAGTAGACGTTGTCGGGTTTACACATATCCGCCATCTCTTTAACCCAACCCTGCATTACCGCATGTTCGGTCTTGCCTGCCATGGTGATTCTCCTTCAAAACGCGTGCTTGAGTAAAACAAAACCGGTGAGTCTAAGCCAACCACGCCGGTTAAAATAGTTTTCCTATTATAAATAATTATTTCATTATATCAATACTATATTTATCTCTGGCTTCAATAAGACCTTAGATTTTTCCTTCGTCTCCTCCCCCTAAAACCGGGTTTTGGTCCCGGCCCCGGATAAGGGTACGGCGGATTTTTCCGCTGGTGGTTTTGGGTAACTCGGTCACAAAATCCACCAGGCGGGGATATTTATAGGGGGCGGTGGCTTTTTTCACATGCTCCTGGAGTTCGCGGGCCAGGTCCCCGGTGGGGCTGTAGCCGCGGGAGAGGACCACCGTCGCCTTCACCACTTGGCCGCGTATCGGGTCAGGAGCGGCGGTGATGGCGCATTCCAGAACGGCGGGATGGGTCATCAAGACGCTTTCCACCTCGAAGGGGCCAATCCGGTAACCGCTACACTTGATAACGTCGTCGTTACGGCCAACAAACCAATAGTAGCCGTCAGCGTCGCGCCAGGCGGTGTCGCCAGTTGAGTAGACGCCGGCGGTGAAACTGCCCGCCATGCTGGCCGGGTCGCGGAAATACTCGCGAAAGAGGCCAGGAGGATGAAAATGGTCCAGGCCACGCACGACAATGGTTCCCACCACCCCGTCCTCGCAGGATTTGCCATCCTCGTCCACCAGGTCGAGGGCGTAAAGCGGGGAAGGCTTTCCCGTAGACCCGGGTTTAACCGGGAACCAGGCGAAATTGGCAAAAAGGACACTACTTTCCGACTGTCCGAAACCTTCGCAAATAGGGATGCCGGTGGCGTCGCGGAAGCTGTCATAAACCACCGGGTTAAGGGGTTCGCCGGCGGTGCTGGCGTGATGTATCGAGGACAGGTCGAACCGGGACAGGTCTTCCTTAATCAGGAAGCGGTAAACCGTGGGCGGGGCGCAAAAGGTGGTTAAGCGGAGGCGCTCCATGACGCTTAGGAGTTTTAGTGGCTCAAAGCGCTGACTCTCGTAACCCACCAGAACAGCGCCACAGATCCATTGGCCGTAAATTTTCCCCCAGCCGAATTTCGCCCACCC
>JAITQC010000066.1 GCA_031289115.1 Planctomycetota bacterium
AAGCATCCGTGGAATAATACTTCCTTAACCATCCAGGCACCCCTGCCTAACGATATCCTGTCTCTTCTCCCAGAGGGATTGATTGCCGGACTGCCGTCCCAGGACCGGGAATTCCTCACTAGCTCTGAAGCCCTAATCCCTGATCCTAAGGATTAAAACAGCGGTTTTCCTACCCCCTCCCGGGCCAGTCACCCGTACTTGGCGCCGGGGCGGCTGGGTGGCAAACCCAACTCGCCGATTTTCCGTTTCTCCAGCCTACCCGCAAAGTGTGGCTAAAAATGCTCGACTTCCAATCCCATCACCATTCCCAAAGCGTCAAGCTCAGAAGAAATATCACCCTGGCAAACGATAATGTGGTGGGAATAAACCCGACTCAGGAAACGTTTACCATCCTCAACCTGGACAATGCCGCCATTACGGCAGTCAGAGGAGGAGTCGTATTGAATATAGCCCTTTAGCTCGGCTTTCACCACCATCAATTTGCTCAGGCTGGCGTCGAGTTTCACCAGGGTGAGGGGGCCGGTTTTTAGGCGGGCGTCAAAAACATGGGCGTTTGGGTCAACTATGGCCAGGGCCTTTTCCCTTAACACCCACTGTTCGCTAAAACTACGCGGGACCAGGCCAAAGTAGCCGCAATGCGCCAGGAGAATATGGTCGTCGGGGTTAGGTAAAAACTCGGGAAATCCCGGTATTTTCTCATGCTTGGTGGCGGCAAGACCCATCAGGAAGGGGTAGATGTTGGTCATGAGGAGGGGCTGGAGGAAACTCTTTCGCACCAGGCACATGGTGGCCAAGGACAGGGTGTCACCCTCGCAGGCCCAAATTATCCCCCGCTCCTCCAGGAGGCGGTCCCAGGCCAGG
Organism: Planctomycetota bacterium; assembly: GCA_031289115.1. GTDB lineage: Bacteria > Planctomycetota > SZUA-567 > SZUA-567 > SZUA-567 > JAITQC01. The sequence continues at coordinate 862 of JAITQC010000066.1, forward strand.
CACGGGGTTGAACTACAGGAGCGGGATTCGTTTAAGCAATTGGTGCCCATACCAATAATGTTGTCGGTGTCGATCTCCGCCCGCAAAGCCAGGTAGAGTTTCATCGCGTTAATAGCCATCAGCTGGGTAAAGGTGGAACTAGCGGGATAGCTGTGTTTTTACCATTCATCCAGGGCGGTAGAATCAGGAATGGCCAAGGCGTCGCTACCCAGTTTTTTAAGGCTACGCCGCTCAATAGTCAGGCCGAACTTTTCTTCGATAGCCTGGGTGCAACCCTCGCCCCACCAAAAAAAGGATTTGAATATCTCCGGCTGGAAGCCGTCGCCAGGGTTGTCTTGAAAGACCAGGAATTTTCCCCCCCGTAGCGTTCCCCGCATGGCTAGCATACGGCAGTACAGGCGGGCCTGCTCCAGGTTATAGGGGGCCAGGGCTGGCAAATTATGGACTTTGAGAAAGTTTATAACCTCCCAGTCCCACATGGACAGGGTGCCAAATTCCGAAGTGGCGATAAGGAAGGGAAGCGGCAGGCGGCGGAAGTCCTCCGTGCGGCGGTAAGCTTCGCCGACAATTTCCGGGAAAACCACAGCGTCGCATTTTGGCGCCGGCGCGTCTATCGGCTGGGGTGGCAGAAATTCCGCCACCTCGCCTAAGAGGGTACGCAAGCGTTCCAGTTGGGTTTCGAAACGCTCGGTCTTTTCCTGGGGGAAATACACCGGAAGCAGGGTCGCTTTCATAATAGTCCCCTCTAGCATCAACCGCATAAATTTTCTTCCCCTTGGCTAACGCCGGGGGGCGGGGCGGAAGTTTACTTAGACCACCTCAGGTGGGCAATTGCTGCAACTGGTGGTAAGTTGCGTGCAGGGCGGGAAAAATCCCGGCGTAAACCTGTTTACGTGGCCCATAGAAAGCATGCCGCTGCCGGTCAGGGGAAAGCGTCCATTCCGGGTGGCTACACTTCTCAATCAGACTGAACGGCGTCTGGTATAGCCCGGCGCCAAAACCCGCCAGGTTGCAGCAGGCCAGGAGTGATGAGTCAACCCGGTTTATGGCGGATATACGGGTATCAAGCACATCCGCCTTGATCTGCGAGAACAGTTTGCTGCGCGAGCCCCCGCCCACCGTGGTGACATGTTCGAAAGACAGGTCTGGCGCCAACTCGTGGATAATGTCCTGATAGACACCATACTCGTACGCGATCCCCTCCAGAATAGAACGATACAAATGACCGCGTCCGTGCTTCCAGCCGAGATTGATCCAGGAACCCCTTACCAGGGTGTCGTTGGGACAGACCCGGCCGGAAAAGTGCGGCATAAAAATCAGGTCCTCACTACCAGCTGGGACAGCGGCGGCTTCCTGGTCCAGATTTTCGTAGGACATCTGCCCTCCCAAGACATCGTCCCGGAACCATTTCAGGCACATGCCGCCACCGTTGATATAGGCCATGGGGGTAAAAAGGCCGTCCAGCACGGAATTGGGAAACATGATGGTCTTGTGCTTGACATCGGGGGCGAAAGTGTCAGCCCCGCAGGCCAGAACCGCGGCGGTACCCGCCACATCCAGTAACAAACCACTACGGGTCACGCCCCCTCCCAAAATGGAAGCGGCGGTGTCGCCGCAACCGGCAACCACCACCGTTCCGGCGGCCAAGCCGCACTGCCCGGATATCTCCTGGGTCAGGCCACCGACCCGGTCATAGGGTTTGACAATACGTGGCATTTTTTCCTCAGCCACCCCCAAGGCAGCCAGGAGATCGGTTGACCAGCGTTTCTTGGCGGTCTCAGCAAAACCGGAAAAATGCAGGTAGGTATGGTCGATAAAAGCGTCATCGCCAGGTAAGCCACACAAACGCATGGCGACATAGGCGGCGGGTTGGACAAACTTGTAGATTCGCTGGTAGGCTTCGGGTCGCCGGGATTTCCACCACATGATCTTGGGGCCGTGGGCATAGGTAACCGGCGCGCCGGTGAGAGATATTATCGCCTCTTCTCCTTGCGCCAATATCTCCTCCCGACAAGACCCACAACGCGTATCCAGCCAACTGTCATAGGGAATTACCGCCTGTCCGGCGCGGTCTACCCCCATAATCCCGGCCATCTGGCCGGAAAGACAAATGCCCCCGACGCTCCCGGCAGGGATGCCGGTCTTGTCAGTCAACTCACGCAGGCAATGTAACACAGACCCGAGCATTTCCTCCGGATCCTGCTCCACCGCCCCGGCTTCCGGGTGTATCAACCGGGAGGCTTCGAAAGCCTCGGACAACACACAACCATTTTCATCCTGCAGTACCGCCTTGGTCCCTTGGGTTCCCAAGTCAATGCCAATGAGATGATTCATGGATTTAAACTCCGGAAGATTTCCATTCAGTCGAACACAACCGCTTGTTTCAAGCCAACCCCCCCGGCCACATTGGCGAAGGCCTGCTTGATTTCCGTCAAGGGGAAACGGTGGGTGACCAACTGGTCCAGGTCCACCAACCCCTTGCCCACCAAGTCAAGGGTGAGGCGGTAATGCGCCAGGGAAGCGCGGGTGGTGCCGGTGACGCTTAACTGTTTGTAATGGATGATATTGGTATCGAGTTCCACCTTTTCCCGACCCTTGGGTAGGCCGCCAAAAAAATTAACCCGGCCATCCACACCGGCCAGGTCGAAAGCAGCTTTCTGGGCGGCGGGAGCGCTACAGGCAGTGATGACCACATCGGCTCCATTGCCTGAAGTCTCCTCCTTTAAACGCTCCGGGAGGTCAGCCTCGATAATTGTCAAACGGGGATCAAGGCGGGCGCATTCAGCCAGTCGCCCGGTAGAGATGTCATTAAGAATCACTTTGGCAGCGCCACTCATCCAGGCCAATTTGGCGTGCATCATGCCGATAGCACCGGCGCCGATAATAGCCACTGTGTCACCCGGTTGAACTCGGTAGCGTTCATGGGCATTATACACGCAGGACAAAGCCTCATTGGCTGCCGCCGCGGCAAAACTGATAGCCGGGTCAAGCGGGGTGACATTACCTAGCCGCATGGCGGCGGCGGGAACCCGCACATACTCGGCGAACCCCCCGTCCAGGTGAATACCCAGGGCGGTTAGTTTTCGGCAGTGATGCCCTCGGCCGGAAGCGCAAAAAGCACACACCCCGCAACCGATATTGGGCGCCACCGCCACCCGTTGTCCCAGGCTGTAATCTTCAACTCCAGCGCCAAGGCGGTCGATCACTCCCGCCAACTCGTGCGCCAAGACTAGCGGCGACACGCCCGTTCCATTCTGCAACATGCGTAAATCCGTGCCGCACACGGCCGCCGCCTTTACTTTCAGAAGCATTTCCCCAGGGCCGATTTCCGGTATCGGCATGCGTTCCAAGCGTAAATCATCCTTGCCGTACAATCTGGCCGCCAGCATATCCATGTGGACCACTCCTCCCTTGGTTGTCTACAATACCTCAGCCAGACCAACGATACGCTTGTCGCGGATAGAACGGTTACCGGCGGCAACCACCTTGACCGCCATTTTGCCATCATGACCGCCGACCCTTGGCTTTCCCCGGGTGCGGACGCACTCGACAAAGGCGCGGTCTTCATTAAGGTAGGCTTCGCTAAATAGACCCCGCCAGCTTTCCACCAAGGGCTCCACCCCAGAGTGGTTTCCCGCCGTACAGGTCAAAACCGCGTCATCGCGTAACCGGCCGATAAAGACACACCCTTTGACCCCGAGTATCTCCATGCGGGCATCGTAGGCGTAGCCAACCCCCTGCGCCCCGTCTAACATCCCTTGCACTCCATTGTCAAAGGCGGCGGTGGCTACCACGTTGTCATAAAATTCCGGGAAGTCGGTCCTGGCGTCGGGACAGCGGTAGTTGCCGCCAATAGCGTAAATGCTGGTGAATTCTCCCCCGGAAAACCAGCGCATGGCGTCAATGTCGTGGCTGTTGACCTCGGCCAGGGGACCGTTAGACTTGCTGATGTCATACATCCAGGGCTGGGGGATACTGGGGCCGCGCGTATTGGAACGCACCATTACCACTTCGCCAATCTCGCCACTATCAACTATCGCCTTGGCCCGCATAAATCCCGCGTCGAACCGGCGCATGAAACCGATTTGCAGGACCACCTGGTTACGCGTGGTAGCCTCAATCATAACGTCGCATTCCGCCTCGGTCATAGCCATCGGCTTCTCACAAAGGATATGCCGTCCCGCCCCTGCCGCTTCCACAACTATATCGCGGTGAAACTTGGTAGGGGTCACCACCACCAGGGCATCGACGCGGGGGTCGTCAAGCGCTTCCCGATGACTGGAAAAACAAGTATCAATCCCCAGTTGCCGGGCAGCGGCTTGGGCCGTTTCCCGTACTGGATCAGCCAAAGCCACTAGACGAGCCCCAGGTACGTTTTTGGCGAAATTAACCGCGTGGATCATTCCGGCGCGCCCGGAGCCGACCACGCAAATACCTAGTTCCCCGTTAAGCATGACTTTCTCCCCTACCCCTCGGGCTGGCAAATACCCCTACCCAACCTGTTTACGTCCCGCGCCGGTCGGCACACCCCCCAAAATCCGGAATCGCCACCGCGGGGGCAAGGCTAACCAATTCACTTGCAGCTGTAAGCCCCGTCCACCACGATATCGCTCCCCGTAGTGTAACCCGAGGCGGAACTGGCTAGATACAGCATGGCCGGCATCAACTCCTCGGGATCGCCAAAACGATGCATGGGGATTATTGGCATCCAGGCGTCCCGCAGTTCCTTCGGGGTGTCGATAGACATTGGGGTGGCGATATATCCGGGGCTGATGCTGTTTACCCGGATGCCGTACTCAGCCCATTCGACCGCCAGGGACCGGGTCAGGTGGATTACCGCCGCCTTGGAGGCGTTATAGGAACACTGCCATTGCGGCACATTGACCACGGAGCCAGATATGGAAGCCATGTTGATAATGCTTCCCCGGATACCTTTTCCAATCATGATCCGTCCCGCGGCCCGGGAGACAATGAATTCACCGGTGAGATTGACATCGATAACCTCCCGAAACTGTTCGACCGTCGCTTCCAGGGTAGTCTGGTGCATGCAAATACCAGCGTTGTTGAAGACAATATCGATACGACCGGATTTAGCGATTACTTCCTCCAGGGACAAGTCCACCGCCGTTTCACTAGTGACATCGGTGGCAATAAAGTAGGCCTTGCCGCCATCCCCTTCTATCATCTGCAAAGTTTCCTTCGCCCCCGAACGGCTGAGAACAACCACTTCGGCTCCGGCTTTGGCGAAACCCCGCGCCACCGTCTGCCCTATACCCCTTCCGCCACCGGTAACTATCGCCACCTTGCCCTGCAAACTGAACATTGATTCCAGATACGACATGCCAAACCTCCTGTTCGTCCAATACCACCAGTACGCGGGTGATGACCTCCATCACCCGCGAGTAAACCTTTCCCCTCGGTCGTTTTCGCCAAGCGGCGGGCAGATTGCCGCCCTTGGCGGGATGTCTTAACCCAGAGCCAGCCCGGAAAAGCCTTCAGACTGGAGACGACTGGACATACGGCTTGTATTCCAGCGGTGGTAAAACCGCTATCCCCATCCAGGCGGCAAATTCATTCCATTCAAAAGTCAAGTCTTGATAGGAGGTGGAATAATGATGATTAACGCCATGGGTGGCGATACTGTTTATCAACACCGGAATGTCTACCGCTTGGCCGTTAATGGCTATGTTTTTCACCCAACCGCTGGAACCAGCGTAACCGGGTTTCCCAGCCATAACCTCGCCGGTGACCAGGAAAAGTCGGTCGAAACGGCCACCCATACTGACGATGGTGACTGGTCCTGGCCTAAAGTTCATGTCTGCCACCATACCATCGCCGCACCAGGTTTTGCCGTCATAGTGGCCAATATTAAAGTGGCAATCCCAGGTCACACCCTTGGAGTCAGCCCAGGAAGTCGGGGCGACGCCACAATGCCACAAATTCAAGGAGTTGTCAGACTCGTCAAGCGAAACCAGGTCGTTAAGGGCGGGCTTTTCGCCAGTCATGGCTTTCATCGCCGCCATACACACGGTGGAGAAGATATCTGCCTCGCACACAGCCAGAATACCTTGTTCGTTAAGACGGCTCATGGCGCCGCAAACCGCTATCCCATACACCTCCTGGAAACGCGCCCAGCAGCTGATAGCCAAAGCATCGTAGCGGTTTTCCCTGGCGAAGTCCCGACAGGCCATAAAGACACGGGTCGATTTGGCCAAATGTTCGTCAGACACCGTCACCCGTTTCGCCTCCGCCCTGGCTTTGGCGATTTCCTCCGCCACCTGGCTATCGGGTAATTTCACCGCCCGGGCCACAATCTCCTCCACCGAGTGGCGGGTTTGGAGATAAGTGCCAAACTTGCTTTCGAGGTCACGCTCATCCACGTACATGTTTTCAAAACCATTGGCCAAACCGCCGATTTGTCCGATTCTTAGGCTGCCCAGTCCCTTAATCGCCTGGAGGGCGCGTATGGTACAGCGTAGCCGTTCGGCAAACATCGGCGACTCGGGTTGGCCATAAAACCACTTGCCGGGAACGCCGGGGCGGCGGCTATAGTGTGACAACAACGACCCCATCAAATTTACGCCACAAAAAGAATTGAGTTGCAACACCCCGTCGCGAGTGGGTTCGGGAAACGACCAAAAACCGAGACGGCCCCTAACCTTTGCCAGCGGGAGCATGATGCGTCCAAAAGGGAGACTAGCATTGATTAAAAGCGTGAAATCAGCTTCCTCGGCTTCACAAAAACGCCGCACCTCTTCGGCGTTATCCTCGGAACTTATGGGCGACTTCCACACGGCGAGGTCGAAAGCGTATTTTTTGGCATAAACCTGCATCTCGGTTATCGCCTTTTCGATGACGCCACGATCGTCACCGGGCATGTTGGGATGCACAGCTCCGGCCAGGACAACTTTCAGACGGGTGTTCATAACCGTGTTCTCCTCTTTAAGCCAGCCAGCCACTTGGGATTCACCAGGCCTCTAAACCGCGCGCGGGAGCCGAGATCGACTTCCCGCGCGCCAAACATAGGAGCCTGTTTATTACCTGATCCACAACCCACAGTCCGACTAAAGACCTAGCCCGGATTATTCCATGGTGCGGACAAAGCTGCCAAACAGGTCTTCATAATCGTAAACCGTGCTGCCCTTGATGTAATTGGTGATTATGTCCTGCACGTTGGCCTGGCTGACATTCACGGCCGAGCAGAAAAACTGCCGTTTTTCCTTGGGGATATCCGCCACTACCAGTTTCCCATTCTTGGCGGCCAAGGTTTGGGCTAGGCTAATACCAGCCTGGAATTTGGAATCATTGTAAACTGTGGCGGCGGCCTCGCCCTTGACAATGGCGTCAATCAGTTCGTCAGTGCCGTCAGTACCAGTAACCTTGACCTTGCCGGCCAGGCCACGTTCACGCAGGGCTTCCAGGGCCCCAAGGCCCATGTTATCATTGGCGCACCAGACACCATCAATGTCGGGGTTGGCTACCAGCATGCTCTTTACCTTGTCATAGGCTTTGGTGCGGTCCCAGTCGGCTGACTCAGTAGCCACCATCTGGACATCGGGGAATTTCGCCAGGGCCTGTTGCACGCCATTGAAACGGTCCTGGGCGATGGAGTTGGAAAGCATACCCTGGATGGCGATGAATTTGCCCTTGTTCGGGGTCGGGAAGGTCTTGAAAAGCTCTGTGGCGGTGAATATGCCGGCGGATATGCCGTCAAAGGACATATGGGTGACCCAGTGCGGGTAATCCCAGGCGTTGATGTCTTCGGGTTTGTTCCACCAGGTGGCGTAGTAGACGCCGGCCTCTTCTAGGGCTATGGCGATGGGGAGAACATCGGTGGCTTCATTGGGGTCGATCATGAAGACCACGTCACCTTTGGTACGGGCGACCAATGACTTGATGTCGTTAACCTGTTTTTCACTCGACCCCTCGCAGGTCAGAACCACCAATTCCTGCCCCGAGACCTTGGCGAAAAGCTCGCCGCCAACCCGGTAGTTGTCCTGATAGGGATTGGTGAGCGTACGGATAGCCACACCCAAGGCGGTTTTTTCGCCAGCCACACCAATGGCTGTCAGACACAGCACAGCTAACGCCATAAACACAAACAGTTTACGCATATTTTTCTCCATAGCTCAAAAAAGATGCTGCAGATCCCGATAGCACCAAGCTATCTGGTATCTGCGACAAATAAAACCGGTCGCAAAAAATACTTCGGAAGGAGAGATTTTCGCCCCGCTAGGTGGCCCTCACTTGACAATTTCAACTTTGTTGCGGTCGAAAGATACCCAAACGCAAAGGATGATCATGGTGCCTAGTAGAGACTGCTGCAGATACACGTCAACCCCCGTCACCGTCATGCCGTTTTGCAAAACACTCATCAGCACCGCCCCAATAAGGGTGTTAAGCATGCCACCGGCACCACCCGTCATGGCGGTGCCGCCAAGCACCACGGTGGCGATGGAACTAAGGATGTAAGGCGCGCCTATGGTGGGATAGCCAGAAAACTGGCGGGAAGCGAGGATGAGCCCAGCCGCCGCCGCTCCGATACCGGAAAAGGTGAAAGCCACGTTTTTGGTCGATACTATGTTAACCCCTGACAACCATGACATTTTGATGTTGGAACCGACATAGAAAATATTCCTGCCGATGGGGGTAAAGTACTGGATGACAAAGAAGACCAAGAAGAAGAGGAGGGAGAGGAGGATGGCGTTTTTTTGTCCGAAAGTGGAGCCGTTTACTACGTTAAGGAGTTTGATGCTACCGCCAGGGACAGAGACCGCCTTGGGGGTTATTAGGTAGGCGACACTAACGAAAATACCACCTGTCCCAAGGGTGGCAATGAAGGACGGTATCTTTATCCGGGTCAAAAGAAGACCGTTGATATAGCCGCAACAAGCGCCGATCAGGAGACAGAAGGGATAGGCCCACAATCCCAGCGTCCCCACGGTCAAAACGAAAATGACCGAAACCAGGGAAATCAGGCCACCGACCGAAAGGTCGATGCCGCCAGTAACAATGGTCCAGCATTGGCCAATACCAACCGTAAGGAGAATGGCGGCTGACAAGCCGATAATGCCAAGATTATAGCTTTCCAGAAAAGCCGGCTCGTGCCAGTAAAACAACAGCACGAAAAACACCAACACCGCGATGGAGAAATAAATAGACGGCGTCTCTTTCAGCCTGCCGGCCAGGGTTCTTTTGGCGCCTTCGAATTCTTCGGCTTGCACGGTCATACCTAAACTCCTGTCATCATACAATCGCTTCGATAATATCCCGCGGGGTCGGCTTGGCTTCCTTGGAACATTCCACCTCACGCGTAACACTACCGTCCTTCATAATGACCAACCGGTTGCCAAGACCGATGTCCTCTTCCAAGGTATCACACATGATTATCAGGCTCATGCCAGCCTCGGAAAGCAGGCGGATACGCTTGTATATTTCTTCTTTGGCCCCGATGTCGATACCCCGGGTGGGATGATCAAGAATAAGGATTTTTACCCCCGAGGACAGCCATTTGGCAATAACCACCTTTTGCTGGTTGCCGCCGGAAAGATTGCCACATTTGACATATACCGAGGGCGTCTTGACCCGGATTTCATCTACCCAGTGACCGGCGTTTTCCCGTTCCCGCCAAGGAGCGATAAGGCCATAACGTCCCAACTGGCGTAAAATAAGCATGTTGATATTGCTGACCACCGAGTAGTCAAGAGCCAAGCCTTCATTGCGGCGGTCTATCGGGACGTGGCCGATACCGCAGGCGATGGCGTCGGATGGCGTCCGGAAGTTCCGTTCCTTCCCTTCGACTAGCACCCGACCGCCGTCAAAATGCGCAAGGCCGAGAATGCAACGGCAAAGCTCCTCCTTGCCGGAACCAATGAGACCGACAAGGCTAATGATCTCCCCCTCCCGAAGCGACAAGGACAACGGTTGGAAAGATCCCCGTTTATACACGTTCTCAAGTTCCAAACGAAAGCGTTGGGCAGGCTCGCGCTGCTTGTCCTCAATATAGTGGTTACCCAGCATACCCCGCCCCACCATTAGTTCTTCAATCTGGTGTATGTCCGCGTTGGCGGAGGGCATTTGCGCAATGTATTTGCCATCCTTGAAAATGACCACCCGGTCGGAATTGGCAATAACCTCCTCCAGGCGATGGGAAATAAGAATTATGGAGGAGCTCTTTTTCAGTTCCCGGAGAGTGTCAAAAAGAGTCTTGACCTCCTGCTCTTGAAGAACCGTGGTGGGTTCGTCAAGAATCATCACCGGGTTTTCCGCCCCATAGAAACGGAGGAGCCAGAGAAGTCTGGCTATTTCCACCATTTGCTTTTCGGCCGAAGTGACGTTGCGTATCAGGGTGTCGGGATCCAATTCCACCTTCACCTTGGCCAAAATCTTCACGCATTCATCCCGCATGCGTTTCTTGTCCATAAGACCGTATTTTATAAAATGCTCTTCATGCCCGAGGAAGACGTTGTCGAGAATGGAGAGATTGTGGATCATGCAACCGTCTTGAAAAACCATGCCAATGCCATGCCGCATGGCGTCGTTGGAATCTTTGAAGGAAATAGCCTTGCCGTTGATCAGGAACTCGCCGGCGTCAGGATGGTAGAGGCCGACTAAAATCTTCATCAAGGTGGATTTGCCCGCCCCGTTTTCCCCCACCAGTCCCACGATTTCATGGGGGTTGATTTCAAAATCAACCCGGTCTAGGGCGGTGACAGCCCGGAAACGCTTGGTCATGCGGCGCATTAAAACCACCGAGGTGCGGTTTGGATTGGCAGATGGGGCGTTGGACAAGTTGGTTCCTCCCGGGTACAGACGCGGTGGTCAAGGGAATGACAACCCCTACTTGATGAATCCCAGTTTTTTCCGGTCTATGGTCATAGCTACCGCCGCGATCAGGACCAGACCGTTTACAGCGTCCTGGGCATAGGGGCTTATGCGCATCATTACCATGCCATTGTTGAGGGATACTATTATTAAAGCGCCAAGCACAGCGTTTCTAGCCATGCCAAGCCCGCCCGTGAGAGCGACCCCCCCCACCGCTACGGCGGTCATGGAGGGAAAGAGAAGGAGATTGCCCACCCGGCCAGCGGCCGAGTTAAGGCGGGTCACCAAGAGGAGGGCAGTGAAACCATAAACTACTCCCGCCAAGGCGAAGATGATAATCTTGACCCGGTCCACATTTATCCCGGCTTGCTTAGCCAGTGTTTCATCGCCGCCGATAGCATACATGGCGGTTCCGGTACGGATATAACTCTGGAATATCTCGAAAATGATCAGGAAAAACACGACCATAAGGGTGATATTGGGAATACCCAGGTCGCTACCGGTCACTAGGCGCTGAAACCGGTTGTCCTGAATAGGAATGGAAGCGCCGCGGCTAACCAGAATGGCCAAGCCATAGAAGACCCAACTTACACCCAAGGTGGCTATGAAAGACGGCATCTTGAGTTTGGTGTGTATAAGACCATTAATAATGCCTACCACACATCCGATAACCAGCACCACCGGAATAATCCAAAAACCAAAGTCATTGGCATTGTTATTGTTTTTCAGGAGAAGGCCCACGGAAACGCCGCCTATAGCCACCACCCCTTCCAGGGACAGGTCCATGCCACCAATAATCACGGTTTGATGGATGCCAATCGCCAACAGCATGGGAACGCCTGCCAATCCCAGCAAGGCGTGCAGATTGTCAGTGCTGATAAACCGCCCGTCGGTTCCAATCCCGAAAAAAAGAAATATCATGGCAAGAGACAACACCTGCCCCCAGATACCCCAACGCTTCAGTTTGCCAATAACAGGCAGGGAGGCCAGGAGATCTTTCTTTCCGGTTATTAAATCCATGCTGGTATTCCTCTATCGGGATGCAAAGGATAGGAGCGGGTGACGGTAATAAACAGAGACGCCTAAGGTTGACCAGGAGCCAGCGCCAGGGCAAGTACTGGGGCGTAACACGGCGGCCAACTGTTTTGCCGTCAATCGCTACGCCGTGCGCCACAAAAGAAAAAGGGATAAGGAAAGGAAATAATTAGTCGTGAATGCTAATGCATGCGTACTAGGGCTGGGATATTTAA
>JAITQC010000090.1 GCA_031289115.1 Planctomycetota bacterium
GGTGGCAAAGGCGTCAAACAGGATTATGACGAGGAGATTAAATGGTTTAAGTTGGCGGCGGATCAGGGGGATGCCGAAGCGCAAAACCAACTTGCTTCCCTGTATGAAAGCGGCCAAAGCGGCAAGCGTAATTTTGCCAAAGCGGCCAAAGGGTTTTACCGGGCGGCAAAAAAAGGTAACGCCAGCGCGCAGTTCAATCTAGGCCGCGTTTATGTTATGGGCCAAGGGATCAAGAAGGATGTTGCCGAAGGGATCTCCAGGTTTACCCAGGCGGCGGAACAGGGGAATACCGACGCACTGCTCTCTCTTGGCTTAATGTATCAATCCGGCGTTGGCGTTAAGCGTAATTATAAAACAGCGATGAAATACTATCTCCAGGCGGTGAATCAGGGGAGTGCCCGGGGGCCGGTTTCGGTTGGCCTACTGTATCAATTCGGCAAGGGCGTTAAGCAGGATTATTCCCTGGCGCTACAATATTATATCCTGGCGGCGGAACGGGGGGACGCCGGGGGGCAGGTTTTGGCTGGCGAATTGTATAGCAAAGGCTTGGGCGTCACGCAGGATTATAGAACAGCGCTATTATATTATATTCAGGCGGGGCAACAGGGGCTAGTCCGGGCGCTGTTTCATCTTGGCGAAATGTGTCTGAACGGCTTTGGCATCGAGAAGGATGATCTTAAAGCGTTCAACTTTTTTCGCTTGGCGGCGAAAGAGAATAATGAACTGGCGCAATACAATCTTGGCCTCTGCTACGAAAAAGGCTGCGGTGTCGAGGTGGATTATACTAACGCGTTCCATTGGTATAGCCTGGCGGCGCAACGGGGGAATACCCTGGCCCAGTACAGTCTTGGCCACTTATATTGCGACAGCGCCGCCGGCACGCCGGATTATGTTGAAGCGGCAAAATGGTATCACCTGGCGGCGGAAAAGGGGCATGCTGGCGCACAGGCCAATCTTGGCACCATTTATGCCGCTGGCCAAGGGGTTGCGGTGGATTATGGCAAAGCCCGCAAATGGTTTCGCCTGGCGGCGAAACAGGGTGAACCCGAAGGGCAGTATAATCTTGGCTCCCTGTATAGAAACGGCTATGGCGTCAGGAAGAATATGGCCGAAGCGCGCAAATGGTTTCGCCTGGCGGCGGAACAGGGTCACAAACTGGCGCAAGCTGTTCTTGCCAGTCTTTGATGGCATGTCGGATAACCCTGACACTCTCTCTCTTGGAATAGGTCTACTTGGCGCTTGCGGCACCCACGCCTTTTCCTGGGAAAGATAGAGTCTCTCTAATGGGGGTGGATTACGGGTGAGGCGAGACAACTGGTTTTCCGGTTTCACGCGAAGGCGTGAGTGTTCCTGGCGGGTCGAAACGCGGTTGTCGCCCCGGGGAATGACACCTGGCTAAATTACCCCGCACTCTTGTTTTAAGCGATCAAGCACTTTAAGCTGATTAGGCAAAGTAAAGTTTTTGTCTCTTTTGCCGCGCATCTTGGTCAATACGCATAGGTCAACGCCACTCCGCCTACATTGGTTCTTGGGAGTAACAGGCAGGTAAACCGCTAGTTAGCTACTCCTTAACTCGTAGTAACTCCTTTTTATAAACCAAGCAACCATAATTTCCTAATGGTTTTATATTATTGAAAGAAACTCCATTTACGCTTATGATAACAGCTAAGGTTTCCTCGGGGTGGTGTGAAATGACTGTTGGTTAGCGCCAGAAGGACAGGTATGGAAGAGATACCCGATGAATACCAACCCCAGGGCGAGGGGTTTGACCTGGAACCTTTTCACGCCTTGATCCAGCGTTTGCGCGATCCGCAGAAGGGCTGTCCCTGGGACCAGAGCCAGACCCTGGAGAAAATGGCCAAGACCCTCTGCGATGAGGCGGCTGAGGCGGCCGAGGCCTTGCGGGGAAAAGACTACGCCCACCAGATCGAAGAGTTGGGCGATGTTATCCTTAATATCATGCTGGCGGTGGTTATCGCTGAAGGCGAAGGACATTACCGCTGGCGGGAGGTAATTCAGGGGATCACCGCCAAGATGGTGCGGCGGCATCCTCATGTTTTCGGGCCTGACCGGGCCGGAAGTCCGGAAGAGGCGTTACAGATGTTTCTCGCCGCCAAGGCGAGAGAGAAGACCACATCCCCGCTTACGGGGAGTAATAATTCTGAGGAAAGGCAAAACATGGCGGATATGCCGGAAATGATCGATGGCTGGCCCAATATTAGTGGCGAAGAGACTCGGGTGGCGGCGGCTACAGCGGGAACCGCCCCGGTGTTTCTCGCCGAAAGCGGGATCGACTTCGCTAATATCAACTCGGCCTGGGGTATAGCGTTACATATGCAGCAACCACTTATTCCGGCGGGTGGGCAGGATCTCAAAACCGCCACCATAATTTCCAACCTCAAGCAGATGATGGATAACCAGGGGATAGGCGACAACCACAACGCTTCGGTTTTTCACTGGTGTTACAAGCGTATCGGTGAGTTTGTCCCTGAACTAGTGGGGCAGGGCAAGAATCCCCGGGTAATGCTTGACTACTCCGGCTGTCTTTTCTATGGCTTGCCGCAGATGGGTCTAACTGATGTCCTAGACAGCCTGCGCGGCGTCACCTGCGACTCCCGCTACCGGCGCTGTGTCGAATGGCTGGGTTGCACCTGGGGCCACGCGGTTGCCCCCTCCACCCCGATCCAGGACTATCTTCTCCAAGTCAAAGCCTGGCAGCACCATTTCGCCGCCATTTTCGGTTTCGACGCCTTGTCCCGGGTGAAGGGTTTCAGCCCGGCGGAAATGGCCCTCCCCAACCATCCCGATGTCGCTTACGCCTTTGTCAAAACCCTAAGGGATTCTGGTTTCCAATGGGTGATGCTGCAGGAGCATTCCCTGGAAAGGGAAGACGGCGGCGGCGTTGATCGGGCTTATGTTCCTAACCGCCTGGTCTGTACGAACACCAAGGGGGAGGAAGCTTCGATTCTGGTCCTGGTGAAGACCCAGGGTTCCGACACCAAGCTGGTGGCCCAGATGCAACCCTATTACGAGGCGAAATCCAAAGGGCGGGAGACGCTGGCTGGCAAGAGCATCCCCCCCTATGTCTGCCAAATCGGCGACGGCGAAAACGGCGGGGTCATGATGAACGAGTTCCCAGGCATGTTCCGGCAGGCGATGGGCGAGTCCAGTGGTTCCGGCACTCCGGCCATGAATGGGACCGAATATCTGGAACATGTCCTAAACCAGGGCTTCAAGGAGGCGGATTTCCCGGTGGTCAGGCCAAAATGGAGCAAGCTCCTTTTCGAGCATTTTAAACCGGGTGACGATATCACCAAGGCGATTGAGGAATGCAAGAAAGTGGATGGCCGCTTTAACATGGAAGGCGGATCCTGGACCAACGACATATCCTGGGTCAGGGGTTACGACAATATCCTTGGTCCTATGGAAAAAGCCAGTTCCCTCTTCTCCGAGAAGACGAAAAACATACCCTCATCCGACCCGCGTTACCGGAAGGCGCTATTCCACCTTCTCTGTTCCCAGACCAGCTGCTACCGTTACTGGGGCCAGGGCATATGGACTGACTATGGTGCCGAGATCTGCCGGCGTGCCATTGACGTCCTGACCTACGATTTATGAGCGCCATGAAAAAGCAGCCTTCTGACCGTAAACGCCTGAAAGAGTTTTACACCGCGGCTTTGCCGGCGGCGGGGAAGATTCCCCCGGTTTGCCGGCATTTCCGCGTCTGCGGTGGTTGCCAGTTCCAGAATGTCCCCTATCCGGACCAGTTGAAAATCAAGCGTGACGCCCTGCTTTTCATTGGCGAAACGGTGGCGCGGGAGTGCCAGGAACGGCCGGAGGATAGGGAACTGGCGGATAAACTCCGGGAAGCCATGGCTGGGGTAGAGCCGAAAATCAACCCCAGCCAACGCACCTATGCTTATCGCCAGCGGATGGACTATGTCTTTGCCTTCGAGTCGGCGGGACTAAGGCGGGCGGGTTGGCATCGGGATGTACTCGAACTTGAGGAATGCCCGTTACTTGGTGAATTGGGCTTTCGCCTTTTCGACCTGGCCCGGCGCCAGGTGCGGGAGGCCGGCATTCCCTGTTACAACTACCTTACTTTCCAGGGCGACCTCCGTTATTTTGTCATCCGCCGCACCCGGAAGGACGATTTCCTCCTGTCGCTGGTCACCCGGAGCAAGGAAAACGGCCCCGCCGTCATGGGCGTCCTGGAAAATCTGTTTAAGACGGGAAAAATCCGTTCCGGCCATTGGCTTCTTAACGACAGCCGGTCTGACTCCTCCTTTGGCAGTTCCCTTTTCCGGGTCGGTGACGAGTGCCTGGCTGAACAGTTCCTAGACGATGTCTGGCTACCCATCGGGCCTAACAGTTTTTGTCAGGCCAACCCCGAGGTGGCGGAACGGGCTTACAGCGAGATCACCAGTTTTCTCGCCCGCCCTGGGGAATTGGTGTTTGATCTCTATTCCGGGGTGGCGGCGATAGCCCAGGTTTTGGCCCGCCAGGGGGCGCGGGTGGTGGCGCTGGAAAATCTCCCGGAAAATGTGCGGTTGGCCCATCTGGGTCTGGAATGGAACCATCTGGCTGAACAAGTGGAGTTAGTGGAAAGCGACGCCGCCAGTTGGCTAGCCGGACCATTCCTCACGGAAAACCGGGAGCGGCCTAAAGGACTGGTGGTCAATCCTCCCCGTCCGGGGGTGGAGCGAAGTGGCCTGGAGGCTATCCTCAAGCTTCACCCCGAACGCCTAGCTTACCTTTCCTGTAACCCCTTCACCCTTTTCCGCGACCTCACTTCCCTAATCACCCGTTACCGCCTGGTTTCCCTCTCCCTTTTCGACATGTTTCCCCAGACCCAGCATTTTGAGACTTTGGCTCTCTTGGAACGCCTGTGATGTTAAGACTGGCCTGGGTGGGGTTGTTGTTACTTCTTGTCTTCCCCGGCTGTCAAAAAGCGCCACCCCCCCCGCCGGCGGACGGAATAAGCCGTTTCCCCAGTGGCGTTCCCCTGCGCGAGGGCGATTTAATCCTTGCCAAGAGCCACGGCCTTATTGGTGCCCTTTTCGCCAGCCAAAGCCAGGACGGCGGACGCTTTTCCCACGCTGCCCTGGTTTACCGCGAGGCGGGGGAGGGGGGGAAGCCAGGGCGTCTTCTCCTTCTTAACTACCGGCCGACCGGCATGGAGCACGACTGCTACCCGGAGGATTTCTTCACCCGCTATAACCGCCTGGCCCTGGTCCGTTACCAGGGGGATTTTCAGCCCGAGGCCTTGTCCGCCTCAGCCCGGCTTTGGCTCGCCCGCGACCGGGAAAAACGTATCCCTCCTGACTACCGCCTGGATTACGACCAGCACCAGGAACTGTTTTGCCTGGAATTACCCGGAACCGTTTACCGCGACAACGCCCTGCCTGATCCTTTCCCGGTTGGACGGACCGCCGCGGGAGACGCCCTGATATTGCTAGCGGGACGTCTTTTCAACAACCCGGTGACCGAGGTCAGGAGTCCCTCGGCCGTTCTCGGAGTGCCGGGTTTCGAGTTACTGGCGGAATGGGTAAAACCGGACTATGACCTCCGTTACGACGCCCTTAACCAGGAGCTGGTGGACACCCTGGTGGCGGAACTGGTGAACGGTTACCGGCCAGGAAAACCCAATGTCTGGGGACGCCTGAAGCTACGCCAGGTGTTTCTCCTCTACAACATAGTCACGCGTTTACTCTTTTGGCGACCGCGGCAGGACCTACCCGGTTTCCTGAATTCGGAAGTGGTGGACAACGCCTACATGCTTTACAGTTATGTCGCCTCCGCCAAGAAGCAGGCGCAAAAAAAAGCTTGGCTGGTAACCCAGCCCTGTCCCGCCAGCGGTGGCAATCCAACCCAGGCGGAAGACCTGGAAACAGTGCGGCGGGTGGTGCGTGACTGCCTGGCTAGCCTACGGCCGCGTTACCTGGTTTACCCAGGAGAGGGATTGGCCGCCTTGCCGGGTGACGAGTGAACTGGCCGCCTGTTTAGTGAAAATCCTTGCTTACGCCGCGCCCCGCCGCCTCCCGCTCGCGGGCTACCCTTCGGTCCCCACCCGCCCCTGACGCAAGACTCGGTCGAAAGTTTTGTTTCTTTTTCTCGCAAGAGAGTAAACTTTAGTCGTAACAGGTTTTCTTTAGAAGCCGGGGTGATGGCTTGTAAGGAAATTTGCCTGGAACGTTAGTTCTTACCGACAGTTGTTTCGTTTTGACGCCTAGGTGGGTTTCGCGCCGCGAAAAAAAGAACCGGATAAAGAAACGTTACGCTTCTTCATCACACGGGTGCCTGGCCTTAAAGTAGCCCTGACCAATATAGGCGGCCGGGGTGACGGGAGGGATGGCGCCGGGTTGACGCTGGAAGCTCTGGAAAAGTTATGGGACGCTCTCGCGACAAAGGATATATACTCTAGGGATGCCAGGCTGGCTCGCTTGCAAGCTTTACCGCCAGTCGGGGGAACTGTGGCGGCAACTGAAATAGCGTACCTTGCCCTAAGCAGGGACGGCAAAAAGCGACCGAAGCCGTAAACGACTTGCTTGGACCGTAACCGTGTTTTCCTGATCCATGCCGAAAGGGATAAACATGACTGAACGACTGCGACAGATAAACATAATTTCCAACAACGTTTCCAGCAGCCATAAATTCAAGATATTTTCCACTCTGTTGTTCATCTTTATTACCCTGTTCACCTCCACCATCTTCATTTTGGCCATGCGGCAGATTGGTCTCTTATCCAAAGAGGACCAGCTTTCGCTCCTGGCTGGAAACATGAAGCTGCACCTGGCTACCGAGGTAAACAGCGAACTGGCCCTTTCCTTCATTATGGCCGACTCGCCGGTAATTAAGAGCTATCTTCTCACCCCGGAGGACGAGAGTTTAAAGGTGCAGGCGGGTGATGAATTCGCGGCTTATAGACGAAACTTCAAGAACAATTCCGTGTTCTGGATTAGTGACGTCGACAAACTGTTTTACACTGACGACAAAAAACCCTATCTGGTGGATCCTTCTCTTCCGATAAACTACTGGTATAACCTGACGCTCTACGGGACGGACCAGTACAATTTCAACATCAACTACAATCCAGATATTGATGCGATAAACCTTTGGGTTAACACGCCGGTTTTCCTGGAAAATCCGGAGGGTGGCAGGAAACCCTTAGGCATGGTCGGCACAGGCATAAATCTCAACAGTTTTATTGACAGCTTACTCGCGGTGGATACCGATGTGACGCTTTTAATGTTCAACTCTTTGGGAGAGATCACCGTCGCCAGGGATCAAAACCTGATCTTCGATAAAGTCAAAATTGATACGCACCTTGGCGAGTTTGGTTCGCATGTATTGGCAATGGCGAAAAAACTAGAGAACTCGGAAACGCAGATATTCCGAGACGGCGATGTCATGTACTGCGTAAGTAGTATTCCGCAGATGGGCTGGTATCTGGTTGAATCAATACCAATAAATATTGCGGCGCTAATGGATTCCGGCATGACCTGGGTATTCGTCACAATGATCCTGTTGTTTTTAGCTGTTTTCGTGATCTTCAATATCTTTGCCTCCCGTTTGTTGGATTCTCTGGAAACAGCGTCCAAAGCCAAAAGCAACTTTCTCGCCCGTATGAGTCATGAAATCCGTACCCCTATGAACGCCATCATTGGCTTAAGCGACCTGACGCAGATGGAACTGGCACGGATAAAAAACGCGCCGCCCAAGGTTCTTGAATACCTCCTGGGCATAAAGAAGGCTGGAGACGGTCTGCTTTTCATCATCAACGACATTCTTGACTTTTCCAAAATTGAATCTGGCCATTTTGTCCTCTTTCCGTCTTCCTATGAAACGGCGTCTCTTTTTAACGATGTGCTGACCATCATCCGCGTCCAGTTGTTGGAAAAGCCGATTCGGCTTATTACCGACACCCCTTTCAGCATTCCCCGCCTCTTGATCGGCGATGCGAACCGCATTAAACAAATCTTGCTTAATATCCTTAGCAATGCGGAAAAGTACACGCACGAGGGTTTCATAAAATTCTCCGTCTTCAGTGAACCGGTGGGAGAGAATTTGATACGCCTGACTTTCAGGGTTGAAGACAGCGGCATAGGCATTAAAGAAGAGGATATCCCGAAGCTATTCGGAGACTTCACGCGCATTGACGAAAAACGCAACAGCGCCGTTGTGGGCACCGGCCTTGGGTTGATAATAGCCCGGAACCTTTGCCGGGCTATGGACGGCGACATCACGGTAACGAGCGAGTATGGCAAGGGGTCAGTCTTTACCGCCACTTTGACGCAGAGCGTGTCTGCCCGAAAATCGGAAGCCGATATGACAAGCGTGGCGACGGGGCACGAACCGATGTTTCGCGCCTCGTTTATCGCGCCAGAAGCGGATGTGCTGATTGTTGACGATTTTCCCAGCAACCTGCTGGTGGCTGAAGGTCTGCTTGCTCCCTACAAAATGCGCGTCTTAACCTGCCAGAACGGGCGGGAAGCGGTGGAGCTGGTGCGCGAACGTTCCTTCGACCTTGTGCTTATGGATCACATGATGCCGGAAATGGACGGCCTGGAAGCCACGCAAGCTATTCGGACAATGGATGCCGAACGCTGCCGGAGCATGCCCATTGTCGCCCTTACGGCCAGCGCCGTGTCGGGTATGCGGGAAATGTTTCTCGAAAACGGCTTTAACGACTTTCTTTCCAAACCCATAGATACGCCAAAATTAGACGCCCTGTTGAAAAAATGGATTCCAGCGGACAAACGCCGGGAGGCTCCGCCCTATTATGCGGACCGGGAAGATTCCTCGGAAACCAGCGAGCCGAAAATTCCCCTCCCGGATATCGCCGGCCTGGATGTTAGGGCCGCGATCAGCCAGATCGGCGGATCGCGGGATCTTTATCTGAATTTACTGGAGATGTTTCAGCTGGACGCTCAGGCAGGTATTGCGCTACTGGAAACAGAACCGGATAACGAAACGTTAAGCACCTTCATCACCCGGGTGCATGGCCTTAAATCAGCCCTGACCAATATAGGGGCGGAAGACCTCTCACAAACAGCGGCCTGGCTGGAAAAAGCTGGCCGCGACAAGGACATGGCGGTTATTAGCGGGAGGCTCCCACAGTTCCGGAAAGACCTTGCCGAGCTGACGCTACGCATCAGTTCGGCACTGGCTGACATGCTTCCCGGTGGCAGGAGGGATGGCGCCGCTTCGGCGAAGGAAGCTCCGGAGTAGTTGCGAGACCTTCTGTCGACAAAGAATATAGACTCTAGGGATGCCACGCTAGCCAGTTTGAAAACCTTGCCGCTAGCCAGGGTAACACACAAGGCCATTCCCGGGCCCTAGCGCCCTCATTCCCGCTGGCGCCTAGATAAACCCCCCGTAAATACTTAGAATCCAATCCAAAACCTCCGCCTCCAGTCGGGAGAATTCACTGCTACCCCTGACCCGGGGGCGGGGGAGATCCACCTTTAGTTCCCGGGTCACCTGCCCCTGTTCCAGGAGAATTATCCGGTCGGCCAGGGTCACCGCCTCGCCGACATCATGGGTGACCAGGAGGCTGGTGAAGCCGCGTTCCAGCCACAAGCGTTCAATCAGGCGTTGCATTTCAATCCGGGTAAGGGCGTCAAGCGCTCCCATCGGCTCGTCCAGGAGAAGAAGGCGGGGACTATGCGCCAGAGCGCGGGCCAGCGCCACCCGTTGCTTTTGTCCACCCGAAAGCACCGCCGGCCAGTCGCCCGCCCTTTCCATCAACCCGACATCGAAAAGAGAGGCCAGGGAAACCGGACGCCAGTCGCCAGTCAGTCCCAGGCCAACATTGTCCCGCACGCTTTTCCAGGGCAGGAGGCGGTCTTCCTGAAACATCACCCGGGTATCCGGGTTTAACCGGGTCAGCGGCAGACCGTCGCAAGTTATTTCTCCCTGTTCGGGAAACTCCAGGCCTACCAGTTGCCGGAGCAGGGTGCTTTTGCCGCAACCACTGCGGCCGACCACCGCCAGGAATTCCCCCGGCGCCAGAGTGAGGTCCAGGTCGTAAAGGACCGCCCGGCCGGCGTAGGACTTCCAGAGATGGTGGATTTCCACCCGCATCCCCGCCACCCGTTTTTCCGGCCGCAAGCCGGTCTGGACACCCTCGACACCCTCGCTAGCGGTCATGAAGTGGTCCTCAGGATGTCCGGCTTCCATTTCAGCCAGCGCCGCTCCATTCCCCGGGCGAAAACATCGGCCAGTTTGCCTAGTAAGGCGTAGATGAGAATGGACAGGACCATCACATCGGTCTGCATCAATTCCCGGGCGCTGGTGGCCATATAGCCAATGCCGCTACTGGCGGCGATGGTTTCAGCCACGATAAGGGTCATCCACATCACCCCCAGGGAAAACCTGACTCCAATCAGGATGGAGGGAAGGGCGCCAGGGAGAATGACCTGGCGCCAGAGTTGGTAGCGGTTTAGCCCGTAAACCATAGCCATGTTTATCAGGTGCCGGTCGACAGAGCGAATGCCATGAAAGGTGTTTAGGTAGATGGGGAAGAGCACCCCGCAGGTGATCAGGAATACTTTCGCTTGTTCACCAATGCCAAACCAGATGATCACCAGAGGGGTGAGGGCAAGGTGCGGGATGGTGCGAAACATCTGTAGCGATGAGTCGAGGAGGGTTTCCAGCCAGCGCGAGGTGGCGGTGAGAAAGCCAAGAAATAGTCCGATGCTGCCGCCGATGACAAATCCGGCCAAAGCCCGTAGACAGCTGACCCGGAGATTAGCCCAGAGTTCACCGGTCGCCGACAGGCGGAAAACCGAGGTCAACACCTGCCAGGGGGAGGGAAGGATCCGGGTGTTTATCCACCCCGCGAGGGAACCGAATTGCCAGCCGAGGAGAAGGAGCACCGGGAGGAGCCAGGGTAACAGGCGCCGGGAAAGACGACCCGACTGGGTCTCCCCCGCCACCGATAAAACCGGGGAGGAGGGTGTTTCTCCCGCCCCCCCGGCTACCTGGACTGTCTCTCGGACCCGGACGGGGTCGGGAGGCGGCCGGCCGGTCATTTACCGGCCCAAACGGGAACCGCCTTGATTTCGAGGCGGGTCGCCAGGAGATTCTGCCCGGCGAAGACATCGGCGATTTTCTGCTGCTCGGCTGTCGCCTCGGCGTCGATTTTGGCTACAGCGTAACTACGGCGGTTGTTAGCCTGTTTCACTATCGCCAGGTCGAGTCCGACCAGCGGGGCGTGAAACTTGGCGGCTTCCTCAGGGTTAGCCTTGACCCATTGGCCAACTTTGGTCAACTCCTCCGCCACCACGGCGAGAACGGCGGGGTTGTCCTTGAGGTAACGGGTGGACACGGGATAGAAACGGGTGTAGGAGACTCCGGCGGAGGCGCCGTCGGCGATAATCCGGGCGCCGCTTTGCTGTTCCACCGCCGCCAGGAAGGGGTCCCAGGTGGTCCAGGCGTCCACCGCTCCGGACTCGAAAGCGGTACGGGCGTCGGCGGGCTGCAGGAAGTTGACCTCGATGTCTTTACTGAAATCCAGTCCCGCCTTGGTCAGGGCCGCCACCGTCAGATAATGCGCTCCGGAAGCCTTGGCCACCGCTAGTTTCTTGCCTTTCAATTCCGCCACAGTCTTAATGGGGGAGTTCTTCGGGACCACCAGGGCCTCGGCGGTGGGGGAGGGTTTTTCCTGGAGAAAATAGGTGAACTCGGTGCCAGCGGCCTGGGCGAAAATCGGCACCGTGTCGGCTACGTCGGCGGAGAGGTCGAGCGCGTCGACGTTCAGGGCTTCCACCATGGGGAGGCCGGAGGTGAACTCGTGCCATGCCACCGTCACTCCCAGGGGAGCCAGGGATTTTTCCAGCGTCTCCTGGCCTTTCAGGATAATCAACAGGGAGGAGGATTTCTGGTAACCGATACGGAGTGTCTTGTCGCTGGCCTGGGCCGAAAGAACCAGAAGGCTAAGAAGCACGGCGAAAAGGGCGGTTTTATAAATTTGACGCATTTTTAGTCATCCTTTAGCAAGGGTTGGTTAGGCGTTAACAACTGATTAGGATCGTTATGGGGTAAATCCCCTGACTGGTCTGGCGTGGAGCGGGTCTACATCGTTTCTGGTTACAGGTCATTTCAGGTTCCTTTACTACGGGGAGGGTTAATTTATCCAGAGACAACCCTGGACTCGGCTAAAGCGTATCCTGCCTCCAGGGCCAGGATGTTTTTCTCCACTTGGCGCCGGACTATTTCCCGCACCGCTTGCTTACCCGCCTCCCGGGAGATTGTCGGCAGTCCCGCTAGAATTACCCCCAGAAACACCATGTTGGCGGCGAGGACGCTACCGGTTTTCGCCTCCGCCAGTTCCCGGGCCGGCACTGGCTGGTGCCGGCTGGTTATGGGCTCGCCGGGGGTCACCAAGGCCGGATCGTAGAGGGTCAATCCCGCCGTCACCAGGGGAATAAAGCGCTGGTAGGCCGCCTGGGACAGGGCGGCGAAGAAGTCGGGTTTTTCCACTAGCGGACTGTCGATGTCTTGGCTAGCCACCACCACTTGGCTACGCACGTAGCCACCGCGGGTTTCTGTCCCGTGACTCACCAGCATAGTGGCTTTTTGGCCAGCCAGCACCGCGGCGTAACCGAGGATGCGCCCGGCCAGCACCACCCCCTGGCCGCCAAAACCGCTGATAAGTATCTCCCGCCTAGGCACGTCCGGCTTCCCTCCCGAACTCTTTAGTCCATTCCCTTAGGGCGCTGGCGAATTCTGGCCGCTTGCCTCTGGCGTCATGGTAAATCCCACTCTGGAAATGCGGCCCGGGGTGCTCCCCCTCGGCAAAAATACCGGCGAACCAACGGTAGATCTCCTCCCGGTCGCGGGTCTTTAGCGATACCGCCCCAAAATGCGTGACGCAGGGGTAGATGATGTGCACCAGGGAAAAACCGGGGTTGGCGAGGGCGAGCACGAGACTTTTAACCGCCTCCTCGCCGTCAAAACTGGAATGGCGGGCAAGGAAGGTGGCCCCGGCGTCCTTGAGAATGGCGAAGATGTCACTTCCTTCACTAAACCAACCCGGCTCCCGGTTGCCATAGGGACTGCTGTCAGTCACCATTCCGGGTGGCGTGGTGTAGCCAAACTGGCCCCCGGTCGACTGGTAGCCGAAATTGTCCGCCACCACCACGGTGATGCCGAGGTTACGCCGGGCGCAATGCAGAAGGTGGAGGAGGCCAATGCCAAAGGCGTCGCCGTCCCCGACGGTAAGAACAATTTTCTTCTCTGGCGGCAAGGCCACCCGTAGGCCAGTCGCCAGCGCGTAAACCCGGCCGTGCGTGCCAGCGAAATTGTCGCCTCTCCAGGTGTGGAAAGTCTGGCGCCCGGCGCAGCCGATTCCAGTGCCCCACACCACATCGTCAAGGCCTAGCCCGCTCTCCTCGATAGCTAGAAGCACCTTTTTATGCACTTGCCCGAGACCGCAGCCGCTGCAGGCGGTGCTGGGGATTTTCCGGGGGTGGAGGTATTTTTCCGCGAGATGGTCCATGCCTACCAGGCCTCCCATTGTCCCGGCATAGACCGGGGAGCTTGGCCACTCAGGATGTCCCGTATCACTACCAGCAGTTCGCTTACCCCGGGAAGTTCGCCACAGCGGCCCCAGAAATGCGTCTCACCCTTGGCCGCCCGGGCCACTTCCCGCACCAGTTGCCCATCGGTGTTTAGTTCCACCACCAGGTGGATGGTTTTCGGGTGGAACAGGGCGTCCTGGAAGGGCCAGAGGGATTGGAGGCGAATAGCCCCCACCGCTAGCCCCTCCGCCCGGGCCTGGCGGACAGCGCTACGCACCACCCGCGAGGGACTGCCGTAACTCACTAGCACTAGCGGCGGCGAATCCTCCAGGAAATAGGCCTCATGCCGGTCGATAAGTTCCCGGTGCTGGAGAATCTTGTGGACCAGCCGGTGGGCGTGCCACATCTGGGGTTCAATTTCCTCGGTGTCGTAACCCTCCTCCGTCGGGGTCCAGTCGGAGGCGGCGGCGCCGGTGCCCCGCCCGAGAACCACCGGAGGGATGTCGATAGCGTCGCTAGGCGGGTAAAAATCCGGGCCGGGATGGACCAAACGTGGCACCACGCCAAGTCCTAGGCTGGCGAGCTCCTCTGGCGTCTCGGGAAGCTGGAAGGATTCCCAGCCATCCGCCACCAGCTGGTCGGCCAGGATTGTCACCGGGGTGCGGAAGCGCTCGGCCAAACGAAACGCCTCCAGGGTCATGTTAAACGCCTCCTGGCTGGAGTTGGGGGCGAGAACTATGGTTTCGAAATTGCCGCCATGGGTCGGGTAGCGGGAAAAGTAAAACTCGCCTTGTCCTGGCGCTCCGGTGATGCCGCTTACCGGTCCCACCCGCTGCGCGTTCACCACCACCACGGGAATCTCGCAACCTATCGCCCAGCCGTAGGGGTCGGCGTAGAGGACAAACCCCGGGCCTGAGGTGGCGGTCATGCTTTTTAAGCCGCCCAGGGACGCTCCGGCGCAAATATGGAGAGAGGCGGTCTCGTCCTCGGCCTGGATATAGTATCCCCCCACTTCCGGAAGACGCCGGGACATGTTTTCCGCTATCTCGGTGCCGGGAGTGATGGGGTAGCCAGCGAAAACCTGGCAGCCGGCCCAGATCGCCCCTTCGGTGATGGCGGCGTTTCCGGTGTTGAAAAGCGTTTTCATCCCGCCCTTCCTTCCCGCTGTGCCACTTTCACTTCCAGGCAGAAATCCGGACAGACCAGGAAGCACTTCCGGCACCCCCGGCATTTTTCCGGCTGGGCTACCTGGTAGGCCCGGTAACCCCGGCGGTTGGTCTTTTCCCCCAGGCTAAAAACTCCCGCCGGGCAGGCAAGGTGGCAGTAGCCACAACCCTTGCAGCCTTCGGAGTCAATTTCAACCGTATAAGTCGGCGCCATGGTTTTTCCTGGGAAGTAAAGCGCCCCGTCCGGTTGTCCGGGACGGGGGAGGGGGTGGCGGGGAAAAACCGCCCCGGTTTTTCCCACCGGAAGCAAGCCCCGCTTTCCCGGGTTGGCTGGGTGGGTCGCGGCGGGTCGCCACGGCTTTTCCTGCTATTCCCGGTTTTTCTATTGCCTATAACATACACTGGAATTATAGGATATAGCAAGCTTTTTCTTTTCTGGAAAAATCCGGGGGAGAATTGTCCGGCGCCGGCTAAACGGGAAAGCGGCGTTTTGTTCCGTAGCTGAAAGAGTTTAAATTGCCTGGCGGTCAGTCAGGCTTAGTCAGGAACTAGAGAACCCCATGTCCACTCCCACCTCTTTTACCGACCTGTTGGCCCAGCAGGCTAGAATATATGCCGACAAGCCGTTCCTCATTGACCCGCTGTCAGATTCAAGTCTGACTTTCCAGGACTTCGCCGCCGCGGCCCGGGGGGTGGCTGACCAGCTCCAAGCCCACGGCTTAAAGCGGGGGGACCGGGTGCTACTGGTTTTCCCCAATGGGGCGCCTTCCGCCACGTCTTTCCTGGGGGTTTGGCTGGCTGGTGGGGTGGCGGTTCCGGTTAACCCCGCCGGCGCCGCCAGAGAAACCGCTTTTCTTAGGGAAAACTCCGGCGCCGGTTTTGTCCTGGCCGCCGACCCGGGTGGGGAAATCGAGGGGAAACTCCCTGGCTTGGTGTTACAGGCTAAACCGGCACCCGGCACCGCCCTTTACCGCCATACCGGGGGGGAGGCCCCGGGTCCAGTTCCCCCGGGTCTGGCGCTGATTCTTTACACCTCTGGCACCACCGGCCTACCTAAAGGCGTGATGCTTAGCGAGGAAAACCTGCTGGCAGAAGCTGGGAATATCTGTTTAGCCCACCAGCTTACTCCAGAAGACAAAGCGCTTTGCCTTCTCCCCTTCTATCACATCAACGGTCTGGTGGTTACCCTTCTCACCCCTCTTCTGGTCGGGCTTTCCGTGGTTTTACCACCCCGGTTTAGCGCCAGCCGCTTTTGGGACTGGGTAAGCCACCACCGGGTGCGCTGGTTTAGCGCCGTTCCCACCATTTACTCCATCCTCCTGGGAAAACCCTTTCCCCGCCGGGAGGACATAAGCGAACTGCGTTTTATGCGCTCAGCCTCAGCCGCCCTCCCTCCGGCAATCCTGGCGGCTTTTGAGGAACAGGTCGGCGTACCCCTGATTGAGTCCTATGGTATTTCCGAAGGGGGGAGCCAGATCACCAGTAACCCTCTGCCACCTCTCCCACGCAAGGCTGGTTCGGTTGGCATACCCTTTGGCAATGAAATCCGGGTGCTCTTGCCGGATGGCAACCCGGCTCCCCAGGACAGGGTGGGTGAGGTGGTGGTTCGCGGCGCCAATATCGCCAGCGGTTATTTCGCCAATCCCCAGGAGACAGCCAAGAGTTTCCGCGCCGGCTGGTTTCACACCGGGGACCTGGGTTGTTTTGACGCTGACGGCTACCTTTTTCTCCGGGGACGGGCCAAGGAACTGATCAACCGGGCGGGGGAAATGATTTCCCCCCGGGAGATAGACGACGTGCTCTATCTTTATCCAGAGGTGGAAATGGCGGCGGCGGTCGGGGTGCCGCACCCGCTTTATGGCGAGGAGATAGTGGCTTTTGTGCGTCTACGGGAAGACCGGGCGCTAAAAGAGGCGGAACTACAGGCTTTCTGCCGGGAAAGACTAAGCGCCTTCAAGGTGCCCCGGCGTTTTTACCCCTTGGTGGATTTTCCCCGCGGCCCCAGTGGCAAGATCCAACGGTTGAAATTGGTTGACACCTACCAGCGCCTGCCGGAGAAGGAGCGCCTTCCCTGAAGACTGGCCGCCTTGGTTCCCTAACCAGTTGGTCGGCTGGCTAACGCCACGGGGGGGTGCCCCTTAGGTTAGTAAACTTACCAGGAGCGGGCTAGAAAGGGAGCGGTATTCCCCCCAGGTTACCCCTGGCCAGCGCTTTATTTTAACTCCTCCTGGCGCCTGTCCTCGGCCAGTCCCCCTCCCGGGTTTTGTCAAAATGACTAAGTGTCAGGATTCTGGCCCGGACCGGTTACCGGTGGGGCTAAAATCGTCCCTATTTAACATATTGTAACATATGGTGATAATTAAAATGAAGAGTGACTCACGATAATGGCAGGCAAGTTGCTTATAAACAGACTGACCCGATTTCAGTCAGGTCTGAATTGGGTATACCGCGGGATATTTTGGCCAAAGACGTCTCTAATGGAGACATGACCGTCCACTTTTGAATGGAGGAATCAGCAAAATGGCAGTTAAACCACTGAGCGACAAGATCCTGGTGAAACGCCTCGAGGCCCAGGAAGTCACCAAGGGTGGCATTGTTCTCCCCGACAGCGCCAAGGAGAAACCGAAGGAAGGCAAGGTTATTGAGGTTGGACCAGGCAAGGTAACCGATGACGGCACCCGTAGCCAGCTTCAACTCAAAAAAGGCAACCGCATTCTCTTCACCAGCTACGCCGGGACCGAGATCAAGATTGACGGCGAGGATTTCCTGATCATGTCGGAGGACGATGTTCTGGCCGTGGTCGAAGGCTAACCAGGACTTTCACGATCTACCCGACAACAGCTTACTTATTTCCAAACAGAGGAGAAATTAGCGATGGCAGCAAAAAAACTAGCCTTTGACTCGGAAGCCCGCGAAGCCATACGCGCCGGGGTCAAAAAGCTTTCCCAGGCGGTTAAGATCACCCTTGGTCCCCGCGGCCGCAACGTGGTGATCGAGAAGTCCTACGGTTCGCCCACCGTCACCAAGGACGGGGTAACCGTAGCCAAGGAAATCGAACTTGAGGACAAGTACGAGAACATGGGGGCCCAGATGGTGAAGTCGGTTGCCTCCAAGACCTCCGATGTGGCGGGTGACGGCACCACCACCGCCACCGTGCTGGCTGAGGCCATTTTTGACGAGGGCCTGAAGAACGTGGCCGCCGGAGCCTCCGCTATGGCTCTAAAACGCGGCATTGACAAGGCCGTCACGGCGGTGGTCGCTGAACTTAAAGCGATTTCCAAGCCGGTCAAAGGCACCAAAGAGATTGCCCAGGTGGCGACGGTTTCCGCTAATGGTGACGAGGAGATTGGTTCCAAAATCGCCGAGGCGATGGAAAAGGTTGGTAAAGACGGGGTGATTACGGTTGAAGAGGGCAAAGCCCTTGAGACCACCATCAACCTGGTTGAAGGCATGCAGTTTGACCGTGGTTATCTCTCCCCGCATTTTGTCACCTCGGTCGAGGACATGGAAGCCAACCTGGAAAACGCCTACATTCTTCTCTACGAGAAGAAGATTTCCGCCATTAAGGATCTCATTCCCATCCTGGAGAAAATCGCCCAGTCCCGCCGTCCCCTCCTCATCGTTGCCGAGGAAATCGAGGGCGAGGCCCTGGCCACCCTGGTGGTGAATAAGCTGCGCGGCACCCTGAATGTCTGTGCCGTAAAGGCTCCCGGCTACGGTGACCGCCGTAAAGCCATGCTCGAGGACATCGCCGTTCTTACCGGCGGCCAGGCCATTTTCGAAGACCTCGGCCTTAAGCTGGAGAATTTGGACATATCCTCCCTTGGCCAAGCCAAGAAAATCGTGGTGGACAAGGACAACACCACCATTATCGAGGGTTCCGGGAAATCCGATGCGGTAAAGGGCCGGATTGACCAGATTCGCCGCGAGATTGACTCCAACACTTCCGACTACGACCGTGAGAAGTTGCAGGAACGCCTGGCCAAGCTCGCCGGCGGGGTGGCCCAGGTCAATGTCGGTGCCGCCACCGAGGTGGAGATGAAGGAAAAGAAGGCCCGGGTTGAAGACGCCCTCCAGGCCACCCGCGCCGCGGTGGAAGAGGGAATCGTCCCCGGCGGTGGAGTCGCCCTGATCCGTTGCCTGGACAGCCTTGACAAAGTCAAGACCAGCAACGCTGACGAGAAGACCGGGGTGGACATTGTCCGCCGCGCCATTACCTCCCCCCTGCGTTCCATCGCCGAGAACGGCGGCAAGGAAGGAGCGATCATTGTCCAGAAAGTCCGCGAGGGCAAGGATTCCTTCGGTTACAACGCCGCTACTGAGGAATACGGTGACTTGGTTAAAATGGGGGTTATCGACCCCACCAAGGTCACCCGTTCGGCTCTCCAGAACGCCGCTTCCATTTCTGGTCTCCTTCTCACCACCGATTGCGCCATTGTCGAGATAGTCGAGAAGAAGGCCGCTCCCATGATGCCCCCCGGTGGTGGTGGCATGGGTGGTATGGGCGGCATGGGTGGAATGGGCGGTATGGGCGGTATGATGTAACCCCAACCCACCTTGCTTGCTAGTGACAGTTTGATTCAGACGCCCCGCCGGTTTCCCCGGCGGGGCTTTTCTTCATTCTATCCACCCTCCTCCGGTTTGACGCTGGAGGCTAAACCGGGTAAAATTCCCTTTTCCGCCAGGCGGCCCCGATTTTGCTCCCCGGATTTTCCGACCCGTCCTGGCGATCCGAACCCGATACGGAGACCCCATGCCCCCCATTGTTTTTAGCATGCGTAATGTCAGTAAAATTTACAGCGGCAAACCGGTTATTGAGGACATCAACCTGTCCTTCTACCTCGGAGCGAAAATCGGGGTGGTAGGCGACAACGGGGCGGGAAAATCGACACTACTCCGGATCATGGCGGGTATTGACCGGGATATCCTGGGCGACGCTGAGCTGACCCGGGGGATGCAGGTAACCCTGGTTCCCCAGGAGCCGCGTCTTGATCCCGACCTGACCGTTCGGGGCAACCTCGAGGTGGCTCTGAAGCCACTGAAGGACCTCATTGCCCGGTATGAGGCGGTGTCGGGAAGCATGCAGGGGGATATCGGTAGCGAAGCGATGGAAAAGGCGATGGAGGAGATGAGCCGTCTCCAGGAGGAGATTGACGCCAAGAACGCCTGGGAAATCGACCGCTACCTGGATATCGCCAGTGACGCTCTGGTGCTTCCGCCTGACAACGCCACGGTAGACACCCTTTCGGGTGGCGAGCGCCGCCGGGTCGCCCTGGCTCGGGCGCTTCTGGAAAAACCTGACCTCCTGCTTCTGGACGAACCCACCAACCACCTCGACGCTGAAACTGTCCTCTGGCTTGAGGATCAACTCCGGGAATACCCGGGGACAGTGATTATCGTCACCCACGACCGTTATTTTCTCGACCATATCACCCGCTGGATACTTGAGCTCGACAACGGCCGGCGCATTCCCTACGAGGGTAACTACTCCGCTTGGCTGGAGCAGAAGCGTGAACGCCTGCGCCGGCTGGAGAAAAAGGAGACTGACCGGCAGCGCCTCCTTATCCGCGAGCGCGAGTGGCTGGCGGCGAGTCCGGCCGGACGGCTGAAGAAAAACCAGGCCCGGATTGAACGTTACGACAGCCTGGCTGGACAGGCCTTTGAGGCGGACAAGGGAGATGTCCTGATCCAGATCCCCCCTGGTCCTCGTCTGGGGGACAAGGTCCTGGAATTCCAGTCTGTCCACAAGGGTTATAATGGCGAGGAGCTTATCAGCAATTGTAGCTTCAATATTCCCAAAGGGGCAGTGGTAGGGGTAGTCGGCCCCAACGGGGCGGGCAAGACCACCCTGTTCCGGATGATAGTGGGGGAGGAAAAGCCGGACCGGGGGGAGGTGATCCTAGGCCCTAGCGTGGTGCTTTCCTACGTAGACCAGCACCGGGACGCCCTGGACAACGCCCATAGCGTCTTCGAGGAGATTTCCGGCGGACGGGACGAGATTGAGCTGGGGGGTAAGCGGGTCAACGCACGGGCCTATGTCTCCCGCTTCAATTTCCGGGGGGCGACGCAGCAAAGGATGGTGGGGGAGCTTTCCGGGGGGGAGCGTAACCGCGTGCACCTGGCCAAACTATTGCGGACTGGTGGCAACCTGCTTTTGCTTGACGAACCCACCAACGACCTGGATGTCGGTACCATGCGGGTCCTGGAGGACGCCCTGACCAACTTCCCGGCTTGCGCCATGGTTATTAGCCATGACCGCTTCTTCCTCGACCGTATCTGCACCCACCTCCTGCTCTTCGCCGGAGACGGGGAGATCCGCTGGTTTAACGGCAACTTCCAGACCTACGAGGAGCAGGTGTTGCGGGTCGGCAACTCTGACCGCCTGCTTCACCGCCGGGGTAAATACCGCCGCCTCGCCTTGCATTGAGCGTCGGTCCATCCAGGAGCGGCGCCCGAACGGGGCTAAATGGTTTAGGTGTATTTTAACCGGCTGGATTCTCTTTCCGAGGCTAGGCGCTAGTAAACGCCAGGCGGCCTGCGGTTTGGCCGCCAGGGTTGGGGATAAAGTTTACGCAACAGGGAGTTTTTGATGTCTGGCGATCCTCTGCCCGTGGTTGAACTCCTTTGCCCAGTCGAAATGGCTGGACGGCGTCTCGACCAGGTGTTGGTCAGCCTTCTCCCCGACTTGTCCCGGGCGTTTCTACGCAAGGTTATTGACTCTGGTGGTATCCGGGTGGCGGGGGAAACCGCCAAGGCTTCCCGGCGTCTACGGGCGGGTGAGGTAATTCTGGCCACCCTTCCCGCCCCCGTCCCGGACCGGGCCCAGGCGGAGGATCTGCCCCTTGACGTCCTCTATGAGGACAACGACCTGGTGGTGGTTAACAAACGTCCCGGCATGGTGGCGCATCCCTCGGCCGGCCACCGCCAGGGTACCCTGGTTAACGCTCTTCTGCATCACTATGGTGAAAGTCTCTCAGGAATCGGGGGAGTGCTTCGGCCGGGAATAGTGCACCGTCTTGACCGTGACACCTCGGGTTGTCTGGTGGCGGCCAAAAACGACCAGGCGCACCAGCGCCTGATCCAGCAATTTATGGCGCGGGAAGTGGGTAAAACCTATTTGGCCCTGACCCAGGGTTCGCCCATGCCTCCTAGCGGGCGGGTGGAGGTGCGGCTGGGCCGCGATCCTCGCCACCGCCGCTGCCAGGCTGTCCTTCCCTCCGGGGGGCGGATGTCACTCACCCTCTACCAAACCCGGGAGCGTTTTGGCCGCCTGGCCCTGGTGGAATGTGAGCTTAAAACCGGCCGGACGCACCAGGCCCGGGTGCACCTGAGTCACCTTGGCACCCCCGTCCTTTGTGACCAGGACTATGGCCAGGCCGGACCCTTCACCAGTCGGGACCTCCGGGACTCTTTCAACCTGCTTCAGTCGGCCAGGTCTATTCCGGAGGCGGGGGAGGTGGGGCGTATCCTCCTTGACCGCCAGGCCCTCCACGCCTGGAAACTGTCCTTCCAGCATCCCCGGGACAACCGTCCCCTCCAGTTCATGGCGCCACTCCCCGCCGATCTGGAAAACCTCCTGGGAGAGTTACGCGCCTACCGCGACCGCCCTTTGGATAGAGTCTAAAGCCCCCGTACCTGGCTACTGGTCACTGGCTAAACAGCTGGGCGGCTAACCGCATGTTGTCCCGAATCGGCACGGCGAAGGGACAGCGTTTTTCACAATTACCGCATTCGACACATTCGCTACCCCCGGCCGGGAGCGCCTGGTAATGCATCCGGACACCGGGGGGAACGCGGGCGGGGTCCAGGCGGGCGATATCCAGGTACTTGTTCACGCTGGCGATGTCGATTTTGGCAGGGCAGGGCAGGCAATGGTTGCAGTATACGCAGCTACCCTGGAAACCACCCCGGGCGTCGCCCTTGAATGAACTGACCGCCTGGGAGTAGTCGAGTTCGGCCGGTTCCAGGTGGTTGTAGGCGGTGGCCGCCACCACTTCCTCCACCGAGCGGCAACCCACCAGGACACTGGCGACCGCCGGGCGGGTCAGGGCGTAGTGTATACATTGGGCCGGGGTGAGGGCCTGGTGGAAGGGGCTGTGCTCCAGGGAAAGGAGTTTTCCCGCTCCCAACCCTTTCATGACGGTTATCCCCACTCCCCGGCTCTGGCACAGGCGGTAGAGTTCGGCCCGTTTGGGGTCGCTGACAGTGACCTGCTGGGAAAGGGTTTTATCAAGCATTTCCTGGATGTCGCCACTTCCCGGCATCAGGTCGAAGGCGGGGTTGATACTGAAAAGAAGCGTTTCCACCAGACCTTCTTCCACCAGTCGCCGGGCGGTGTCGGGGTTGTGGGCGCTCGCCCCCACCGCCCGGATTTTCCCTTCCCGCTTAAGGCGGCGGGCGTAGTCAACCACCCCGTTGTCAATCACGGCGTCGATGTCCTCTGGTGAATCCAGGAAGAAAAGCATGCCAAAGTCGATATAGTCAGTCTTGAGATAGCGCAAAAGATCCTCGAAATAGCGCTGGCACACCGCCAGGTCGCGGCTGATGTCATATTGCTCGCTAAGGTCTACCGAGCCAATCATTCCCTGGAGGCAGACTTTATCCCGTTTCCCCGCTAGAGCCTGCCCAATGTTCTCTCGCACCTCCTTTCCCGGCATAAACACGTCCATAATGCTGATGCCCTGGTCGAGGGCGGCGCCAATGACCGCATCCACCCGGGAGGCGGGTTGACCGTCCAGGTGTTCGCCGCCAAGGCCAATGACGCTGACCTCGATACCGGTGTTGCCAAGCAGGCGTTTAAGCATTTTGTCACCTTTTCCTGTAAATGGTTAAGAAGCACGCGGTAATCTTACTGGCTAGCGCTGTCCGGGAAAAGAGGCCCCGGCGCCGGGTGTTTAGTCACCTGTCTGTCAGTCACGGGCCTTCCCCACCGCCTGGAGAGCCAGGAGCAGGAAGATGACGCTGGTGAGGGAGAGGGCGATAAAAGGGGTGAGGGAAGGCGCTTCACCTAGGCACGCGGCGCGGATGGCCCGGGAGGCTTGGGTCAGCGGGAGGAGGCGCAGCGGGTAGCCAAGCCAGTCTGGCAGGGATTCCACCGGGAAGAAGGTGCCGCCCAGAAAAGCCATGGGGGTGATGACAAAACTGTTGAGGATACCCTGGTCGGCGTGCGAGCGCACCCGTAGCGCCAAGGCGAGGGCCAGGGCGGAAAAGGTGAAGCCGTTCAGGAACACCGCTAGCCAAAAGAAGCCGCCCATGGCGAGAGTAAATCCACCCAGCCAGCCGGTGAGACTGATAACCGCCACCGCCAGAAATACCCGGGTAAGACCGGAAGCCACTTCCGCCAGGACATAAGCAAGGGGATGGGTGGGGGAAGCCTGGATTTCCTCGAAAATACCGGTGTAGAAGCGGGTGATGTTTACTTCGCTGGCGATGCTGAAGGCCTGGGTGAGGCCGGCCATGGCGATGAGACCGGGGAGGAGAAACTCCATGTAACTGTGGTCGCCCACCTTGAGGTGGCCTCCCAGGGCGTAACCGAAGGTCAGGAGGTAGAGGAGGGGAGTGACCGCCGCCGCCGCCAGTTGGCGGCCGAGCCGGTGGCGGAGGAGTATTATTTCACGCCAGTAAATGGCGGCGAAGGAAGACATTTATTCTACCTTTTTTCCGGTAAGCGACAGAAAGACATCCTCCAGGTTTACCGGACGGAGGTTAAAACCCTGGCCGCCCGCCGCGGTGGCTGCCACCCGGGCTGCTTCTTGGTCAGGGAAGAATTTGGTCTCCCCGCCAGTCCAGGCGACTGCCCAGCTACCAAGCCTGGCCAGTAACTCCGGCACGCTCCCCTGGGCGATTCGGCGGCCATGGTTGATAAATCCGACCCGGTTGGCCAGGTGCTCCGCCTCCTCTATGTAGTGGGTGGTGAGGAAAACCCCCACCCCGTCATGGCGCACCTTTTCCACCAGGGCCCACAAACGGTGGCGGGCCTCGGGATCAAGACCGGCGGTGGGTTCGTCGAGAAAAAGGAGGCGAGGGCGGTGGAAGATGGCCCGGGCGAGGGTGAGACGGCGGCGTAGGCCACCCGAGAGCTCCCGGGTTAAGCTCCCCGCCCGTTCCGTTAGGCCGGTATAGTCAAGAAGTTCGGCGCTACGCCGCCGCCGTTCCGCCCGGCCGACACCGTAGAGGCGGGCGTGGAAATCCAGGTTTTCCGCCACTGTGAGGTCGTTGTCGAGGTTGATGGTTTGGGCAGCTAGGCCGACCAGACGCTTGGCAGCCAGAGGGCGGCGGAACACATCGACTCCATCTATCCAGGCCTGGCCGGAACTGGGTCGAGTGAGGTTGGTGAGAATGCGGATGGTGGTGCTTTTCCCCGCTCCGTTGGGACCGAGAAAGGCGAAAACCTCTCCCGCCTCCAGGGTTAGGTCGAGCTGGTCCACCGCCCGCACTCCCGGGTAATCCTTGACCAGTTTTTCCACCTGGAGAAGCATGTCCGCCCGCCTACCAGTTGTGAAAATGCCTTCCCGCCCCGAATACGCCAAGTAGTCAGTCTATTTAGGCAAGCACTCCATTATGGACAACCTCCTTTATGTGTTTTATTTGTTTTGGAGATAGGCCATAGTAATCATATATGCGCTGTTGCGATTCGGAGCTTGCGAGCTGGTCATTACCTAAAATTCTATCGCACACATCGGCGAACATGGTTTCATCCGTTGCCGCCAGTTTAGGAAACGGCAGCGCGCACAAATTGCCTTTTAGTACTTTTACTTCCCCAAACATTTTCATATAGGCGAACTGAAACAGTTCCGAGTTTAGAAACAACAACACAGTCTTAATTCCCAGCGTAGGAAGGTAAGGAATAAGTATATTGGCGCTATTGAGGAACAGACGTCTTTTGTCATCATAGGCAAAGACAAGCCGATTGGAAATAAACTTGTAAACAAGCTTTTCGTCCGCCCGGTATATCTTGTCCTTTGCCACTTGCTGAAACCGCGAACGGTCATAGATGATATACTTTTGCGCGGGGCGTAACAAATAGGGCTGTATTTCTTTGCCAGTAAATATCGCTTCGCTTCCCTCAACGGGGGTTGGCAATAGTTTCGCTGCGTTATCCCCGGTCACAATACCCAAGGCCCAAACGCTGTTGGTCAGGGTGCTGTACTGTTTTTTAAATAGCTTGTCCAAAATGCTTTGCTCGTCTTTATGAACGAAAGCAAAGGTACAATTTACCGTCTGCCTTAACACCTCTGGTTTTACCGCGCCATGAAATTCTTTGCCGTTGAAAAACTTCACTTCTTCAGTGGACTTTGTCTTTGTTACCTCAATGGCAACGAGGCGGGTTGTAACGCCGGAAAACACCTTGGGGTAGCGAGAAATTTTGTTTACGGTGTAATCGCTTAGGAGTCGCTCGCGTAACCAAGCATGCGCTCTTACATTGGTGACCGCCTCCGGCAGCAAGAAGTTTAAAGTCCCGCCGGCGCTTAGTTGCGCTAAAGCCTTGGTCATGAAACAAGCGAACGAATCGAGACTCTTCTTGTTGACCCTTTTGGCACCCCAGGGAGGATTGCTTAGGATGTAATCGAATGACTTGTTACGCAAAAGGGGGTGTTCGGGTGTATTCAAAAGGGTTGGCTCTGCCAAATAATCAAAACAGTATACTTGGGGAGTGAAAACAAAACCCGGGTACTTGGCGAGCAAATTG
>JAITQC010000108.1 GCA_031289115.1 Planctomycetota bacterium
AAACCCCAGTGGCAGAACCATGTTTTATTCCACCACCCGAATGTCCAAAAACCCCAAACTGGCCATGCAGGATGTCGACGGCAAGGCCTGGACCCTCCTTACCGACGACAGCATGGCTGACATGATGCCAGCGGTTAGCCCGGACGGGGAGTGGCTCGCCTGGTGCTCCAACCGTTATGGCAACTGGAGCCTCCTCATGCGTCAGCTTGACGCACCTTCGGGCTCTTCTCCGAAGCAACTCACCCGCACCCCTGACGATGACATCCACCCCAGTTGGTCGCACGACTCGCAGTTTCTCGCTTTTAGCCGCTTCAACTCCATGGATGGCAACTGGCAGATTTGGGTGCTGGATGTGAAAAAGAAAACCTTCACCGCCATCACCGAGGGTCTTTTCCCCGCCTTTGGCCCTGTGTCGCGGCGCACCACCGCCAGCGGGAAGGCGGTCTACACCCTGGCTTACCAGCGCCACCGCCAGCGGGATGTGCCATGGTTTAGTATCTGGACCCTGGACATCGCCCTCCAGGATAACGGCCGCATGGAAGCCCTGGGTTCGCCCAAGGAAATAATCGCCTCCAACGAGTGGGCCGCCATCACCCCCGCCTGGGCGCCAAATGGCGAGTATCTCGCCTTCGCCTCGGTCCGGAAATCTCCTCTGGCGGAAATGCAGTCCCGCATCTACCGGGCTGACGATATCTGGGCGGTCAAGCTTGACGGCACTGACCTTACCCAAATCACTGACCACCCTGCCCCAGACTGGTACCCCTACTGGGCCCCGGAGGAGGGTAACCCCCTTGGGCGCATATACTTCACATCCAGTCGCAAGGGTAACCCCACCATCTGGAGTGTTCGCCCCCTGATGCCCGGAATGCTGATGGATCTGGAAGCCGGGGCAGCGGCGGAAGCTTCTGGCGGCCAAGGATTCTAACCCGCGTTCACCTCATCCTAGTTAACCGCGACCAGTCCTGGTAGCCACGCCGGCTTTCCGCCAACTGGCTACCAGAAAAAGACAAACAATTTTATCCGGGAATATAACATGTCTTGTGATATTACCTTATCTAAGATAACCCTTTGCCTGGCGCTCAGCCTGTCCTTCCCGGTCCTGACTGGCTGCAACGAAGCGCGGCACCTCGCTGCAGCGCTAGGTTCCTCAGCCAAACCCTACCAGGAGTTCCTGGAGGATCCGGTAGCGCTCACCACTATCAAAAGCGTGGCGATTTTCCCTTTTGAAAACCGCGCCCCCCAGCCTGGCTTCAATTCCGACGCCTTCGCCAACAAACTAGCCAACCAGCTGGCGGCTCAGGGCAAGGTTCGCGTCCTTTACCCCAAGGACATTCTGGAGTTCGCCGAAAAAGAAAACCTGGCGGCAAAACGTCACAACGCCGACCTGAAGGAAAAAATCCGCCTTGGTCTTTACGTACCGCCACATTTGCGTCCCACGCCCCCTCCCGGTTTCGAGGACGCGGCGGCGGAAAGTACCGACGCGCCGGAAATGCGGCCGCGCCAGTATTACAACCCGATCCAGAATGTCGACGAGGCGATTCGCCTAGCCCGCCGGGCCAAGGCAGACGCTATCATTATGGGTGAAGTTTCCGACTTTGATCCCTACATGCGGCCGCGGATGTCCATAACCATGCGGCTAATCGCCACTGGCAATTCCGATGTGGCGGCCAAGGCTATTGCCGAACTCACCCAGTGGGGGGTTCCCCGGCCAGAATCCAGCGCCCGGGGCATGATCTACATGCGCCAGGAATCCTTCGACAGCACCATCGGTAGCGTTGGCACCAACACTTCGCGATACGCCTACACCCACCACATCGACAACCAGCCCTATGACACCGAGGTGTTTCTGCGCAGCATGACCCAGTATTACGACGTGGTGGCTTTACAACTAGTGAAGTCATACGTCGAGGCGCAAAAGAAGGCGGTGAAGGAGGCGGAAACCCGGGCCCGGCTCGAAGCCAAGCGGCGTAACCAAGACCAGGACGCGGCTAACCGGCGCCTAATGGCCATGTTGGAACGCGACAACCGTATCCCTGATTTTGAAAACGACCGTTACACTGAGGGTTATTTCGACCAAGCCTTCCCGGAAAGACAGGGTATTCTGGCGGCGAACGGCGGTGACCAGCGTATCCGTTCCTGGCGTCCAGATGGTGGAGAAGCGCGTCTGCCAACCCAGGCGGACCGTTACGCCCGGGACAGCCGGGTACCGGAAAACGAGCGGGGACGTGGCCAGGAAGGCTACCCGTCGCTGGTCGACAGTCCCTTCCCCGACGCCGACACTATCATTGAGTCAAACCTGGGGGAAAGCCGCGACCGTTCTTGGCGACCCGACTACTACAACCACGCCAATCCCGAGAAATCCGCCCCTCTTTATGACCGGAGTGAGTTCCGGGGTAGCTGAAGCTGGGTGAACAGGTTATAACAAACCGCCTCCCCCCGATTTAACGGGTGGAGGCGGTTTTTTATAAATTCCTTAAGCCAGGATCAGGGTAAACCGTGGCGGTTAGGGGAAAAAGCCTTTTCTAGTAACTTTACCACTCTTGCTGTCAGCGTAAATCCGGTAATAAGCCAGTTTTCTTTCTTCAGGAATATCCTTGCCGGCCCAGAATTGCCACACCAGCAGCTTTCTCTCCTTGTTTTCTTCATAATAGCGGGCTTTTTTCAGCATTGGCAGAATATTTTGGAAAAAGACTCCCTCCCGGACATAGTTTTCGTCTAACCAGCGGCAAGCTGCCAGTCTTTCCCGGGGATCGGCGGAAGAAAGCCTTTCCACCCATTCTTCGGTTCCGGGTTGA
This sequence comes from Planctomycetota bacterium, assembly GCA_031289115.1. GTDB lineage: Bacteria > Planctomycetota > SZUA-567 > SZUA-567 > SZUA-567 > JAITQC01. Next base: position 2,796 of record JAITQC010000108.1, read on the forward strand.
GCCTGGGCATAGGCTTTATTGGCGAAAACCGCCCGCCCCTCCTCCGGGTTTTCAAAATCCTCCGGGGACAGGGTGAAAAAATGCTCGGTGGTGTAGTGGGGAAGATAGCCCTTGCCGTCGCAAGCAAGACAACGGAGACGAAAGCCTACTCGCCGGGTGACGTTTTCGAAAGGCTTGGCTCGGGTACCAGTTCCCTCACAGACGGTACAGGTTTCATTGCGGTTGGTGACAATATGCAAAATATAATCGCGGTCCGTGTAGACAGTAAGGAGAGTGGGGCGATTTTTCTGGTCCCGCGTTTGCTTCCGGTAGTATTTTCCTTCCTGCAAGAGCTGCTTGGCCGTATTCGCTACCTCGGGACGGTTGGCTTCACACTCCTCCAGGTATTTTCCTAGGCGAAAGCTGGCCAAGTTGACCGCTATGTTGTCGCCACTGCCAGGAGCCGAGGTAAAGGAAAAACTCTTTTCCATACTCCAGGAAATACCCACCCACAACAAAACCGTCAGCCCCAGGTAAAAGGCCGGCCGGATTTTTACTTGTCTTTTCTCCATAATCGCTCCATAGGATAAAACCCGATACCCACCGCGCCAGGAATTCAGGCTGGCCGGCAGCCATAACTTTTACCCTTCTTTTAATAACTGTCACCTAACTTCTTTTCAACCCTCATTTTCTTTTATTCTTTTCCCTTTTTTTTTGAGCAAATAAATGGAATTGCCCATGACCAAGAGTATT
>JAITQC010000127.1 GCA_031289115.1 Planctomycetota bacterium
GCCAACATGCTCCAGACCAACGAAAACAACCTGCGGGTGGCGGTCGAAAACATAACCAAGACCGAGTCGGATATCCGTGACACCGACATGGCGGCGGAAATGACCGAGTTCACCAAGAATCAGGTTCTTTCTAACGCGGGTCTGGCCATGGCTTCCCAGGCGAATTCCCTGTCCCAGAACGTGCTACAGCTCCTGCGTTAAACCTGACTCCTTCCGGGAATCGCTAGTCTCCCGGGAAAAAACCAAAACAAACCCGGGCCGGAGGCGTTTACGCCGCCGGCCCTGGTCTTCGTATGGATGGCGACTTGCATAACCAGGAACCGGGTCGGGATAAGCGGTAACCCTTTTCCGGCTATAATGGGTCAGCCGGACGTCTTTACGTAACACTTTCGCCATGCGGCTGGTTTACTGGAATACCGGGGGTTTTTCCGGTGGTTGGGGATTTAGGACCGGAACGCCAGGCAAGTTCCTAGCCTGGCTGACACACCCCAGGCCAGCCGGATATTATTCTTTCCGTCCGGGAATGGCGCTGTCCAGCCGGTGGCATCCCTTCAAGTGGTCCGGTTTTTTTTGTCTGGTGTTTTCTATGACGCTCAGGGTTACCCCAGCCGTTTTGACAAGGGGAGTGGAGACGCTCCCCGGGGACGGCCCGGCGATTCGGGATGGTTTGGTAAAGCTAGGAAAGGTTTTTTCGGAAGGAAGTTGTCCCAGTTAGACAGCGCTCAGGCCATGGATGACTTCCCGGGCGATCAGGGATATTTTTTCCAGGGGGAAGGGTTTTTTCAGGAGGTGGGTAAAGCCGCAGTCATAGAGGTCGCACTCGTGCCAGTCTTCCAGGCTAGCGCCGATAGCCACGATGAAGCGGTAAACACCGTGGCGGCGGAGGTAATAGGCTATTTCGGCGCCGTGGCGCTTGGGCATGCGTAAATCAAGGATAAAAAGGTCGAAACGGCGGGACTGGACTACCTCCATCGCTTCTTCTCCGCTAGTCACAGTCACCACCTCGAACTGTTCATATTCGAGAAGGGCTTTAAGAAGAAGGCAGACGTCGCTGTCATCGTCAACCACCAGAGCGCGGGGACGGTGGCGTTCCCGGAGGCGGGTGGCGAACTCGCGGCCCGTCGGGTCCAACTTCGACATCAGACGGTGGGAGTTGAGGTTGAGGCGGGTGAGAATGTCGATAACGGTGTCCAGGTTGAGATCGCTGTCAATCGCCCATTGGACAATGTCCAGGTTTTCCCCGCCTTTTTCCAGCCGCTTGACAATCTCGTCCACCAGCGGCCCGGATTTGGCAAAATCCTTAAGCAGGATGGAGAAATCATCGTTGTCGAGTTCGGGCCAGAATATTTCGCCCCGGATGTGCTGAATCCAGCGTTCGCGGACAAAAGTGTTCCAGAAGCGCTTGTACCAGTCCTCAATCGCCTGGTCACCCAGGTCGTGGCCAGATTTTTCCGATTCGATCCATTTGTGCTGGTAGGCTTCCTTGCTAGCCTCCTCGAAAAGGTTGCGGGATTTTGTTCCGGCCGACAAGGTGTCTTGGCGCCGGAAAACCACGGTGTTTTTGCGTCGGATTGATTTTACCCGCGACTTGGTATCACTCATAGTGGCTTAAACCCCGGGGGAAAGTAAGCAAGGGCAAGTTGAGCCGGGGGGAGCCAATTCTCACCCCCGCTATTTGGCGCCGCATTATTCATGATAAGCTATGCCGGCGTTGGCTTCAAGAGACGGTAGGGTTGGAAAGGGAGAATTTCACTTTCCCTCCGACCATGGTTGCCACAACCCGTCCCACCACTTCCCGGCGGTCGAAGGGGCAGTTGCGGGATCGAGAGTGGAAGCGGTGCTTGTCTATTTGCCAGCGCATTTTCGTATCAATCAGCGTGATATCGGCCGGTAGACCTAGCCGTAGACGACCCCGTCCGAGATTAAGAATGTCGGAAGGGTGGGCAGTGAGGGCGGGGAGGATTTCGCTCCAGGTGAAAAAACCGGGCTCCACCAGTTCGGTGGATAGGATAGCGAGAGTACTTTCCAAGCCGATCATGCCGGGGGGTGAAAAAGCGAACTCCAACTCTTTCTCTTCTTCCAAATGGGGGGCATGGTCGGAAGCGATGGCGTCAATCACCCCGTCCTTCAAGCCCTGGCGACAGGCGAGGACATCGGTTTGGGTCCGGAGGGGTGGGCTAACCCGGAAAACCGGGTCGTAAGTTTTCAGGCAGTCGCTGTTGAGGGTGAGATGGTGCGGGGTGACTTCAGCCGTCACCCTGACCCCAGTCTCCTTGGCGCTACGGATAATCGCCACCGCGTTGGCGGTTGAGACGTGCTGGATGTGGATGTGGCCGCCGGTGAGGCGGGCCAAGGCGACATCGCGGGCCACGATGATGTCCTCCGCCTCATCCGGGATGCCGTTAAGGCCAAGGGTGGTGGAGACAAAATCCTCGTTCATGACTCCCTCGCCAATAAGGGAGCGGTCTTCGCAATGCTCAAGGATGGGTCGCCCGAGCATTTTGGCGTAACTTAAGGCCCGGCGGAGTAAACCTGCCGTCGGCACCGCTGTCCCATCGTCAGAGAAGGCCACCGCGCCTCCCCTGGCCATCTGCGCCATTTCAGCCAGCTCTTCACCGCGGCGGCCGGCGGTTACTGCTCCCACCGGGAAGATGTTGGCAAGACCAACCAGTTCGCTTTTCTGGCGGGCGGAAATGATGTCAGCCTCGGTGTCCACCACCGGGTCGGTGTTGGCCATACACACTACCGAGGTGAAACCGCCAGCCACCGCCGCCAGGGAACCGGAGGCGACTGTCTCTTCCGCCTCGTTTCCTGGCTCGCGGAAATGAACATGCATGTCGATAAGGCCGGGGACGACCATAAGGCCCTCGGCGTCGAAATCCATGGCGTCCGGGCCCGCCACCATCCGGGCCTGGGCTAGGTCGGGTCCGACATAGGTGATGTGGCCGTCCTTGGCCACTATATGTCCCAGGCCGGAGATGTTTTCCCCTGGGTCAAGGAGTTCGCCGTTTCTCACCACTATCGCTGGCATTGCCGTTCTCCAAAATGGGTTGCCGCGGATGTCAGGGCCGTTTGGGCCGGGGGGATACCGGACTAGCTGGCGGCCGCCACGCCCGCCACCATTTGCAATACCGCCATCCTGACCGCCAGACCGTTGGCCACTTGTCGCAGGATAAGGCTCTTGGGGCCGTCCGCCACCTCGGGGGAAATTTCGATACCCCGGTTGACTGGTCCCGGGTGCATCACCAGCAGGTCAGGTTTTCCCCGGGCCAAGCGCTCGGCGGTGAGGCTAAACATCTGCTTGTATTCGCGTATGGAAGGGAAGGGGTTGGTGCCGTCCTGGCGCTCGAACTGTATTCTTAACATGTTGAGGACATCGCATTCGCGCACGGCGTGGTCCATGTCGTGGCAGACTTCCACCCCCATCTTTTCCACCTCCCGGGGAATGAGGGTGGTTGGACCTACCACCATCACCCGGGCTCCGAGTTTGGTAAGACCCCAGATGTTGGAACGGGCCACCCGGCTGTGGGCGATATCCCCGACAATTCCTACCGTTAGACCGGCTATGCGTCCCCTGGCCTCGCGGATAGTGTAAAGGTCAAGCAGGGCCTGAGTCGGATGCTCGTGCTGGCCGTCGCCGGCGTTTACCACGGCGCAACTTACGTTGGCCGCCAGCTTCCACGGCGCCCCGGAGGCGCCATGCCGTAGCACCATGACATCCACCCCCATAGCCTCTATGTTTCGGGCCGTGTCCAGCATGGTTTCGCCCTTGGCAATGGAGGTTCCCGCCTTGGAAAACATCAGGGTGTCAGCGGAAAGGCGGCGGGCGGCGAGTTGGAAGGAGATGTTGGTGCGGGTTGAATTCTCGAAAAACATGTTGACGATAGTGCGGCCAACCAGGGCCGGAACCTTTTTATTGGGGCGGGTACAGACTTCCTTGAAGGAATCGGCCCGCTCCAAGATGAAGTTTATTTCCTCGGCGGAAAGTTCCTCCAGTCCGAGTAGGTGCCGGCGTGTCCATTGCATGGGTTTTCCTCGAGAAAACCCCTTCCGCGGCGGGAGGGGGGAAAGAAGGGACTAACCGGGGGGCATTGCCACCCGGGTAAAAGCTGACCACCCGGCCTTAGGGTTCGGGTTCGCCTGGCCCCACCACATAGACGGCGTCGCCCTGGGGATCTATCTCGTGCAGTTTAAGGCGGATAAAACCGCCCCGGGGTACTTCGATACGCGCGCCCAGAAAATCGGGTTGAACCGGAAGTTCGCGTCCCCCGCGGTCGATCATGACGCAGAGACGAATCGATGAAGGGCGGCCGTAGTCAAAAATGGCGCCCATGGCGGCGCGGATGCTGCGGCCAGTGGAGATAACATCGTCAACCAGGATGATGTCGCGGTTGTTGATGTTAAAATTGATTTCCGACGGTTTTACCGCCTTTAAGCCAGCTCCCTGTCCCAGGTCGTCCCGGTAGAAAGTGGCGTCCAGATACCCCAGGGGTAGTTCAAGACCCTGTTCACCGCGGATCAGTTCCCCCAGGCGGTCAGCGAGAATGGCGCCCCGCGTCCGGAGTCCTATCAGGGCCTTGGCCGAACTCGGAGTGCGGTTGTTGACAATTTCCCCGGCTAGACGGCGCAGGCAATCTTCAAGCCAGGCACGGTCGTACATTTTGGAGGCCATACGGGTATTTCCTGGAAAACAGTGGCTGGTTGTGGGTAAAGGCTAACGCCAGAATTCTAATGACCGTCGTTAGCCGTGGGCAGGCGTGAGAGGCCGACCATGATATCACGGGTGACATCGCTAATCGAACGGTTGCCGTCAACCCGGAGAAAGAGCGGTCCGTTGGCGGCCTGGCGGTAAAAATCGGAAAGGACGGCGGTGAGGCGGCGATACTCGTCCAGGCGGCGAATCACTGTTTCCTCGTGGTCGTCTTCGCGCTGGATCAGGGGGTCGCCAGTAATATCGTCCTGATTAGGGATTTTCGGGGGATTACACTCCACGTGGTAGGTCCGTCCCGAAGCCATATGAATGCGTCGACCCGTGATCCGGTTGATGATAATCGACTCGGAAACACTTATTTCCACAATGGCGTCGATGTTTATACCGGCTGACTGTATCGCCTCGGCCTGGGGAATGGTGCGGGGAAAACCGTCGAAGAGAAAACCGTTCTGGCAGTCGGGACTGGCGATCCGTTCCTTTACCAGGCCAACGATAAGGTCGTCGGAAACCAGGCCGCCTTTGTCCATGATGGATTTGGCCTGGTGGCCGAGTTGGGTTCCCGCCTTGACGGCGCAACGCAACATGTCGCCAGTAGATATTTGGGGAACGTGGAAATGTTCACAAATGAATTTGGCCTGGGTCCCTTTGCCAGCTCCCGGTGGTCCAAGCAGTATCAGGCGCATGAGTAACGCTCCTAAAATATAGTTATACCCTGTTCGGTTGTTGACATCCTCCCTCGCCTGAAGACGAGGGATTAAAACAACGTTCAACCCGAGAGTGAGCTGGGTTGAGTAGCTTCAGTGGGTTTCTGCTTCCCCAAGGACCTCTACAGCCTACGCGCTATCCTTCCCCGCCCTGAAGGGCAGGGCTTACCTCGCATCTTGGTCAATTTGACCAGATGGTAGACAGAGAAATGTATACCACTATATCATTTATTTGTAAAAGCGCATTTGGAAAAATTAACCCAATGTCTGGTGATTGTCAAGTTACCGAGGGGGGGTAGAAAACCTGGTGATTGGGGTACCGGGGTGAAACCACCGGGTTTTATCGCCAGTTTTTCCAGTCAAGCGCCAGGTAAACAAGGCTGGGAGGTTGACCGGAAAATCCTCCTGGAGGGTGACGAACAAAGTGGCGAGTGGGTGTCTTCCCCGCTATCCAGGGAGGCGTGAAAGGGTGGGAATGGCGCCGGGGAAGAGGTAACTATCCTGGCGCGTTTTTGGGAAGTGGGTAGCCAGCAGCCGTAATCGGGTAGGTTCTTTACCACGTTATGGCGAAAAAGGAATTCGGGTGGTTTAGTTGATGACGATAGCTTGCCCTGGGTCAAGAAATTGGCCGAGGGCGTTTTGGTAGGCAGCTAGGGTGGTGGGGTCAAAAAGCACCATGCGTATCCGGAAAGGGGGTGAGTTGGTCTTAAGGTGGCGGGTAATAACCCCCAGGGCTATTGCCGCCGCCGCCGCCAGGGGAAAGCGGTAGACGCCGGTGGCGACGCTGGGGAAGGCAATGCTTTCCGCTCCCAGTTGGCCAGCTAGCGCCAGGGCGGTCTGGTAACAACTGGCGAGAAGCTTGGACTCGCCAGAGTCACCTCCCTGCCAGATCGGGCCAACTGTGTGGAAAACCCACTTGGCTGCCAGGCGTCCGGCACCGGTGGCTACGGTTTCACCCGTGGGGCAACCCCCGAGAAGGCGGCATTCCTCCATTAGCGTCGGGCCGGCGGCGGCATGAATCGCTCCGTCAACCCCGCCCCCGCCCGCCAGGGCGGCGTTGGCGGCGTTGACGATAGCGTCCACTTTTTCCTGACAGATGTCACCCCGAAGTAGCTCCAGACACCCATGCTCAAAGTTGACTTTCATGCCTTCCACCTCCTGGGGTCAAGCGAGGAAGACAGACAGATTTTTTCGGGCGGTTCGCTGGGGACGCAGGTCTTTAGCCACCTCCACCTCGATTTGCCGGCGTTGGTCGCGTAGCGTCAGGCGTTCACCCGGTTCGGGACGTTCCGTCAGGTGAAGAAAACCTAGCGCCAGTCCCCGCGGCTTCCAGTCCGCCGGGTGGTCGGGGCCAGCCAGGCTTACTACCCGGCCGTCCAGGCGTCCCACCGCGACATCGGTGACGATGGTGAGGACAGAGCCGATTTCCCGACCTTCCTTTAGGGCTACCCCTGTCTCGCGGTCAACCCGCCGGGGATCGAAACCGATAAAGGGGACGGTGTACTTGGCTTTGCTCCGGTCCAGGCCAGCCATTCCTACAAAAGACTTGCTAAAACCCCCTTCGGGAAGCAGGGGAAGGGCGAATTCCCAGGGGTGGTTAAGGAAGAGCCAGTGGCCGATATCCTGGTGGCTAAGAGGGAGAAGGGCGCCGGCCCGGAGACTGTCGCGGGCGGCCAGGCCACAGGGGAGGACATCTTTGCCGCCCAGGGTGAGAATCTGGTCCCAGAGTGTTTCCGCCGCCGCCAGGGGGGCGAAGACTTCAAAGCCTACCTCGCCGGTGTAGCCACTGCGGGAAAGCAGTATCGGGACGCCATCCCGTGTTTTCACCCGGCTTTTTTTGAAGTTGAAATCACCCTGGAAGGAGAAATAGGGGAAAACCTGGAGGAGGTCGGGTTGGGCCAGGATAGAGCGGATTAGGGCGGGGGACCGGGGCCCCTGGAGGTCGATTTTCAGGAGGCGTTCTTCAGGTTCGGCCACGCTTACCCCGCTAGCCTCAGGAAGGGAAACAAGATGGTCTTTCACCCGTGGCGCCATGCCAGCGTTCACCACCACGCCAAAGCGGTCCTCATCCAGGGGGTAGAGCACCGCGTCATCCAGGGTGGTGCCGTCGGCTTCGAGGAAAGCGCCGTAAAGGGCGCGCCCAGGCCGGAGGTGGGAAAGGTCGCGGGTGAAGGCCTGGTTAAGGAGGCGATGCGCCCCCTTGCCGCTGATAAAAAGAAAATCCATGTGACTAGTGTCGAAAAGACCGGCGGCGGTGATCACCGCCAGGTGTTCCTTCACTGCCCCCCAGGGGTACCAGAGGGGCATTTCCCAACCGCCAAAATCGGTTAGGAGCGCTCCGGCTTCTTGGTGGCGGGAATGCAGGGCGGTGTGGCGGACTTCTAGGGGGGTGGTCATTTAAAGCTTCCTCCTTCCGGACCCGGCCGCCACTCCGGGGAGGGAAGGCGGTGGGTCAGCTTTTTAGGGCCGGGACTAAGGCGCCGGCGTAATTCCCGTTCTTGTCCGGTGCCTCATCCTTTTTACCATCAATTGTCTGGAAAAGCAACTGGGCGGCCCGGAATCCAAGTTCATAGGCGTTGTAACGTAGTAGACGCACCCCGTTGGGAGGAGACAAGAGGCTTTCCGCGTCACTCATGTAGACTAGACGCAGGTTACTACCCAGAATCAGGCCGGATTTGGCCACAATGTCAAGGAAACTGGAAAACTGCTCCCCCGCCATGGTCAGGAGGATTTTACCGTTACTGGTAGCCTGTTTATTTTTCACCAACCAGTCGACGGGTGGCAGACCAGTGCCGTTCCACACCGCGAAAGGTATATCCTGGGTGGCGGCCCAGGCCTTGGTTTTTTCCTCCGCCTCCCGTAAGGCTGGGTGCCACTCGCCATAGGGGATAACCATGACCATACCGCCACCGGGTATAAACTCCTCCCGTAGGACTCGGACAATGTCCTCACTGTCATAACACACCGACAGGCAGTCGGGAAGGGCATTTTCCAGAATGACATAGGGTCGCTTCGCTTCCCGGAGAATGCCGGTTATAGCCCGGTCGTCACCGCTGGCGGACTGGATTATTATCCCGTCCACCTGGCGACCAAAGGCCAGTTGGCGGGCAGTTTCCAGTTGTTCAGTATGGTCATGGGTGAGATTAAGAAGGAGTTTTTGCCCTTTTGACCGGGTAAACTCGGCGATACCCTGAATGGTCTCGAAGACATGGGCGGGGAAGTTTTTCCCCCGGGTGGGAAAGGCGATAAAGGAAATCATCTTGGTTCGGCCAGTCTTGAGGCCTTGGGCCGAGGCTAGCGGCACGTAATTCAATTCCTTGGCGACTTTATTGATGCGGGCAGCGGTTTCTTCCGCGACACGCACCCGGTAGGAACCAGAAAGGACACTGGAGGCGGTAACCGTACTTACCTTGGCGGCGGCGGCCACATCTTTTAGGGTAACCATTTTTATCTCTCTATTCGGCAGAGTGGGAAAAAGGACGCCACTCCTATGAAACCCTTACCCTTGGCCAGCTGGCAGATTATAATTTTCTCCGCATTTAACCGCTGGCGGGGCGGTGACTGGCTGCTTCGAGATTGGTATTTTTTAGCTACTACAATAGTATGACGCTTAGTTTTCGATAATGAATTTAATATAGTCCATGAAATAGCAGTTACGGATTTATTTTCTGGCACTTTTTGCCTCGGGAGTGGCGTAAAGCTCGTGCAAAGTCAGGTTTGAGACGGGTGAGAAGTGTTATAAAATCTTAAAAATAAAGAATTTATTTGGGCGATGGCGGGGTTGGATTGGTTTTTCTCGGCGGCGGGGTGGCAAAAGAAAAAAGACGATAATGGTAACAATAATTCAGTGTTGCCATTATATATCCAGTTTCAGTTGGCTGATTTTGGGGATAGGCTGAACCGGGAATGAGCGGAGGGTAAACAGAAGGCCGTCGGTGACAACTGGCAAAGACTGGTAATAACCGCTCGGGTGAATAGATGGCTGGCTATATTGTCACCCGGGCTCACAGGGTAAAGAAGGCTGGGTAATTGGCAAAGGCGGGGAACTCGGGGTGCCATGGAGTGAAGCGGCGGTGGGATGGCGAAAGCGGCGCCTTTACCGGCGGATTAGTCCTGTAAAGCTTGCTTAATGTCATCCAGGAGATCGGGACCGGATTCGAGTCCGACGGAAAAGCGGACCAGGCGGTCGGTAACGCCACGGCGCTCCCGCTCTTGGGGGGGAATGGCGGCGTGCGACATGGTGACGGGATATGTGGCGATACTTTCCACCCCGCCCAGGCTTACCGCCAGCAAGGGAAGACGAAGCTTACGCAGGAACGACTGCGCTATGTCCCCGCTGGCGAGTTCAAAGGAGAGAACGGCGCCGCCACCCTTGGCCTGGCGCTGGTGGATAGCTTGACCTGGGTGGTT
>JAITQC010000058.1 GCA_031289115.1 Planctomycetota bacterium
GAAAGTGCGGTGAAGGGCGAAAAAACTTGCCGGCCTTTGTTACCAGCGAAACCGGTTCGCCACTTTTCCCCTTTCCCTAACCTTGCTTAACCGCGAAAATTCGCTTGGGCTGAAAAAGCGTTGTACCCCTTTCACTTGCCTTCTATAATGCGTAGGCCGAGGAATTCAACTGGTCTGGGCTAAAACAAGGCGGTTAAGAACCGGATTACTCTCACCACCGACAAGCCAAACGCTTTTATTTCGGGTCAACTACCTTCGGAAGCCGGCCCGCGCCACAGGGAGCCGGGCGGATAATTGGTGTTTTTTCTTCACTTTTCACCCCTTCCGGGTAAGCAAACCCGGTAGGGTTATTTCCCTTGGCGTCTTTCCCCATTTCTCAGCCGACAGGTGCACGCGCATGGGTAAACTGGTCGTTTTCGAAGATTTGCTGGAGGAGCGCCGGGTTTGGCGGCGGGAAGGCCTTCGGGTGGTGTGGACTAATGGTTGTTTCGACCTGCTCCACGCTGGACATGTGGCAGCCCTGCGCTCCGCCCGTTCACTAGGGGATGTCCTGGTGGTGGGTTTAAACTCGGACCGTTCGGTGCGGGAACTCAAGGGCGAGCCCCGGCCCTTGATAAAGGCGACTGACCGGGCGTGCTTGCTGTCGGCATTGGAAATGGTGGACCGGGTGGTGATTTTTGATGGGCTACGCTGCGACCAGGAACTCCTCCGGCTCTCTCCCGAGGTCTGGAGTAAATCCGGCGACTACCAGCCTGATTCGCTTGATCCCCGCGAACGGGAAGCGGTCACCGCCACCGGCGGCAAAATCGTCATTACTCCGCTTGTCCCTGGCTTAAGCACCAGTAGTCTTCTGGCGCGGATCAAGGCTACTAACTAGGCCGACTCCCCTTTGGTCAACCCCAAGGCCTGTGGGTGACCGGGATTTAACTCCGGGAATTACTGGCGAAGTATATACGCCGGTAGGAATGGAAATCCAGCCACTTGGCGGAGAGCGAAGCGTCCTGGCCAGAAGTGGCGGCGGCGTATTCTTCCTGGCACTGCCGCCATTCCTCCCGCGACTTTACCCGGAAGGCGAAACCCCGGCCATTGACCATGGGTAGGCCGCTGTAAACCAGGTCGGCCAAGGGCTGCAATTCCACCACCCGGCCGGCCCGGATTTTCACCGCCATTTTATCCCGCATAACCGCGATATCGAAAAACTCTGGATAAGAATAACTCTTGCCCTCCAGGGGAAGCGGGTCGCCCACCCGGAAAAGAAGAACCGGTGGGCAACGCTTGTTCACCGAGTAGTCTTCAACGCTGTAGAAAAACTCGTCAAAGAGTTCGCAACGCGCCTGCAACTTACCCTGCTCGAAAATGGCGTGGTCGACAGCGATGGCATTCTGAACCAGGGACACTATCCCCCCGCCCACCACGTCATAGCCGTCCACCAGGACAAAACGCCCGGTGATGTGGTTGACTGAGAAAAGGTCAAGCGCTATCGCTTCCCCGGTGGTTATCGCCACCTCGGCCACCCCGTTCATGCGGACTTCCTGAGGTAATTCCATCACCGTCAGGCTGGAGGCGTCGATGACCCGGCCGAGTTCACTCACTTCGCATTCCACCCGCCGGGTGGCGATTTTCAGGATATACTTTTTACCCGGGCGTAGCGGGGTTCGACCCATCCAGAAGAGGTTGGCGCGAAAAGTTGTGCTTACCAGGGGTGGGGTGGCGGGATGACTTATCACTTCGCCACGCTGGTGGAAAAACTCATCCGCCAGCGTTATCCCCACCGACTCGCCACTAGTCGCCTCGCTCTTATCCCCCTCCCCTCCCCACTCCTCAAGACTGACACTCCGGGTCTCCCGTCCGCCCGGGGATATGCGGACAGTGTCCCCCACCCGCAGGGTGCCACTGGCGATGCGGCCAGCCAGGATGCGGCGGTCGTCAAATTTATAGATATCCTGCAGGGGGAGCCTTAACGGCTGCGCTTCCGTCCCCTCCGCCAGGGAAAAGCTGTCCAGAAGCGTAAGCAAGGTAGGACCGCTATACCAGGGTAACTGGGAGGAAGGCTCGAGAATATTCTCCCCCAACAGGCCGGAGAGCGGGATGTAGCTTTTCGCCACCAACCCCAGCGAGGCGAGGAAATCCGCCATAGTGGTTTCCACCTGGCGGAACACCGCTTCGCCATAGGCCACCAGGTCCATTTTGTTAACCACCACCCCGATCTGGCGGATGCCCAAGAGTGAAAGAAGATAGGCGTGGCGGCGGGACTGTTCTTCCACCCCGCGGGAGGCGTCCACCACTAGGAGAGCGGCCTCGGCGTCAGCCGCCCCGGAAATCATGTTTTTGAGAAACTCCTGGTGTCCGGGGGCGTCGATAATGACATAACCCCGTTTCGGGGTGGCGAAATTAAGGCGGGTGGTGTCGATAGTGATGCCCTGTTTCTGCTCCTCCTCGAAAGCGTCCAGGAGGTAGGCGAACTCGAAGGGTTTTCCCGTTTCATGGGCGATCCGCTGCGCTTTCTCCAACGCTCCGGCTGGGAGAAAACCGGTATCATGGAGCAGGCGGCCGATGACGGTGGATTTGCCGTGGTCGACATGGCCAGTTACCACCAGTTTCAGTCGCTCACCCGGGTTTTCTTCTTCGTCCATAGTCACATGTATCCCGCTTTACGGAGTTTTTGCAGGGCGTAGGCGTCCTCGCGGTCTTGCGCCCTACCGGAACGCTCTCCCACCGTGGTAGACTCAAGCTCCTGGATTATTTCCGCCACTGTGCTAGCCTGGGACTTAACCCGCCCGGTGCAGGGCGAGCAACCCAGGCTACGGTAGCGTTCACCGTCGTGAGTGAAATAGAGGTCACTAATCGGCATTTTCTCGCGCCCGATATAGCGCCAGATGTCCAGCTCGTTCCATTGCAGAAGTGGATGGACGCGGATGTGGTGACCGGGGGGAAAATCGGTTTTAAACTGGTTCCACAGTTCCGGTGGCTGATTGGCGTAGTCCCAATTGTCCGTGGCGTTACGCTCGGAAAAAACCCGCTCCTTGGAGCGGGAACCCTCTTCGTCCCGGCGCACCCCGACTATCAGGCCGTTAAACTTGTGCAGGCGCACCAACTGCTGCAGTGCTTCCGTCTTCAGGGCGGCGCAGCAGATCAGGCGCCCCTGCTCCGGACCCATGCCAGCCGCCAGGGCCTCCTGGTTAGAATGGACAATAAGTTCAAAGCCAAGTTCACGCGCCAACTGGTCGCGGTAACGGATCATTTCCGGAATCTTGTAACTAGTGTCAACATGGACCAGGGGAAAAGGGACATGCCCGAAGAAGGCTTTCTTGGCTAACCAAAGAAGGACGGTGGAGTCTTTGCCAATCGACCAGAGCATGGCGAGTTTTCCCAGAAGCTTGTAGGCCTCGCGGAGTATGTAAACGCTTTCAGCTTCAAGTTCGTCCAGATGGTCCATAGGGCCTTTTTCGCGCTCCACTGCCATAAAAAAAGGGGAAAAACTCACTATTTACCGCTGCGAATTTACCAGTCCCTGATAATCAGCTACGGATAAACTTTCCTTTTTTGTCCGTGAACTTGTCGCAAATCAAATAGACCAAATCGATAAGAATCCAAATGCCAAATCCGCCAAAGGTGCATAGCATCAAGAGCCCGGTGCCGATTTTCCCGACATAAAACCGATGCAGGCCTAAAACGCCAAAAAACCAACAAAGTAGCATTGCGGCAACTTTGCTTTTGGGGCTGGTGTCGGCTAGGCCAAAGGCGTTTCCGTCCAGGCGCGGATGCCCGCACTCGGGACACAAATTGGGCAGGTCAGAAAGTTGCTTTCCACAGTTGACACAGTACATGACAACATCCTTTTACCTAATATCAACCAAACCAACACCTAGTTTACGTAACCGCATGTTTTAGCGGTTGATTTGGGAAGGAGTTTTTGTCGGCCGTGTACTGTTTTTGTGTACTTCGTTACTACAGCGAGACTTTCGTCTTCAAGTCATCATTTTTTCTCACCCGGCGGAGGTCGACGGCGTTGGTTGTCTACCCGGCGGAAGTGGAAAAATAGCGAAATACTAGGAAATATAGGAAATCAGTATACGGGACGCACCAACCTGGTGTCAACTCTCTATCAGCCGGGTTAATAAACTACCCCAAAAATACTGGTGAACCAGTTCGGAAACTTATAGGTGCTTAATTCCCTAAAAAATCAAGGCCGGAAGAGTTTTAACAAAGCTAAAAGCTTAGGATAGCTTGGTTCGCTTATGAACCGGGTTAATTAAGTTAAGCCAGCCCAAAAACAAGATTAATAGGGGTTGGGATCCTGGGGGTCGACGGAGAAAATTATTTCCGCTTCCCCCGCTTGCGGGGGAAGGCAGCGCCAAAGCAGGCGATTATCCTGACTGGTGACGCTTAAACGCCAGCCCCTCCCCCCCGCCACCGCCGCTAAGCGAAGTGACAGGGCACCGGCTGGACAAGCCTTGAGGCAGGCGGCGCAGCGCCAACAGTCGTCGGCCTGGCGCATAATCACCTGTCCGTCTTGAAGTTCAAGCAAGTCGCCCGGACAAATAGCGACACAGGCACCGCACCCCAGGCAGCGGGCGGCGTCGATTTCAACCGACATAGCGCACCAGTGAACCTGCTAGATTGCGAAGGATTATTTGCGGGCAGCCGTCCTTCCAGCGCGAATTGACAAAACATTGCCAGAGGTCACTCGCTTCCGGATAGTCGCTGTATTCACCAAACCCCGGCCAGCGGGTTTCCCGGCGCGCCGCCAGGTGAGCGACCAGGGCAGTCGCCACCACCAGGCGGTCACCCAGTTCCTGCACCCGGAGTAAATCCCGAGGAGTCTGGGCGGATAGTCCAACCGCCATTTCCCGGAGTTCCTGGAGACGCGTCTGGGCAAGCGCCAGGGATGAACAGCTATAACGGTAGTCTGCCCCCCTACCGCCAGCCTGGCGGTCCATAACCTCCCACAGGGCGTCAGAAAGGTCGTCAACCCCGTAGGGGGTGCTTTTTGGCCGTGCCAGCGTCGTCTCCGCCTCCTGGACCACCGCCGCCACTTCCCGGCGCCAGTCTCCCGAGTAGGGCTGGGGAGACTGGCCGGCGACGTAGGCCAACGCCGCCTGGGCGGCGATTTCACCCTCCGCCATGGCGCCACTAACGTATTTCTGGGGGCAGCCGCCACCGACATCCCCCGCCGCGAACAATCCCGGCAAGGTAGTGGCGCGGCTGGCGTCTAACCAAAAACCGCCACCGGTGTGGCCACCCATGACATAGGGCTCGCTTTCGATCAGCTCTACCCCGAAAGGCTGGTCGCCAGGATGGGTCAAATCCCCCATCTCCGCCCATTTAAGCACCTGAGTGGGTGCCATGTTGAGGTAACTCCGGCACAGTCCCGCCACCAGGGCCGGGGTGGGCTGGTCAACCAGGAGGCGGCAGGGGCCGTGTCCAACCCGGTTTTCCTGCCGGGTGCCCCAAACCCGGCCCTGGGTAGTGCGGGAATAGCGTTCCTCGTAGTCTTCGCCCCTGGCGTTCACCTGCCGCGCCCCTGCCCCCTGGGACAGGGTGCCAGTGGGAGCCAGGGTGTCGCGACAGCGTAGCGCGACAAAACGCATCTCCAGGCTGGTCATTTCCGCCCCCGCCAGCATTCCCATGGCGAGACCGCCTCCGGTATTGAAAGGCGGATACCAGAGGGCGTGGCGGCCGTTTCCCGCCAGGTTAGGGCGGTAGAGGCCAGCCGCCCCTCCGGTGGCGCAAATGACCGCTGGGGCCAGGAAAACCCGGCACAACGCCTCCCGGGTGGAGAAACCAACCGCCCCCACCACCCTCCCCTCCACCACCAGGAGCCGGTTGACATTGACCCGGTTGACAATCTCCACCCCCGGAGCGGAACTGGCGGCCTGGGCCAAGAGCGGCTTCAGGTTTTCCCCGTTAATCCGGAGGTTACGCCAGCCGCGGTAGCTAGGAGAGCCGTCCGCCTCCCGCTGGACCACCATCCCGAGTTGTTCCAGCTCCCCCACCATGGCGTTAAGCCGAACCGCCATGCTCTGGAGAAGATCCAGGCGGGCGATCCCCTCCGCGTCCCGCCGGGCGTATTCGGCGTACTCCCCGGGTTGATGGCCCGGCGCCAGGCAGGCGTTAATGGCGTTAACCCCGGCGGCGAGGCAACCGCTACGCTGGATATTGGCTTTTTCCACCACCAGGACGCGCCCGGCCGCTAGGCGGGAGGCGGTGAGAGCGGCGAAACAACCCGCCGTCCCCCCTCCGATAATCAACAACTCCGCCTCGCTCACCTCAGTGCGCACCAGGTGTACCTTTCAGATAACATAAGAATAGCCCTGGGGATGGTCGCCGGTGCAATTGTTGTTGACCAGAGCCACCCGTTCACCCGTGAAAGCGTAGAGGCGCCAGACCAGGACCTTGACTATTTCACCAACGGCGATAGGGCGGCTGTCCAGGGCGTAGCGGGCGGTGAGGGGGCAGCCCCTGAGGTCAAGTCCGACCTCGAAGGTGTCGCCCCGGAAAGCGAGGCGGACCACCTTGGCGTCGATAGCCGAGTTGGCGTAGGGTATCTCCGCCTCGGGGTGGAAAACCCCGATAAATTCCGGCCTAACCGCCCCCGGAACCGGACCCAGTTCCTCAAAACCCTTGATAAGCTGGCAGTTATCCAGTTGGATAGAGTCGCCGATGAAACCGGTGACAAAGGGGGTGGCAGGAGCCCGGTAGAGTTCCACCGGCGCCCCCCGCTGCTCCACTCGCCCCTGGTTGGTGACAATGATCTCGTCCGCTACCTCGATCGCCTCGTCCTGGTCATGGGTGACAAAGATGCTGGTAAGGTTAAGCTTCCCCACCATGTCCCGTAGCCATACCCTAAGTTCGCGACGCACCTTGGCGTCGATAGCGGCGAAGGGTTCGTCCAGAAGCAGAAGATGGGGAGAGGGGGCGATGGCGCGGGCGAAAGCCACCCGCTGGCGCTGACCTCCGGAAAGCTGGGCCGGATAGCGCTTGGCGAGACCCGCCATGCCCACCAGGGTCAGCAACTCTTCCACCCGTTGGCGTATAGCGGCCCGGGGCATTTTCTTCACCTTCAGGCCGAAGGCTATATTATCAAAAACGGTCATATAACGGAAGAGGGCGTAATGCTGGAAAACAAAACCGACACCGCGCTGGCTAGGGGCGATGTCGTTAAGCCGACGGTCGTCTACCACAATGTCGCCACTGTCCGGATGCTCCAGGCCAGCAATCATACGAAGCAGGGTGGTTTTCCCGCTGCCGCTAGGACCCAGGAGGGCGGCCAGGGCGCCGCGGCGGATAGTGAAGGTGGCGTCCTGTACCGCCGGGAAGTCGCCAAAACGCTTGTTAATGCCAGTTATCTTTACATACATCTAGCGTCTCTCCTTCTTGGCCAGCCATTCCACCAGGTTCCGGGCGGCCAGAATCACCACCGCCGCCATCACCAGAAGGGAAGCCACGGCAAAGGCTGGTCCGAAATGGTATTCGTCATAAAGTATTTCCACATGCAGGGGAAGAGTGAGGGTTTTCCCCCGTAGCCGCCCCGAAACCACCGACACCGCCCCGAATTCACCCATGGCCCTGGCAGTACAGAGGATGACGCTGTAAAGGAGGGCCCAACGTAGATGCGGGAAAGTCACCCGCCAAAAAATAGTGAAGAGGCCCGCGCCCATGAGCACGGCCGCCTCCTCCTCCTCCGTCCCCCTGGCCTCAAGGACCGGGATTATTTCCCGGGCGACAAAGGGAAAAGTGACAAAGACGGTGGCGAGTACTATGCCAGGGATAGCAAAAACCACCTTGATGTCATTAGCCTGGAGCCAGGGATTAAGAGCGCTCATGCGCCCGAAGGTGAGGATGAAGATTAGGCCGGCGATTACCGGCGACACTGCGAAGGGGATGTCAATAATGGTGATAAGCAGGCGTTTACCGCGAAAATTGAAGCGGGTAAGGGCCCAGGCCGCCACCACGCCAAAAAGGGTGTTGAGAATGACTGTTACTAGCGTCACCTCCAGGGTGAGGTAGAGGGCCCGGACGGCGTAAAAATCGCTTATGGCGGCCCGGAAAACCTTTAAGCCCTCCCGCAGCGATTCGGTAAGCACCACCGCCAGCGGGGCTATCAGCATCAGGACTAGAAATGCCGCGCTTATCAGGATTAGTATCCAGGCCCAGAGGCCTTCCGGTTTCCGGCGCATTAGTCCGCCCCTAATCATGTCCCAGGTAACGAAGTTTCCGGGACTGCACACAGTTGACAAGGAACATCACGGCGAAGGAAGCGACTAGCATAACCAAGGCAACCGCCGTCGCCTCGTCGTAGTTGAACTGTTCCAGTTTGGTCATGATGAGAAGGGGGGCGATTTCCGTCTTGTAGGGCATGTTGCCAGCGATAAAGATGACGCTGCCGTATTCCCCCAGGCCCCGGCCAAAAGCGAGGCCAAAACCAGTGAGGGCGGCGGGAAGGATTTCCGGAAGGATCACGGTAAAAAACACCCGCGTGCGCGAGGCGCCGAGAATCAGGGCCGCCTCCTCGTAGCAGGAGTCCATTTCCTCCAGGACCGGTTGCACCGCCCGGACAATGAAGGGAAGGCCGATGAAGGTGAGGGCGATAATAATCCCGACCTGGGTATAGGCCACTTTTATGCCGATATCTTCCAGTGGTTTACCCAGGAATCCCTTGTTTGAGTAAAGCGCGGTAAGGGAGATGCCGGCCACGGCGGTGGGAAGGGCGAAGGGAAGTTCGATAAGGCCATCCAAGATGCGCCGCCCAGGAAACCGGTAGCGCACCAACACCCAGGCCAAAAGCAGACCAAAAACAGCGTTAATGCAGGCGGCGACGAAAGAGCAGACAAAACTCACCCGGTAGCTAGCCAGGATCCGCGGATCCGTCACCGCCGCCCAGAATTCGCTCCAGCCCAGTGACGATGACTGGAACACCAATGACGCCATGGGGATAAGCACCATGACACCGGTGTAGGCTAGGGTCAGGCCCAGCGACAAGCCAAAACCCGGGACAACCCTCTTCCTGATACCGCTAGCCATGTATTATCCCACTGTCAAAATTGCCTCGGAAAAGAAAGAAGTCTTTCACCGATTACCTGAGTAAATCTGGTCAAAAATGGCGTTGTCGGAAAAATGCTCCTCTTGCGCCTTGATCCAGCCACCAAACTGGGGATCGTCAATGGTGACCAGTTTCAGGCCAAGATTGAAAACGTTGGCAAACTCCTTGAGGATGGCGGGATTGCTGGGACGGTAAAAGTGCTTGCCCGCTATGCGTTGGCCATTTTCCGAATAGAGATACTCCAGATAGCCGGCGGCAAGGGCCCGCGAACCCCGTTTTTCCACCACCTCGTCAATAATGGTCACCGGCGGCTCAGCCAGGATACTGAGGCTTGGCGTGACAATCTCAAACTCTCCCGGACGCTCAGCCAGAGCCAGATGCGCCTCGTTTTCCCAGGCGAGTAGGACATCCCCCTGCCCGTTCTGGACAAAGGTGTTGGTGGAGCCACGAGCGCCGGTGTCTAGTACCAGGACATTGGCGAAAAGGCGGCGAGTGTAGTCAAGGGTGGCCTTGGGGTCGTTGCCGTAAGCGTTGTTAGCCCAGGCCCAGCCAGCCAGATAGTTCCAGCGGGCGCCGCCGGAGGTTTTGGGGTTGGGGGTAATGACGCCCACACCCTCCTTGGCGATATCTCCCCAGTCCAGCAGTTTTTTCGGGTTACCCTTACGCACCAGGAAGACAATGGTGGAGGTGTAGGGCGAGGAGTTGTTGGGAAGCTGGCTCTGCCAGTCCTGTTTAATCAGGCCAGCGTCAGCGATGGCGTTGATGTCGGAAGCGAGGGCGAGAGTCACCACATCGGCCGGGTTACCTTCTATCACGGTCCGGGCCTGGCGGCCAGAACCACCGTGCGACTGCACCACGGTCACGTTGTCGCCGGTTTTCCCCAGCCAATATTCGGAGAAAGACTTATTGAATTCCTCGTACAACTCACGGGTGGGGTCGTAGGAGAC
>JAITQC010000062.1 GCA_031289115.1 Planctomycetota bacterium
CCGGCAGCCTGGTGGAGGCTCACCACGCCTTCGGGATGGAAGATGCCGGTGCCCACCGCTCCCAGGATGACTAAGACCGCGACTATCCCAAAGCTGTGGGTCAAACCCATGCCGGCCGGCAGGATGGCGAGGAGAGTGCCAGCCCAGAGGATACCGGCGAGGTTACGCTTCCCCATAAGCCAGCCAGCGGCTGGCTGGATGAAGTTGGCGATAAACTGCACCACCCCCATAAGTATGATGACCCGGCTAAGCGGGACATCCAGGTGGCGGGCGAGGCTTGGGACCAGGGCCTGGATGATGTTTAGGTAAAAGTCGACACTGCCGTGGGCCAGGGCGAGAATGAGGGGGAAGAGGGTGGCGAGGAGGGGGGTGGCCAAGTCGGGTCCTTTGCAGCAAAGCAAAAACCCCGGGAAAACCCCCGGGGTTTATAACCGGTGGAAGACGGTGTTAGTCCGGAGGCCGGGTGGCGCCGGGTGGTCTAGAGACCAAGTTCCTGGCGTAGGGCAGCCATTCGCTGCTCGGCGTATTCGCGGTAGGCGCTACCGGGGCTGTAGAGTTCAGCGGTGCGCTGCCAGTAGCGTAGAGTCATTTCCCGTTGCCGCGCCCGGTTGCGGCCAGGTGGTTCGGAAAGCTGGTCTAGGCAGTAGGCCAACATATAGTAAGCCTCGCGGGGACCTTCGGCCGGGACCAGGGCGGCGGTGGTGGCTTCTTCCAGGTAGCGGGAAGCCTCCTCGTAGTAGCGTATCGACTGCTGGCTGTTACCCGTGTCTTTCTCCAGTCCACCCAGGCGGAAGTTGATAATGCCCATGTGGAAAGCCTCGCGGTAGGTGGGGCTGCCCCCGATCTGCATGGCAGACTGGAAGTAGGGCAGGGCCTCGAGAAGGAGCGGGGTCACCAGGGCTTTGTAACTTTCCAGGGCGCGGCGGTAGTCGTCCTGGGCGGTCTGCGGGGCGTTTGCCCCGGGCCGGACCGGATCGGGGACGATAAGGGCCTGGAGATAGGTGATTTCACCCTGGGTCATCACCACCTGCTCCCGGTCGCTCTCGGGACGGTTCTGGAGAAGCTTGGCAGCGTTGCCGATGGCGATTTGGGCGTTACTGAGGGCTTGGTTACGCTCGTCCAAAATATCGGGGGAGGGGCGTTGTCCCCCCCGGAGCTGGCTTTGCACCTGACGGTTACGGGCGTGCGACCAGCGGTAGAAGATGTCGGAACAGGTCCACCAGGAATACCAGTCGCGCCCGAGTTCCGTGGCCTGCTTGGCGATGGTGGCGGCGCGGGGGAAGTCGGGTGGCTCCTGCTGCACAAAGACCTGGGCTAGGCGGGCCAGGGCCAGGGGGTTCTCCGGGTCGGCCTGGATAGCTTGGTTAGCCGCTTCCATAGCGAGGTCGGGACGCGCCTCGTCCAGGTAGTTTTTAGCCTCGCCAGCGTAATGGTCAGAGAGTTGCCGCGGGTCGGTTGGCAAGCGTTCCGGCACCGCCATCGGGGGAGGCGACAGGTTATTGTCAAACGCTCCCGAGTCGAGGCTGGGGATGGGGCTGACCTCGGCCGGCTGGGTGTCGAAAATAGGGCTGGTTGTCGCCAGGGCGGGCGGAGCGGCTGGCGTCACTGGCGCCACGGGCGAAGTTATCGTGATCGGTGGGGCGGCGAAACCGCCGCTGTCGGTCAACTGGCTCCCGCTGGTTTCACTGGGGAGGGGCGGCGGGGCCATGGAGGAATCCCCGAAGGCGTTAGCGAAATTACCCCAGTCACTGTCAGGAGTGGCGAAAAGGCCACCCTCGGCCGGGGGGGTGGGGATACCGCTGTCAGCGAAGCTGGGCGGCGGCAGGGGGGCGGTTTCCGCCACCGGTGGCGGGAAGGCCGGGGCTTGGGCTTGGGTCGGGAGGGCGCCACTACTACCAGCCGGTGTCGGGTTCCAGGCGGTTATACCAGTACTGGCCGGGCTGTCCGGACGCTCCACTGCCGCCGGGGGCGGCGGGATGGGCAAACTCTGGCCGGTGGCTGGCTGGGTGCTGTTAAGCATGGCCGACGGGAAGGTGCCGGCGGTCGAATCACCCGCGTTCAGGGTGGGCGAATTGTAGGACGGGTAAGAACTCTCCCCTGCCAGAGGCGGGGCGTAGACGCTGTAGGGGTCGGTGGCGGACGGTGGCTGGTAGGTGGTGCCGCCTCCGCCAAAACCGAGATCAGGCCCACTGGGGTAAGGCGTTCCCTGGCTTAAGGGTGGGTAGGCGCCGTAGGGGTCGGTGGCGATGGGTGGTTGATAGTAGCCAGTGTCAGGGGAAGCGCCGTAATCCGGGGTTGGATAGGTGGGTTCCAGCGACGGGCTGCTGTAAGTTTCCGGAGTGGGGAAGCTGGTCTGCGGGGGCGGCGGGATCAGGGGGGGCTGGGTTCCCGGCTCCTCGTAGAAGGTGGAACTGCCACTGCCGCTGTAGGAGGCGGAATTGTCAGTGGGGGTGAAGTAGCTGTCTGGGACACCGCTCGCCGCCGCCACCCCGGTGATCGTCGTGTTGGCGGGGGAAATTTTAAACACCTGCGACAAGCCTTCCCCGGTGTTACCGAAGTCGTCCTCGACCGCGATCTTCAGCACCGCTTCTTCACTGGTGGCGCCAAAGGGGAAGTTGATGACCGCTGAGCCGGTGTCGGCGAGACCGGAACGGATCTCCTGCCAGCTGGCGCCGTTGTCGAGGGAAAGGTAGACCGTGCCGCTCCCGTTTTTCGGGTGGGGGTCGTAGGAGGTCCACTCGAGTATCCGCGTTTCATTAGCCAATATCGCCGGCCGACCCTGGAGGAAAGAGTTGGAGAGGGAGACGGTGGGGGGCTCGTTGTCAATGACCAGAATGTAGGGGCCAGCCACGCCCTGCGGCGGAATGGGGGAGGCGTTGTCGGCTTTGTCAAACACCACCGGCCAGAGGGGGTAGTCACCCGGCTGGGGGGCGGTGAAGCGGATGGCTTGTCCGCTTTCCCGGAGGACCGGCAGGCTTTCGCCGTTCTCCCCGTTTTCCTTGAGGAGTTCCCAAAGTATGCCCTGGTTGGCACTGGTGTAAAGGGAGATGGTTTTCACCCCTGAGCCGTCCGGGCCGTCGTCAGCCGCTACCCAAATGTCGTTTTCCAGCTGATTCGACTTGAGCGGGGTCACCCCGGTGATCCGGGGGTGGCTGGAGTCGATTATCAGGGTGGTGGGGTTGTAGGCGATGGTGAGGTTTCCCGCCCGGTCCTCGACAATCAGGCGGAAATTGTAGCGGCCGGAGAAATCCTCGTTCGGGGTCCAGTTGTAGGAGCCGGCGGCGGGCTGGTTTTCCGCCAAGAGCTGCCAGTTGGCCTCGCGGTCGAGGTTTGACTTGGCGTTTTGGGCAAACTGTAGGCGGACGGGACCCTGGCTAAGATAAGGGTCGGACGTTTCCCAGGCGAAGGTGACGGGTTGTCCGCTCCGGGCCAGAATGTCCTGCATGGGTTCAACCCAGCGGGCTTGGGGCGGGGTGCGGTCGACTACGATAACCGTCTCCGGGCGCGTGCGGGGACCAGGTTCGCGCTCGCGGTTGCCGAAACGGTCAGTGGCGACGCAGACAAAGCCGTAAACCCCTTCGCCGGGGACTGAGATAGTCATGGGGGAGGTGCGGTCGGCGTCTTCTCCGTATAGGGACCAGGAGCGACCCATGTCGTCGGTGATATGGAACTCGACCTTTTCCACCCCGTCGGCGACAATGTCCCGGAGGGTGTAACGGATGTTGAAGCGGGTAAAACGAGTTACCTGGGCGTCGGAGGGTACGGGTCGAAAAAGTTCACCCGCCTGAGCGGTGGGCCGGGGAAGGAAACTGCCGCCGGCGATAAACATGGCTACCAACAGGGGTAAACCAAAGAAACCCGGGCGCGACAAGGAACCGGTCATGCTTGATCTCCAGGAACATAATCCCGTTCCGCTAGTAAACAGAACGGCCTTACACCCCGCGCCAGCTGTCAGCCCGGGGGTTAGCTTGGTCGCTAAGGCGAAAAAGCCGACAAAAAAGCAAGATTAACCGGTTTCCTACTGATTGCAAGCGATTTAATCGAGGAATCTCCGGCAATCCTCTCCCGTCCGGGCGGCGGTGAAAGAGAACACCCTATCTGGAGGCGCCACTAACGCGGTGAAGTGCGCTTCGCGCCGGCAAGCGGGCGGGAAAATAATCTTGCTTTACACCCCCGGTATCCATATCATAGGCGACTTAACAAACCCTTATCCGGGGGTTTTCCGGTCGCTTAGCGCAGTCGGTAGCGCACTACACTCACATTGTAGGGGTCACTGGTTCGAGTCCAGTAGCGACCACCATTAGCTTGTTCAACAAAATCCGCCAACGGCTTTAAGGCCTTGGCGGATTTTGCTTTAGATGAGGGTAGTATTGTTTGTCCGCGTCCATAGCGGTATACTAGAGGATATGGAAAACAAACAGCCACATGTCATCATTCTTGCCGGGCCAAACGGGTCGGGGAAATCGACCAGCGCACCGGTATTGTTGCGCGACACCTTCGCGGTGGAGGAATTTGTCAACGCGGACGCTATCGCCCAAGGTCTTTCCGCTTTCGCGCCGGAAACTGTCGCCCTTGAAGCAGGCAAGATCATGGTGAAGCGTTTGCGGGAACTGGTGCAAAAACGAAGTAGTTTCGCCTTCGAGACAACGCTTGCCTCCCGCTCGTTCGCGCCTTGGCTGAAAAAACTCCAGGATACCGGGTATCAAACACACCTACTTTTCCTCGCCCTTCCCGACGCTCAAACCGCAGAGGAACGTGTCGCGGCGCGGGTCAAACTCGGCGGTCACAATATACCGGTCGACATAATCCAACGGCGATTCAACGCGGGCTTAAGAAACCTTTTCCAACTGTATATCCCCAGCGTCACCTCCTGGAAAATATTGGACAATTCAATTCCTGGTCATTCTCTGGACGTTACTGGGGGGAGGGGGTATAATTTCGTAGTTACGGATAAGGCTTGGTTTGAGCGGTTGAAAATGGAATACTCACATGACAGATAAAAAAGAAGTTGATATTACCGCCCTATTTGAACAAGGCGACGCCGTGCGCGA
>JAITQC010000063.1 GCA_031289115.1 Planctomycetota bacterium
ACACCAAGACCTACGACAACGGCACTGGCATCATCCCCTCCTTCCTCTGCGAACCGGTTATCTGCACCATAGCCAACTACAAGACACTTCTTATCGAAAGCGGCTATTACAAGGAATCGGAACTGTAAGCGCCTCCTTTAGTAATCAACTGGGACAACTTTGACAACCCCCGGCCGAAATCTCCGGGTTTCGGCCGGGGCATAGTTGAGGGAGACTGTTTTGAGTAAAATTCTTCTCGAGATGCAGGGTATCGTCAAAGAATTCCCTGGCGTCAAGGCCCTGGACAACGTGAATCTACAGGTTTTGGACGGCGAGATTCACGCCATAGTCGGGGAAAACGGGGCGGGTAAATCCACCCTGATGAACATTCTCAGCGGTACCTTCCCCCATGACAGTTACACCGGGAAAATCATTTTCGACGGTCAGGAATGCAAGTTCAGCGAAATGCGTGACAGCGAACGCCTGGGCATTGTCTTCATCCACCAGGAGTTGGCTCTGGTTCCCACCCTTTCCATCGCGGAAAACATGTTTCTTGGTAACGAGCGGGGTAGTTATTTCAACCTCAACTGGGACCAGACCTTCTCAGAAACCATCAAATGTCTCGCGGCGGCTGGACTTAGCGAGTCCCCGCATACGTTAATAAAAGACATCGGGGTTGGCAAGCAGCAGCTGGTGGAAATCGCCAAAGCCTTGGCCAAAAAGGTCAGGGTACTGATTTTGGACGAACCCACCGCCTCCCTTAACGATAACGATTCCCAGAAGCTTCTTGATCTTCTGAAAGAACTCCAGAAGGGAGGCATGACATCGATCTTGATCTCCCACAAACTTACCGAGGTATCCCAGATAGCTGACCACATCACAGTTATTCGGGACGGAACCTCTATTGAGACTCTCACCCGGGGGGTCGACGATTTCAGCGAACCCCGGATTATTCGTGGTATGGTTGGCCGCGAAATGGTCGACCGCTTCCCCAAGCGGGAGAGCCATCCCGGTGAAATCGGTCTCGAGGTCAAGAACTGGACCGTGTACCACCCCCTCTACACTGAGCGGAAAGTCTGCGAGAATGTGAGCATAAATGTCAGGAAAGGCGAGGTGGTTGGCATCTCCGGTCTCATGGGAGCAGGCCGCACGGAACTGGCGATGAGTATTTTCGGCCGTAGCTATGGGACGAAAATTTCCGGACAACTCTATATCAACGGCAAGGAAGTCAGACTCAGCAACGTGCAGGACGCTATTGCCAACAAACTCGCCTATGTGACCGAGGACCGCAAGGGCTGCGGTCTATTGCTAGGTAGCGAAATACGCTCTAACGCCACCCTGGCCAATCTCGGCCGGATTAGCAGTCGCCGGGGTATCATCGACAAGGACCGCGAAATGCAGTTGGCGAAGGTCTACACCGAAATGCTCTCGGTAAAGTGTTCCGGTATCGAACAGTCGGTTGGCACCCTCTCCGGTGGCAACCAGCAGAAGGTGCTGCTGGCCAAATGGATGTTTGCCGAACCAGACGTCCTTATCCTGGACGAACCGACCCGGGGAATTGACGTCGGGGCCAAATACGAAATTTACACTATCATCAACAAGCTGGTGGCTAACAACAAAACTGTCTTAATGATATCCTCGGAACTACCAGAAATTCTCGGGATGTGCGACCGTATCTATGTCATGGGCGAGGGAAGAATCGTTGGCGAATTCAGGCGGGAGGATGCCAGTCAGGAAGCGATAATGACCAGTATTCTCAAAGCCAAAACGAACGATGACGCCTCGCTATCCACCACGATCGCCAAAGGAGCTTGACTGACCATGGCACAACTTAAAGAAATACTCAAGCGTAACACCATGCTGTTGATACTGATCTGTGTCATGATCCTCTTTGAGTTCTTGATCACCAGCCGGAGCGATGGTTACTCATCCTTATTCAAGCCGACTAACATTACCAATCTTATCAACCAGAACGGCTATGTCGTCATCCTCACTTGCGGCATGCTCCTCTGTATTCTTACCGGTGGTAACATCGACCTGTCAATCGGTTCGATTGTCGCCCTGGTTGGCGCTATCGCTGGCGTCTTCATTGTCAACTGGCATCTTAACATCTATCTGTCCATTTTCCTCTGCTTAGTGGCGGGCCTAATCCTCGGGGGCTGGCAAGCCTTCTGGATAGCCTATATGAAGATACCACCCTTCATTGTCACCCTGTCGGGGATGTTGGCCTTCCGTGGGTTCGCCTGGCTTATTCTGGGCGGCCTCACCATTTCCTCCTTCCCGGCTGCCTACAGCGCCTACTTCAACAGTTTCCTTAACGGCGCTGACCTAGGCATCAACACCTACCTTTTCACCCTGGGTTGCGCCATTGTGATCGCTCTGGTGGTCATCGCCATTGCGTTCAACTCGCGGTTAAAGAAAATCCGCAAGCACTATGAGGTGGCGCCTCTGTGGCAGGCCCTGCTTAGCCTGGTTTTCGGCTGCTTTGTCATCATCGCCACCGGAAACCTCCTGGGACAGGACAAGGGGGTGCCGGTTATCCTCATCCTCCTGGCGGTGGTGGTCCTCGTTTATTACTTCTTCACCAACAACACTGTTCCTGGTCGCCGGCTCTACGCCATGGGGGGCAATGAAAAAGCCGCCCGCCTGTCTGGCGTCAACACCGACCGCCTGATGTTTTTCGTTTACACCAACATGGGGTTCCTGTCTGCCCTGGCGGCCCTGATCTGCGTGGCCCGCTTTGACACCGCCAACCCCTCAGCCGGCTCAAACTACGAGCTTGACGCTATCGGCGCCTGTTTCATCGGCGGCGCCTCCGCCTATGGTGGCGTTGGCACCATCTTTGGCACCATTATCGGCGCCATCTTCATGGGTGTCCTGAATAACGGCATGAGTTTGCTTGGCATGGGAGCGGATTGGCAGCGCACCGTCAAGGGCCTGGTGCTCCTGGCGGCGGTGGTTTTCGACGTGTTGTCGCAAAAAAGAAAATCGGCCAACTAAGCCCCGCGCCCCCCGGAAAGACAAAACACCCGGGGTGCTACCCCGATGTCGCATTAGTCTGGCGGGACCCCTCCGGGGGTCCCGCTTTTTGACGCCCAAGTAAAGCAACCGGGGGTAGAACCGCGCTGGGTCACCCGCCCCTGCGGCATAAGACTGGCCTCGCTCTCCCCCCTTCCCCACCGGCTTGACAATGGCTGGAAAAGCGCCATAATTAAGGGCATGTCTCAAGGCTTGGTTCGTAAATACCTGTGTCTGTCACTAGGGGCGTTTTGCCTCTGGGTTATCCTGCCCCTCCTAACCTACCAACACGCCTGCTCGCACCGCGCGGCTGATGACAGCCAGTCAACCCCATTCTCCTCCGACAACCCAGTCACTCTGGGGGTTACCCAAGGCAGTCAAACTGACTGTCAGCAATGCCGGGCTCTGGTTGTTCCGGGGGGCGACGCCTTCTCCTTCCCCCCTACCGACCCCAGCCTGACCAGTTTCCACCAACTGATAGATATTTCCCCCGCCCTTATCAGCTTCAAACAAGCCCAACCCAACACCCGCCAGTCCCGCGCTCCGCCCCTGGTCTGATTCCCCACTCTTTGTTTGTCACCGGAAGGTGTTTTCCCAACCCTTCCCCTAGCGACAAGCCGGCGTAGCGTAGGGCGAAAAATAACGCCCCCAGCTTCAAGCCTGGCGGGAGTCAATTATGACCAGACAAATAACCCCATCGGCAGGTCTCCGGCCCAGAGAAAAAACCAATTGGTGGCCCCGCCTAGGTTTGGTCCTGGTGGTGCTGTTTTACCTTTATTATTTCACTGGGGGAGAAAGCGAGAAGGGACTAACCTTTTCCATCATATTCTCCAGCATAGTCCTGGAGGCGTTTCCCTTCCTGCTCCTTGGCACTCTGGCGGGCGGTTTCATAGAGGTGTTTGTCAGCCGCGACCGTCTCGCCTCTCTCCTCCCCCGCCGCCCCGTCCCGGCGGTGCTTCTGGCAGCTAGCCTGGGGATAGTCCTACCGGTTTGCGAGTGCGCCATTGTGCCGGTGGTGCGCCGTCTGTCCCGAAAGGGCCTGCCAGCGTCTGCCGGCATAGCCTATCTTCTGGCCGGTCCCATAGTCAACCCCCTGGTCGCCCTGTCGACCTGGCTAGCCTACGGTATGGACTGGCAGCCCGTTCTAATACGCCTTGCCGCCGGCTACGTCATAGCGGTGCTGGTGGCGCTGGCTATCGGCCGCGTCCTGGGGGAGGCGGGCACTCTGGTTCCGGAGGCCCGGGGTGGGCATCCAGACGAGGAGGAGGAAGACTGCCACCATCCGCATCACCAGCACGCCGCGCCGGAAGACGGGAAGGGCAGCTTTGAGCGTCTCCTGGACGCCCTCACCCACGGTCTGGATGATTTCCTCGCCACCGCCCCCTTTCTCATCATCGGCGCTTTTCTAGCCGCTCTGGCGCAGACCTATGTCGAACGAAGCCTGTTTCTTGCCGCGGCTGACAACCCGCTTGGCGCCACGGTCCTGATGATGCTCCTAGCGGTCTTACTCAACCTCTGTTCCGAGGCCGACGCCTTTATCGCCGCCTCCTTTCGCGGTTATGTGCCACTGGTGGCGCAACTGGCCTTCCTGGTACTGGGGCCGATGTTTGACCTGAAACTGCTCCTGATGTACCGTGGCCTTTTCCAAAAAAAAGCCATCCTTCTCCTGGTCACCCTAGTAAGCGTCCTGGTGTTGGGGTTGGCGCTCACCCTTATTCAGTTGGGAGTTTGATATGCCAAATGTCCTTGCCGCTGTCGGGCGCTGGCAAAAGTTTGCCCTTTGCCTAGCCTGGTTATTCACCCTCACTAGCCTACTCGCCAGCCGCGGCTTCGAGTTTTTCCTGTCGCCCATCTTCGCCTATCCTCTGGGTCTGGCGGTTCTTGTCATCATCCTCTTCGCCGCCGCCGTCCTGGCGGGCCGCCCGACCGGGCGTTTTGGTCTGGAAGCCCTGGTAAGCCTCCTTTTACTGTTACTGCCTATCCTCCACATCTGGCGCGCCAACCAGCAATCCCTGGGTGGCGACGCCTTCGCGGTCAGGTTTGTGGGTAATTTTACCGCGGGTGAGACGCCAGGAGGCCAAGACAGGGAGTTGTCCCGCCTGACCTCCTCCCCTGTCCTCCCGGGCACCGCTAGCCCAAGACAGACTGGCAAGCGCGGCGGCACCGCTCCCAGCCGCGGGCATGCCTACAACAACCCCTACCGGCAGGACGCCCGGGAGGTAGCCATGAGCCTGCTTCTACAAAGTCCGGAAAGCTATCTGGGCCAGAAAATCAAGGTGGTGGGGATGTTGAACCGTGAAAACCCGGATGTGGCGGAAATTCTGGGGCTGACCCAGCCTCTGGTTTTCCGGTTTCTCGTGAATTGTTGCTCAGCCGACGCCATACCCCTGGCCGTTCTCCTGGACGGGGGTATTGATCCAAGCATCCCTGACAACAACTGGATAAGCGCCAGCGGTGTTTTCGCTCTCCGGGAGCGGGAGGGTTATCGTCTGCCCTGGCTTGACCAGGCCGAGGTGCGGCTGGCGGAGCAGCCGGAACGCGTTTATCTGTATTGAGCCGCCCGAGGCCAGGTACTGGCGCGTCCGGGTCGCCCTTTTTCCCTTTTTGGAGAAAGCCCTATCGGGCTGGTAGTTTCTCCCGGATAGGCTTCAGGCGCTCCAGGGTAGCCTCCAGGGTCGCCTTTTGCTTGGCGAAATGCAGACGGATATAGCGGTTCAC
>JAITQC010000177.1 GCA_031289115.1 Planctomycetota bacterium
CTTCCTTGTCTAGCCCAGCCAGGCTATCCTCCAGGTGAATCCGGAACTCTTGCGCCCAGTCAGCCATCCCCGTCCGTTTCTTACCCTCTGGCTACCCGCAGGCTGGCGTAAACCCGCCAGTTTGCCCGGTAAACCAGCCAGTTTTACCAGTTCCACCCCCAACCCGGCTTCCCGCCCCGAGGAGCGTTTTCCGCTAAGCGGGGACCAGGAACCTCCCTAACCATCGGAAAGGCCACCTACTCGCCCGGCGCTGTCACCGCCCCACTCTCCTGGGCCTGGTTCCAGCTTCGCCTGAGGTTAGGAATCGCCACCATGGCGATGATGGCGATAATGGCGATGACAATCATGAGTTCAATCAGGGTAAAACCTCTGGCACCTTTTCCACGCATGACACTCCCCTTTACCAGACTGACTCCCAGGCCGCCAGGACTCTAGCGTCCAACCCAAATAATACTCTTCCTGGTGCGCTAGCGTTTTGCCGCCCTGGCTAACCCACCATGATCCGACCGTGGGGACGCCCTATCTCTGTTCGCACCGGGGTGATCGCCAGGAGGGCGATGGTCAGTGGTCCGAGGCGGCCGGCAAACATGGTTAACATTATCCACAAACGCGAGAGAAACTCCAACTTGCCGGTAAAATCCAGGGACAACCCCACGGTGCCAAAAGCGGAGATTTGCTCAAAAATCAGCGTCTCCAGCTTTTCCCCCGGATGAATCAGGGAAAGCACCACCACACCCAGGAAATTCCACAAGCTAGCAATGACTATTATAAGACGGGCCCGAATGACCAGTTCCGACGGGATGTTATGATCAAAAAGCCTTACCAAGCGCTCGTTTTTGAGACTGGCGCGAACACTAGCCAGCCAAATGGCTAGGCTAGTGGTCCTCACTCCCCCGGAGCAGGATCCCGGCGAGCCGCCGATAAACATCATGACGATAAAGGCCAGTATTACCGGTAACGACATATTGCCTGGCAGGGGAAAAGTGGAAAAGCCAGCTGTCCGGCCGATAAAGAGAAGGGTTATCTCCTCCCAGAGACTGGAAGCGGTGTCCCACCCGAAAACGAGGATAAAAATAAACCCCGCCCCGATTATAAAGCTGGTTAACACCAGGACCACCCGGCAGTGAAAGCTAAGCCAACGCGGTTTGTGACGCAGGTGCCGGAGCCATTGCCGTGGCAAGGTGGACAATTCACTTAGAACGGTGCAACCCAGGCTTCCCAGGGTGACCAGAAACGCCAGGATCAGGATAAAGGCGGGTTGGGACTTGGCCTGTTCAAAGACATCGGCGCCCAGGGTGAGACCACCATTGGTAAAAGCGGAAACGGCGTGAAAAACCGCCGACCAGGCTGCCTCGCCCACTCCTCCCGCTTCCCGCCAGTAGGCAGGAAGAAGCGAGAGAAACATCAGAATCGCCCCAACCAATTGAATCACCAGGGTTACCCAGAGAATGGGAAAAAAGGACTTCTTGAACTCCTGGGCGGCATTGGTCTGATAGAGGGAGGTGGTGGCGGCGGTCTGGTGGCCGATAGGCGCCCGCCAACCTAGGAGACGGAAACCAAGGACGGCGAAAGTCATGACCCCCAGCCCCCCCGTTTCCAGGAGTATCAGTATAACTAATTGGCCAAAAGGGGAAAAAGCCTGTCCCAGGTCAACCACTGCGAGACCAGTCACACAACTCGCCGACACCGCCATGAAGGCGGTATCGAGAAAGTTGCCGGGTGCCCCACCCTGGGAGACAGGTAGGCAAAGAACAAGGGTACCAACCAGAATCAGCGAGGAGAACCAGATCAGCACCAGCAGGGTCGGGGAGATGCGTGCCTGGCGGAAGGAGATTTCGCGGTTCATAGGGTTATTCCCGGCTTTGCTTCAGGCGCTAAAAGGATCAGGTGAATTTTCCAAGATCTCCAAACTGCCTTTTTGGCCAATCACCAGGAGAGCGTCGGAATCCTTGATCAGAAAATCCGGCCCGGGAAGGAAAGACGTATGTTCCGGCACGTGCTCCTTCACCGCGATAACGAAGATACCGAAACGCTTGCGCAGGTCAAGTTCCAGTAGGGTTTTGCCAAAGGCCCAATCGGGTGGGGTTATCTGCATCACCATGTAGTCATCGGAAAGTGGTATGAAATCCAGGAGATTGCGGTTGACCAGCTGGGCTGCGAGACGATTGGCAGTCTCCCGTTCGGGAAAAACTATGGAGTCAGCCCCGATGGAGCGAAGTATCTCGGCGTGGTCGTGATTAATCGCCTTGGCGTAAATGTGGCGCAGCTTCATCTTTTTCAAGTGGAGAACGGTGAGAATCGAACTTTCCATCGACTCCGCCATCGCCACCACCGCGTAATCGAAATCGGGCCCGATCACCGAGGCGAGACTGGTGTAGTCGCGGCTGTCTAGGCAATAAGCGTGGTGCACCTGGTCACCAATCGCATTTATCAGCGCCTGGCTATTGTCGATCGCCAATACTTCGCATTCCTTAGCCAACTCAACCGCCAAGTGATGGCCAAACTGTCCCAGGCCAATCACGCAGATTCTTGGCTTGCGGTTATTCATGCCTCACCCTTTCCCAACTTGAATTCTTTTCAACTTTTACTGAACAGGATAATCTTACTGGCAAAACACCGGAAACGCAAGACGCCTGAACCAACCCGGCGCTTTTTGTCCACTCCCCCTCTGGCAGTCGCCTTTTCCCTCTCACCCCGTCGACGCCACCGCCTTCCCGCCAACCCGGGTCAGCCAACCCAGGCCACAACGCCAGGGGAATACCAGCACCCCTGGTGAAAACCCTCAGCCTCCTCCATACGAGGAGGGGTGAAACCGGTTAAACTGGCGTCACCAACCCGTAACTGTCCTATGCCGTAACTTCCGAGAAAAAAGAGTCAACCCAGGAAAAACTGTCTACCTCGGGAACCCACCCCGGGTAGGCAGGGTTGGGAAAGCTGCCCCGGGTTGACCCAGGCGGTGATTGTCTTAAATGTCAATATACAATCACCTTCGGAAAACGGGATTTTTCTTGTAGAAACCGGTAACTTTAATTAAACTAGGCATGGGTGATGGGCAAAGGGCAGACACAACTTGATTAAACCAAAGTAACGCTTCCACCCCACGGTGGGAAGCTAAATGCTGTCTAGGTAATTTGCTGAAAAAGCTTCCTTGACCCTTTTGGGGTAGCTTTTCCTGGGTTTTTTACCTTTATGCGTTTTCACTTTGGCAGGCTGTTTCCGCTCTGGATTCTCTTGCTTTCCCGTCCATTCACTCCATGGTTTCGACCGGGAAAGTGACCCTGTTTCCTGGCGTTTCGGCACTCCACCGGGAGTGGCTGACCGCCTTGATACCGGGTTAACACCAGGAACGGCTTACCATGCAAGACACCTATCTCGACGCTTATTTATTGGAGATAAGACAGTACCCCTTACTAACCCCGGAAAAAGAGGTTTCCCTGGCCAAACGCGTTCATGCCGGTGACGAGAATGCGCGGTTGCGAATGGTTGAATCCAACCTCCGCTTGGTTGTGTCCATTGCCAAGCACTTCACCAACCGTGGTCTTCCCCTGATGGATTTGATTTCCGAGGGTAACATCGGGCTGATGAAAGCTGTCGAACGCTACCAGCCGGAGAGCAACAACCGGTTTTCCACCTACGCTGTTTGGTGGGTTAAACATTACATCCGCCTAGCCCTGGCGTCCAAAGCGAAAAACATTCGGATTCCTGGCTACATGGTGGATATTGTCAGGCGCTGGAAACAGGTGGCGCTGGATCTTTCCCAACGCCTGGAACGAACCGCCTCTCCGGAAGAGATCGCCGGAGAAATGCAACTCAGTAACGAGAAGGTGACTGACGTTCTTAAAGCCCTGTCAGCCGCTACATCCTCCTCGGTCCAGGCCGGTGCAAGCGGGAACCGCTCGGAAGAAGATTATCACCCTGACCTGGAAGATATCCTCGCCTCGCATTCCTATGTCGTCAGCGATTCCGCCAGCGAGCACGATGGAGAGACCAAGCTTAACCGCCTACTCGATTGCCTTCCCGGCCAGGAGAAAACCATAATCCGCCTGCGGTATGGGTTGGGAGAGGCCACCCCTCTCGCCCTCCAGGACATTAGCGAGCATTTTCAACCCGCTTTAAAGCCAGACAAGGTAAAACGCATGGAAATGGAGGCGTTGGAAACGCTATTACGGATTTTAGACGAGGAAGAGGGTGCCTGCCACCATGCCGCCGAGATACAGAACGGATAACCTGTGAAAGACGCAGAGGAACTGGTCAAAGATATTATCGACCTCCCCACCCTCCCACAGGTCATAACCACCCTGATGTCCCTGCTTGACGATCCCAAGTCCTCGGTGCGTGACATTAACAACGTTATTGGCAAAGACCCAGCCCTGGTCGCCAAGATTTTGAAGTTAGTCAACTCTGCCTTTTATGCCATTCCCACCCGCATCAGTTCCATTTCCCAGGCCATCGCCATCCTTGGCTTTCGCACCGTCAAGTCGATAGTGGTCTCGGCCAGCATCATCGGCATGTTTGACAGCGACAACGAGGACTTCAGTTACAAAGAATTCTGGGTTAATTCCCTTGGCGTCGCCACCATCAGCCGTTTCATAATTCTACGCCTTTCCGAAGACCCCTTATCTGGTTGCGGCGCCATCCACCCCGATACAGGCTTTGTCTCCGGCCTTTTGAACGGTATTGGCAAAATGGTGCTGGACCAATACGCCCACGAGGATTTTATGAAAATCCTCAACCTCGCCAAAGAGGGGCAAGTGTCTTTCCACGAGGCGGAAAGCAAGGTTTTCCAGGGGGGGCACTCCGCCATTGGTTTTTGGCTGGCCAAAAACTGGAACCTCTCGGAAGAGGTTCAAATGGCTATCCGCTACCAGGATTCGGTGGAGGAATGCCCGCCGGAAGTCCGGAGCATGACCGCGGTTCTTGCCCTGGCCAAATATCTCTGCCGGCTTAGGCAATACGGCTCCAGTGGCGACTTCGACAACAAACCCGCCCCCCCCAAGGCGGCGGTGCATGTCCTAGCCATTACCAAAGACACCCTCCCCACCCTGACCCAGGGTCTGGCGGCCGAGTTTGAAAAAGCCGGCGCCTTCCTAACCATGGTCCGTAGCTAACCAAGAAGCTCCCGCCCCTAAAAAGGCGGCCTGGCGCTGTTTTCCTGCTATTCCGCTTTTCCCCCAAAAACCCTCTTCCAGCCAAGCCGGTCGCCAGCCGCCGCCGTTTTCTTTTTCATCCCCAGCCAAAAGTAAAACCCCCTATTAACCCCGTCCTGTTTACAAAAAAACGGGGCTGGAAGTGTTTCTTCCAGCCCCGTCAGGTTTTCTTTCCCGCTGCCCGTAAGTACCCCAGGGCCCGCGGCACTTTCCTACTTAGGTCACTAGCGCAGTAGCTGCAGGACGTTTTGCGCCAGGGTGTTGGCCTGGGCCGACATGGTCAGTCCGGCGTTTGAGAGTACCTGGTTCTTGGTGAACTCGGTCATTTCCGCCGCCATGTCGGTGTCACGGATATCCGACTCGGTCTTGGTTATGTTTTCCACCGCTACCCGCAGGTTGTTTTCGTTAGTCTGGAGCATGTTGGCCTGCATGGCGCCAATGTTAGCCCGGGCGTAGGAGACATCAGTGATCGCCTGTTCGATAATCTGCATGGCGAGGGCGGGATCGACTGAAAGACTGGCCACTTGTCCGCCCATCAGGTCCTGCACCGACACCATTTTTGTCGAAATAACCGCGTTGTCGCGGGAAAAGCGCTTGGTGATTTCCAGGCG
>JAITQC010000080.1 GCA_031289115.1 Planctomycetota bacterium
CCTTATCCCGGCGAGGACCAAGTGGAGATCAAGGGCCGTTTCGACCCCGCCACCTTCGCCAGCCACCCCGAGATGGAGGCGGTTTTCGTCACTCAGGAACTTTTGGCCCGCCTCAAGAACAACCCCTACTCCTTGATTGTGGTTAATTACGCCAACTGTGACATGGTGGGACACACCGGCGACCCCAAGGCGGCGAAAAAGGCGGTGGAGACGGTTGACAAGTGCC
The DNA here is from genome assembly GCA_031289115.1 of Planctomycetota bacterium. Taxonomy (GTDB): domain Bacteria; phylum Planctomycetota; class SZUA-567; order SZUA-567; family SZUA-567; genus JAITQC01. The sequence goes on from JAITQC010000080.1 coordinate 227, forward strand.
TGGGAAAAATCATTCCCAAACTTCTCGCCAAAAAGGCGAAGATCCTCATCACCGCCGATCATGGCAACGCCGAACAGATGGTGGATTATGAGACCGGTATGGTTAAAACCAGCCACACCCTTTTCCCGGTGGAAATGATTTACGTCGCCAAGGATTCCTGGGACAAGCAATTGATCCCCCGGGGCAAACTTTCCGATCTGGCGCCAACCATACTAAAGCTCATGCGTCTGCCGATTCCCACGGAAATGACCGCCGAGGTTTTGATCCGCGAGTAGCGATACCTGGCCAGGAGAGGTGTCCGCCATGGATTTTTTTCAGGTGGTGCGCGCTCGACGTTCGGTAAGGGAATTTTCTCCCACCCTGCCGCCGCGGCGACCGGTGGAAGACGCCCTTGACGCCGCCCGCCTGGCGCCAAGTGCTTCCAACGCCCAGCCCTGGCGCCTTTTGGTGGCGCGTTCGCCAGAGTTACTCGCATCCCTGGCTGCGGCGGGTTACAACCAGAAAAGCCTGGTAAGCGCTCCCCTGATCACTGTTCTCCTTGGGGACCGCGGTGTTTACCGCAAGCGGCTACGCCGGGCCAAGGAACTGGTGGACCTGGGAGCTCTCCAGGACGACGAGGCGCGGCGAATCGAGACGCTTTACAAGGAACACCCACCGCCCCGGGGGAACGCCGACCCCCTGATAAGTCGTGACTGCATGCTGGCGGGCGAGCACTATGTCCTGGCTTTGACCGCGGGTGGCCTCGCCACCTGCTGGGTTGGCCTTTTCGATCCGGAGCAGGTGCTTGCCGCCCTTGGCCTCGACGCCAAGGTGAATTTCCCGGTGGCTCTCATTCCCACCGGTTATCCCGTGGGTGAAGTGGGCCCGCCGCGGCCGCGCTATGGCCTGGCGGAAGTGGCCTGGGACAACGCCGGATCCCAACCCTGGGTCGAGGGCGGGGATTGGTCAGAAACGGACCAGATTAAAAAAGATACTTGAAAAGCATTGCCCTTTGGCGTATAAGAATTATCCATACGGTAGGAGTTGCTGCGGGCTGGCCGGACCAGCCCGCGATTCGTTGTCTGGCTAACGGGGGGATAAGTCATGGATATACGGAAATATGTGCGGTCAATTCCGGGTTTTCCCAAGCCCGGGATCATTTTTCGTGATATCACCCCGATTCTTTCCGATGCCAACTGTTTCCGTTACAGCATCGACCGCCTGTGCGATCTTTTCCAGAACAGCGGCGCTGACAAAGTCGTGGCGGCGGAAGCCAGGGGTTTCATGTTCGCGGCCGGGATATCCTACAAGCTTGGTTGGGGGTTGGTTCCGATAAGAAAACCCGGAAAACTTCCGTGGAAAACAAAGCGGCGGGAATACGACCTGGAGTATGGCACAGGCGAACTCCACATTCACACCGACGCGGTGGCTAACGGGGAGAAGGTGCTTCTGATTGACGATCTCCTCGCTACTGGTGGCACCGCCAAGGCCATGATTAACCTGGTGGAAGACCTGGGAGGCGTGGTGGTGGGTCTTGGCTTTGTCATCGAACTTGACGATCTCAAGGGGCGAAAAATGCTGGACGGCTACCGGGTGGAAAGCCTGGAACACTATGAGGGAGAATGAGGCAGTCCCTACTCCGGTGGATGGTGGCCTGACGTTGGCGGACAAAGCCAGCTGGCGCCAGGCGGTGAAAACAATTTTCCGCCTTATCCCTCCCAAAACACGCCAGAGGCTTGACACCGGGCTTAATGAACGCCTGCGGCAATATCTGCCAGACACCACTGACAGAATTCTCCTCGCTTTCCATCCCCTTCCCGACGAACCTGACCTACGCCCTTTTCTCACCACCTGGATAGCCCGGCGCGGCAGTCTAGGCCTTCCTCGCTGGGTGGATAACAACCGGCTTTCTTTCCACCGGGTTTGCGACTTGGCCCGCGACCTGATCCCTGGTCCGGCCGGCATCCTTGAACCCCGCCTAGAATTACCGGAACTGCCGGCCGCGGCGGGTGGCTGGATTCTGGTCCCGGGGCGGGCTTTTTCCGAGACTGGCGAACGCCTGGGACGGGGAGCAGGCTGTTACGACCGGCTTTTCCCCGGTATAAGTGGAGAAAAAATAGGTATCGCCTACGATTTCCAGGTTTTCCCCGAACTACCCACCGACCAGCGGGACGGCAGGGTTGACGTGGTCCTTACTCCGGGGCGTCTCCTCCGGGAAGGGAAGGGGGGGTAACTTGTCAACTGACCAGCTTATCCTCGCCCTGGAGTCATCCTGTGACGAGACGGCTGGCGCCATTCTCCGTAATGGCCGGGAGGTCCTGGCGGAGTTTGTGGCTAGCCAAGTCGATCTGCACCGCCTTTACGGCGGAGTGGTGCCGGAGGTGGCCTGCCGGGCCCATATGGAATGCCTTTTGCCCGGGGTGGACAAATTGTTCCGCGACACCGGGATTAAACCCGCCGAGCTTTCGGCAGTGGCGGTCACCCACCGCCCCGGGCTAATCGGCGCACTCCTGGTAGGGGTGACAGCCGCCAAGGCTCTCGCCCTCGCCTGGGACAAACCCCTTATCGGGGTCGACCATATTGAGGGGCATATCGCCGCCGCCGCTCTAGCGGTTCCGGAACTCACCCCACCCTATATCGCCCTGGTGGTTTCAGGAGGCCACACCAACCTCTATCTGGTGCGGGAAGGGTCGCCCGGTCGTGAGGAAATGGAGTGTCTGGCCTCTACCCTTGACGATGCGGCGGGCGAAGCTTTTGACAAGGCGGCCAAATTATTGGGTCTGGGTTTTCCCGGCGGCCCCCGGATGGAGAAGGCGGCCCTGGGTGGTAACCCCGTCGCCCAGCCCTGGCTTAACTCTTGCCTACCCCCGGATGGGCAAAACTTTTCCTTTAGTGGATTGAAGACCGCCGTTCTTTACCTTGCCCGGGGCCGGGCTGGTCGGAAAGGGGAATTGAAACTGGACGCCAGTGGGGTGCGGGACGCCGCCGCCAGTTTCCAACACTCGGTGGTGCATGCCCTGGTTAGCCGAACCATGGACCAGGCCAGGCGTACCGGAGTGAAGTGGCTGGCTCTAGGCGGCGGGGTGGCGGCCAACCAGTGCCTACGCGAAACCCTGGCCCGGGAAGCGGCCGAAGCTGGATTACAAACCGCCATACCGCCTCTCCGGCTTTGTACTGACAACGCCGTCATGGTGGCGGCCAGAGCGAGCCGCCTGTACCAGGCTGGGGTGAGGGATAGCCTGTCCCTGGAGACCTTCGCCCGTTAGGAGACGCCAATGTCCTTGAAAGTGGCCTCACTTGCCAGCGGTTCCTCCGGGAACGCCTACTACGTCGAAGGACGGGAGGGGGCGGTCCTTATCGACGCCGGGTTGACTGGTAAAACTATCCTCGCCAAGTTGGAGGAAGTGGGGGGTAACCAAGATAAGATTGTTGGAATCATAATCACCCATGAACACAGCGACCATATGAGCGGGGCTGGAGTCCTGCAACGGAAAATGGGCTGGAAATTGTGGATGACGCCGGGAACGCGAAATTATGCCCCAGAGAGACTGGGAAATTTCACCTCGGCGTTGGTTCATCCCCAGAAAGGAATGACGGTCGCTGGAATGGATTTCGAGTTTATTCCCACCCCGCACGACGCTCAGGAACCGGTGGCGGTCATAGTGGAGGCGGATAAACAGCGCTGTGGTTTTTTCACCGACCTCGGACATCCCTTTCCCGGACTGGATGACCACTTGCGTAGCCTCGACTTGGTCTTCCTGGAAAGCAACTACGATCCCAATCTCCTGTCGGAAAACCAAGAATACCCGGCGGCACTGAAAAAACGCATTCAGGGAAAACACGGACACCTCTCTAATTGCGAGGCAGCCACCCTGGTAAAAAGCTTGGGTCCGGGACGCTTGCGGACAGTCATGCTCTCACACCTATCAGACAAAAATAACTCCCCCGACATTGCCCTGGCGGAGTTTATCGCCATCCTGGGTAAGCACCTGTCCACCCACTGCCTACGGGTGGACGTGGCAAGACGCGATCGGCCGTCCAAACTCTTCCATCTCAGTTGACCCTTTTCGCTAGCGCCTTCTTAGCTATACTGATTCCTCCTGGAAATGGCACTCAACAATTATAAATGCTACTTTCTCTCTCCCAATCAGCGGACGGAGTGGATTGGCTTGGTTCCAACGCGAAAACCACTCTTCTGGAGTTACCGGCTTGCCCGGAGGTCGTGACAAGGGGGAAAACCGGGATTGGCTTACAGCTTGAGCTTAAATTCGGCGATAGACTGGCTGGTTAACGCCGCGTTCAAGAGAGAATCTAGACTGGCCGGATCCTTGGACCTTTGGATTTTTCGCTGGATATAGGCCGGCACCGAGTTAAAGTTATGAATAAGTACTTTTATAATAATCTCCGCCTTTCCTTGCGCCCTTCCTTGCTCTATTCCTTTCGGTCTTTCTTTCTCTATTACTTTCGGCTTTAAATCCGGCTCTATTTTCGCCTTTATTTGCTCCTTTAATTTCGTAATTAGCTCACTAGTCATGGTATTTGCCTCCTATTCGGTGGTGAAGTCACTCAGGTCGAACTGAAATTGTTCAAAATCGCCAGGCTCTCCAGCCTGCTACAAAATATAATAGATGAAGCTTTCAAATTAACTGGCCACGTTAGGATTGGCGCGGAGAGGCAATAGAGTCTCTTTCACCCAACCTTTGAGGTTTTCCGACGGGTTAGATCACGCTCCCGGAGGAGGGTCAGAAGCACCTGTACCCGGGGATCGCTACTACAGGCAATATCCTTGTCAGTCAACAACTGGAGGTCGATTAGACAAAACGGTAGTTTTAGGTTGTCAGAGTCAAAGTCGGGGTGTTTCTGTAAAAGATCGGACAGGGTCCGGAAATTAGTCCAAGGTCTAAGGCCGTTATAAATCACCCACAGCATGGGTTGCGGAAGGAAGTATTTTTTCCCGCTGGATACCGGGAATGGCTCGCCTGATTGGTAATTGCTACTTTCCCTCTTCCGACCAGCGGGCGTAGTGGATTAGCTTGGTTCCAACGCGAAAACCACTCTTCTGGAGTTACCGGCT
>JAITQC010000164.1 GCA_031289115.1 Planctomycetota bacterium
GCCCGCCGCCCTGACCCTGGACGACCTGGCCGCCCTCAGCCAACCGCCAGAAACCCAGGCTAGCGGCATCGCCCCGCCCCCGGTTGGCGGGCCTAGCGTTATTCACCCGATCGCCCGACCCATAGCGCGTATCCACCCGTCCACTTTCGCCTCGCCCGCCACCACCGCCAACGGCGGTACGCCCGAGGCGGTTGGTAAAGTAGCCGGCCCCCCCGGCATGCCGGGTTTCTGACTCTCAGCCAAAAATTGTCCCACCCCCCCGCGTTTTCCCGCTTCACCCAGCCATTCTCCACTCCCCGGCGCCAGGTAACCACCAGCCGTCCCCCGGGTAAAACCCGACAAAAAACCCCTGGAAAGGCTTCCAGGGGTCGCTATAGTGGCTAAAACACCCTTAAACCTGCTTTTTACCGCTATTAACGGGCGAGAACGTCATTCTGCCAGACCGGCGCCATGGGGAAATAGAAAAACTCTGATTTGGCGGGCGGGCCATTCTTGACGTACTCCAGCATTTTGTCAGCGCACTGGCGGCCAGTTTCATAGGGAGCCAGGTCGACTGACATACGGAAAACCGAGCCTTCCTCTTTCATGGCAGCCACTGCCTCGTCGGTGGCGTCAGCGCCGCCGACGTAGAAGGTCGGGTCGCCACCCTTGCCGCTGTTCATCACCGCCCGGTAGCCACCGATGGCGCCGGAGTCATTGGTGCCCTGGATCACCTTGACGTTGGGGAACTGTTGGAGAACCGCTTCAATTATCCGCATGCCGCCTTCCGGGGTGTCTCCGGTCTGGCGGGACACCAGTTTAGCCTTGGGGGCGAACTTGGCGATCGACTCTACCACCCCGTCACCCCGGCGCACTACCGGAGGCACGTTGTCCTGAGCGATAAGAGCCCACTCGCACTCGCCTCCCAGTTTTTCATTTATCCATTTGGCGACCTCGGTCCCCTGCGCCCAGCCGTAGGTGTATTCGTCCAGGGTGAACTTGGCCTGGGCGCACTCGAAGAACTGGGCTTCGGAAACCACCACGATGCCGGCGTCGATGGCTGCCTGGCAAATGTCGTTGATGCCGTCAACATCGATGGGGGAAACGAGGATAGCGTCGTACTTGGCCGCGATGAAATTCTCGATGTGGTTGTACTGGACGGCCGGGTCATACTTGGTGTCCACCACGTTCGTCTCGATCCCCAGTTCCTTGCAGCGCTCCTCGAAACCGCGGATAACCATGGTAAAATAGGGGTTTTCAAAATTCATCACTGAATAGGCGAAACGGAGCTTTTCCCCAGCCGACACTGTCAGGGAAAGACAAAACGCCACCAACATACAGCCAAGCAGTTTCCGCATAACTCTCCCTCCCGAAAAACTCTCCTCGCCGCCAGCTCCGGAACGGTTCCGGAAAAAAACCGGCGGCCGACCGCGGCCGGCGTTATTCGCGTTGTGACGCCAGGGCGCGGCGATACTGGATATAGCGGTCGAAACCGACCGCGGCGATGAGAACTAGACCTTTGATAACCTGTTGCCAGTATTCGTTGACATTGATGAGAATAAGGCCGTTGGTGAGGACACCCATGATAAGTACCCCGGTCACCACCGTGCTGATCCTGCCTTCGCCGCCGGTTATGGAGACCCCGCCCAGGACCACGGCGGTGATGATGTCCATCTCGTAACCCGAGCCGGCCCGGGGTTGGGCCGAGTGAATCCGGGAGAGGAGTACCAGGCCGGCTAGGCCCGACATGACGCCCGCCAGGGAGTAAACCAGGTAACGAATCAGCTTGACGTTCACCCCGGACAGCCGCGAGGCCTCTTCGTTACCGCCGACCCCGTAGATGTAACGTCCAGGTCGGGTGTAACGCAGAAATATCCCCCCCAAAATGAACACCAGAGCCATGATGATAACCGGCACCGGCACTCCCCAGATCACCCCCTGGCCGATATCCTTGAACTGGAAACCGAACACTGGCAAACCCCGCTCGGCGGTGAGGTACACGCCGCCTCTTAGCGAGGTCATCGCCCCCAGGGTGACAATAAGCGGGGGAATCTTGAGTTCATTGATAAAAAAGGCGTTCACCACCCCGATAAGAAGGCAGACAACCAGCACCAGCACCACCCACAAGACAGTGTGGCCGGGATAGGCCTTGAGAAGTCGGGCCAGAATCATTCCCGAAATACCGATAACCGCCCCGGCCGAGAGGTCGATGCCGCCGGTTAGCATCACCAGGGTTCCCCCCACGGCGGCGATGCCGACGATAGACACCTGGCGCAGGATGTTTATCAGGTTGACCGAGCTACGGAACGACTCGATAAACAGGCTGAAAAACACCACCAACGCCAGAAGAACGAGGAAAATGAGATAATCCCCAACGTTAATCTGGCTCTTCGTTCGCCCCGAATACGACATGACGGCCAATCCTCTCGCTTTTTAGGCAGTACGCTTGCGGCGTTGCGAAGCGTAGGTCAGTATGCGGTCCTGGGAGAACTCCTCCCGTCCAAGTTCACCGGTTATCCGCCCCTCGCACATGACTAGAATACGGTCCGACATGCCGATAAGCTCAGGCATCTCGGATGAGATCATGATGATCCCCTTGCCCTTCTCAGCCAGGATCTGCATCAGGACATAGATTTCCCGCTTCGCCCCCACGTCGATACCCCGGGTGGGCTCGTCGAAGATTATTATGTCACAATCGCGGGCCAGCCACTTCGCCAGCACCACTTTCTGCTGGTTGCCGCCAGAAAGAGTCTGGACCTTGTGGGCGAGCGAGGGAGTCTTGATCAGCATCTCGTCCTGGAGGCGCCGGCATAAACGATCAATTCCGCCTTCCTGGAGAAAACCGGCGGTGCTGAAGCGGTCCAGCACGGTGTAAGAAATGTTGGCGTCGATACGCATGCCAAGAATCAGACCCTGGGTCTTCCGGTCCTCGGTTATGAGGCCTATCCCCCCGGCGATGGCGTCGCGGGGACTCTTGACCGACAGAGGCTTGCCGTTGACCTGGATGTCGCCGGAACGCAGGGGATCGGCGCCAAATATCGCCCGGGCCGTCTCGGTCCGCCCCGCCCCCACCAGACCCCCCAAGCCAAGGATTTCCCCCCGGTGGAGGTCGAAGGAAACCTGCTTCACCACGTCGGTCACCAGACCCCGGACGGAAAGAACCACCCCGCCCATCTGGCCTCGGCTACGCGGGTAGTCGGTTCCTAGTTCGCGACCCACCATGAAACCGATTAGCTCCTTCCTGTCGGTGTTTTTGGTGTCGCGGGTGACTATGTACTGGCCGTCCCTAAGGACTGACACCCGGTCGCAAATCTCAAAGATCTCCTCTAAGCGGTGAGAAATGTAGATAACCGTAACCCCCTTGTCCCGGAGGGTGCGGACCACCTGGAAGAGGGAGTTTATCTCGGTGTTGGTGAGAGGGGCGGTGGGTTCGTCCATGATAAGGACCCGGGAATTACGGGAGACCGACTTCATGATCTCCACCATCTGCTGCTGGGCCACCCCCAGGTCCTTGATCCGGGCGTCGGGATCAATGTCCATGTCCATCTGCCGGCATTGTTCCAGGGTAAGGCGGCGCATGGCGGAAAAATCGATAAAGATGCCCCGCATGATCTCCCGGCCGTAGAAAATATTCTCCGACACCGTGAGATAGGGCACCAGGTTGAAATCCTGGTAGATGGCGTTAATCCCCAGGTTCAGGGCAGTGGCCGGGTCAAGGGAGGCGTATTCCTTGCCGTCATAGACGATGGTGCCAGAACTTGGTGTGATAGCCCCGGTCAGGGTTTTGATGAGGGTGGACTTGCCAGCTCCGTTTTCCCCCACGATAGCGTGGATCTCCCCCCGGCGAAAGGCGAGCGAGACCTTGTCCATCGCCCGGACGCCGGGATAGACCTTGCTGACTTCCTTGAGTTCAAGAACCGTGTCTTCCATCGGTCAGGCACCTTTGGCGGTCTCACTCCACCCGCTGGCGAAACCAGGTCGCCGGGGGAAAAAGGAAACCAGGGGTGAAAAAAACAACCCGTCCGCCAACCCGTTGTCCCGGGAGGAGGGCGCCGGAAGGAAACCCCTCCGTAAGCGTAGCTGTTAATGGCAAAGGTGAGAAACCGGTCGGGGGTGGGTGGCTAAAACTCGCCACCGCCCAACCTGGGGATCGGGGATCAAGCATCGCCAAAGGGTGGAAAAGCCAGGGGGAAAGAGACAAGAGGGATTGCAGTAACCCGTCTTGTGTGTAGTCGGTCCTGAAAAGACGATTTTAGCAAGCAACCCCGACGACACCAGTAAAAATTAAGATTCCTATCCTAATCGGCGTTAGGTTGGCGCGCCGACAGTCAACAGTAGGTGACTTGGCGGGCCGGAAATCGGTTGGGTTGGGGAAAAACACCCCGGTGCTGGCAACTTTTGGCGAAAAACGCGGGGAAAAAACGGAGGGAAGGCTCTTTCCGGTTTGGCCCGGTAAAGCCGGTGGTGCCATGAAAAAAGGTGGCTTTGTCCCTGGGGAAGGGGCTTACGTCCCCCCCGCCCGGGCGAAAAAAAACCGCATCGCCAGCCGAGGGGATGCGGTGAAAACAAAATGGTCGGGGAGACTGGATTCGAACCAGCGGCCTCTTCGTCCCGAACGAAGCGCGCTACCAAGCTGCGCCACTCCCCGTTGTCTCCAGGGAAAAAACAGGTACCCCTGATTCCGACGGAAGGTAAAAATGATATAGTTAACAAGCCGGGTGTCAAGGAAAACTCGCCCGCCACCGGGCGGGGTTTCCCGGCCTAAACCCCGCCCGGGCGCCCCTGGAGGGGCACCCTTAAGCCGGGCCAAGTCCAAGCTGCCGCCGGAGGCGCTGCTCCACCGGCCCCAGGGTGAAATCCAGTCGCCGGGCCGCCTGGCGGAAAAGGCTAAGGGTGGGCTCCGGCAGGTTTCCCTCCGGCTCTCGGGGCAGAGCCAGCACAAACGGCGAAACCAGGAGGTCCCAAAAAGCCGCCGGCAGATGGATGTCAGTAGGAAGGACAAAGCCGGCTTTCACCGCGAAATCAAGAATCTCGACCACCCGGCCAAGAGTTTTATCCGGGGCGAGTTCGCCGCTGGGCAGGGCCAACAGGCTTTCCCGCCACTTGGCCAGGGCGAGTCCCAGCGCCAGGGCGAAGAGACTGGCCTCGGGATAGGCCAAACCCTGGTTTAACGGGGCTAGAGGAGCCATCCAGGGGCGTCCATCCGTGGTCAAGCGCGTCTTCTTGGCGGCAAGCCAGCCGGCTTCCGGAAGCCGCTCCAGCCAGTACAGCATCTCCTGGATGGTAAGGGCGAGCGAGCGGGCGGGTATCACCAGAGAGGGGGTGAAAGCGAACTCGCTGGCTAGGCGGCGGGGAGCGGCCAGCTCCTTTAGGCTCTCGGCGGAGAAGGAGAGGGTGGCTATCGCCTGGTTGACGCGTTTTTCCATCTCCCGCTCCACCTGGTAAATCACCGCCCGGAGTACCATCTCCGGTGGCTCGGTGGCGTTATTCCTGGCCTGGCGTAGTAGTTCACAGGCGGTGGAGGCGAGACTGTCGGTTTGCGAGAGGAAATCATTCTCCCGAGGGGAGAGAAAACGGCGGTAGAGCATTCTCCGGATGGCCGAGGGGAGGCGCGTGGCGGGAATTGTCCCCCGATTGATCCGTTCGGCCAGTTCCGGAGCGGAAGCCCGGGCGTTTTCCCCGCTCCAGGCGGCGAAGGTAGGACTAGGTTCCCAGGGGGTGTCAGCCGGCCAGGTGGCGAAGTCTTCCAGCGCCACCACCGGCCTCTCCGGGTCGGAAAAATTGACCAGCCAGCGGCTTTCCAGCCGGCGGTCGAGGATTTGGTCATGGCACACCAGGTCGCCCCAGACAAAATGCCCCTCCGCCGTTTGCCGTTCCACCCGGCGGGAGGCCAAAACCTGCCAGGCGAGGGAGGTGTGGGGAAGCTCGGTGGCGATGGCGATGGCGATCCCGGCGGTGAGTTCCTGGTCGGAATAGGAACTGGTAAGCGCCAGGCGACTAAACACCTCTCCACCGTTTTGGAAGGTGGTGAGGTTGGAGCGGGCCGACGCCAGCCGGGCTTCCAGGCCAGCGGCCAGGTCTTCCGGATGGAAGGGCTGGACTAATTCCGCCGCCCGGAGGGCGTAACGCATGTTCTGCACCGGCTCCAGACCCGAAAGCTCGTCAAAAAACCAGCCGCAGGAGGTGTACATGAGCATGGCATGGCGCTCAGCCTCCAGGAGGCGCCACACCACCCCCTTCTCGTCGGGATCCAGGGTTCGCCGGGCGAAGCGGCTGATAAACCGCTGCCGCGACTCTTCCCCAGGGGCAAGCACCACCGCGATATAGGCGTCCCGGGCCTCATCCACGTCCAGAAGGTACTTCCCCAGTTCCGGGTGGGTCACCTGGCGTATTTTTCCCCGAAGTTCATCCAGAGCCCGGCGTAGCGGGGTGCGCCAGGCTTGATTCCAAAAATCGTCGCGGCGGGGACTGCAACCGCAGTCGCGGTACCAGCGGCCCATGCCATGCTGACAACTCCAGGAAGAACCCCGCGCATCGTCGCCGTCCCACAGTTTGATTTCCCAGGTCGGGGGGTTGTCCCGAATAAACTCCCCGGCCGAACACACGGTCAAGCCAACCGCCGGGGCGATTTGGGAAAACAGGTGGCTAAGAGCCTCCTGGCCATTCTTCTCGTGGTGGCCGTAAATCTCCCCGTCGGTGACGATCGACACCAGTTGCGCCTCGACCCGGTCCTGCTCGTAACAGGCCAGGAGTTCCCGCTGGAGGTCATCGGGGCGGTTAAGAATGTGGTCGAAGCTGACCTTGAGGTTCAGGCCGGGGGTGTAGAAAATGACATCCAAAAAGCGGTCAAAATGTGTCCGGCCGCCACCGTCGATGTCAAAGAGGCGGTAGGCGCGGCGGGTGTCAACCGAACCCATCGAAGACTCGCGCCAGTCCACTTCGCCAAAGGGGCGGGCTTTGCTGGCCTGGTGGGGCGAAAGAATGACAAAACGGACGCGGTGGTCGATAAGGGTGCGGACCGATTCCCGGTCGATCCCACACTCGCTTAACCACATGCCATCGGGGTAAAACCCGAACCGCCAGTTAAACTCCTCCAGGCCCCAGACGATCTGGGTGTGGCGGTCGCGGGTGTCAGCCAGGGGAAGCATGAGGTGGCTGTAGACTTGCGCCAGGCCGGAAGTACGGTTAAGCTCCAGTGCGTCTTTTAGATGCCGGATGACCGAGGGTTTATAGCGATCCAACCAGGAGAGTAAGGTAGGGCCGTAATTGAAGGAGGTGTGGGCGTAATTGTTGTAAAGGTCGCTTATGGCGTTATCGGCGTCCCGGAGGGCGCTACGGGCCATGGGGAGGTAACACTCGGCAGCTATGCGCTGGTTCCAGTCGGGCCAGGGGGCGGCCGAGACCTGCTCTTCAATCACACCAGTCCAAGGGTTTTCCCGGGGCGGCTGGTAAAAATGCCCATGCACCATGAGATAGTAGCGGCCAGACAGCATCGCTTTCCTCCCGGGTTTAACGTTTGAGCTTGGTCATGATAGCACTCTGGCGCTGATATGGAAATTAAAAACGTCCGCCCCACTCCTTAAACTCGGGAAAAACCAGGAAAAAACCATGCTTGACCCGCTAGCCAAACCCCTATGCCTAAACCCACCCGCCAAGCTTAACCTTTTTCTGGAAGTACTCCGGCGGCGGGCCGACGGTTACCATGACCTGGACTCGGTTTTCCAGGCGGTGTCCCTGTGCGACCGGCTGGAAGCCTGGCCTGTCCCGGCCGACCAGTTGACCCTGGAGTGCGACCACCCGGAGCTACCGGTTGACCAGCGTAACAGCGTGCTCCAGGCCGCCCTGGCCCTGAAAAACCAGACCGGACGGAAGGGCGGAATCCATTTCCGGCTCAGGAAAAAAATCCCCACCCAGGCTGGTCTGGGAGGGGGGAGTTCAGACGCGGCAGCGGCGTTGCTACTCGCCAACCACCTCCTGGGAGCTGGCCTGTCGCGGGAGGAACTGGTGGAAGTGGCCCGGGAAGTGGGTTCGGACGTTCCCTTTTTCCTTTATGGCGGCGGCTGCCGCTGCCAGGGACGGGGAGACCAGGTGACTCCCTTGGCTACCAGTGGCGAAGGACGCCGTTTCACCCTGGTTTTATCCAACCTGAAGTCCAACACCTCCCAGGCCTACCAAAATATCCGCCTGCCGCAAACCGGGGAGGAGCGTACGGCCTGGCCGACCCTGGAAGCCCTCGCCAACCCGGACTTGGCTAAACTCGCCCCGACCGCCTTCAACCGCTTTGAGTCCAGTGTGTTCCAGGACCTTCCCGTTCTGGGGGAAATCCACGCCGCCCTGGCGGAAATACCCGGGATAATCCCCCGCCTTAGTGGCAGTGGCTCCGCCCTCTGGTTCCCTAGCCCTACCATCCCGGTAAGCGCCGCCCAGGTCAGTCAGGAACGACTGGCGCGCCTGGCGGAAAAATACCACCTCCGGCTAGTGGAAACACTTGGCCTGGGCCCGGTCTCTTTCACCCCGCCCACCCCACCATAACCCTGCCCCGCTTGGCTTTGTTCACCTTTTTCCAACCGGATAAAAAAAACGGCTCTGGCTTACGCCAGTGCCGAGGCCATTTGGCAAACCCAAGTTTCCCAGTTCATCAATACCCCTAGCAAAAAAGGCCCGGCGGATATTACCGACGGGCCTATCAGGTGGCAAGTTAACTCAAATCCACTGGCAATTTGTTTCCCTACTCTTTAACCGCGTTTTTTAATGAAATGGACTAACTACCAGTTCTGGAAATAAGCCAAAGTATTTTGCGGAAGCAGAATCAAAGAGCGCCAACTTATATTGAAACAGACTTGGTCTTGACTACAACCGGGGTTTAGGCAAATTTTGCCGCAAAATAAGGATCTATGGCAAAAAAACCGCCAAAAAGGATTAGCAAAAGTTGCACTGGGGAACTTGGGCTTGCCCTAGGTTCCGACCCAAAGTCACTGGAGCTGGTCCGCGGCTGTCCTTTTACCAATACCCTCTGGCGAGGTCGGTAGCAGCACCTCGGTGCGGTGAACAGCCTGATCGTCCGGTGACACCATGGGGTTGACATCCGGAAGCACCGTCTCCCCGGAAATAATCTCGGCTGGGCGACGCACCCCGTCCCGCTGACGCCGATAGAGGTTAGCGTTCCGGGAGGGGAGCGCCTCTTCTTCCCGGTTGTTCTGGGGGACATGGTACTCGCCAATAATAATGGGTGAGTTGTCTGGGGAAAAAGTGAAGGCGTCCGGCACGGTAACCTGTACCCCGCCGTCCACCGGACGAGGGGTAATCCGGGCCGGGCTACCCGGGATAATCAAGGCGGAGGCTCCGGCTGCCTTTACGCCAGTCGGCAGGGCCGGGGGGGCGCCAAGGTTACGCAGTTTTTTCCGCACTCCACCATACCAGTTGCCAATTTTACCCAGCGGATTGCCACTCCCACCCTCCGCCTTGGTCCAGGGCTGATAACGCCGCCGCCCACCCCGCTCCCCGGGGACCGACCGGTATCCGGTTTCATAGTCGGGAATAGATGGCGCCACGCTTTTCTGTATGTCCTCTCCCGTCTCAACCGGCGTTTCCGGTGTCACCTGCCTACTCGGCAAAGCCGCCAGTCCCAGAGACCTCGACCGCGCCGCTGGCGCTGCCCGGGCGGGAACAGGGGGGTTGATGCTTAAAGCCGCTGGCGTAGGATTAGCCACCACTGGTGCCAGGGAAGGACTGGGTAACGCCACCCCAGCCGGGGGAGCCTGGTTTGGACCAGATAGTCTCCCTAATCCCACCACCATGTCCATTTCCGGGTGTCCCACCAGGGGAATATCCACCCAGTTGTCGTTACCCAAATCCGGCCGCGCTGTTTTCACCACCGGCGCCGGAGCGCTAAACCCAGCGTCCCGGGTGGCTAGTTCCGGCGTCGGCCGAATAACCGGGGCGGCCGGTTTCGCCTGGCTGCCGCCGCCAATGCTTTCGGGTAGATTCATGGGGGAATGCACCCGGTAAGGCAAGTCACTTCCAACCCCAAGCATTTCCACATAAGGCATGTCGCTTAGGCCGATCCCGGCCGTCTCGCTTCTCTTCTCCGTGTTGGGGGTGGAATCCGTCTCTGCCTTCCCTCCCAGCGCCCCGGAGTCAAGAGGGGTGGTGGGAGACAGGGGCCGCCGGTTGGCGACTCCCCGGGAATCGACCAAGTCAGAGACAGGCATGGCCGGGGGAGTAAAATCAATAAGATTACTGGCGCCGGCGCCGCTACTGGCAGCGGACCATTCGTTGGCGGGGACGTCAAACCCCATCCCTTCTATCTCGGTGTCGATAACCACCCGGTGCTCGATCGCCCCCAGTTCCGGCAGTTCTCCCAACCGGCTGGGATTAACCTCCGCCATGGGTTCGCTCGGGGCGGGGATATTCTTGACTTGGGTCCGGACGTCAGGGGAATCGGAACGGGTCATGGCGAAAATATCCCCGCCTTCAGCCAGATTGTCCGGCCGGCTGGGGAGAGACACCCTCGCCCCCCGGTCCAGCGGCGCCGCCGCCAACCCAGGTTCCCGCATGGGTATATTGCCGTCCCAGCGCTGCAGGCGCTGGGCAAATTCCGCCCGCCCAGACAATTCGCTGGCGGTTTCACGGTCGCCCAGTTCAGCGTAAGCTTTGGCCAGGGCGTCTAGCAACACATGGTCGTTTTTGTCAACTTGGCCGAGGATTTCCTGGCAAAGAGCCCGCGCCTCGGCGTCCCCCCCTCGGGCGATCTCAACCCGGGCCAGTAAAATCCGGGCCGGAAGATAATCGGCGGAAATCCGCTGCATCTGCCGGGCTAGCGACTCCACCTCTGCCATAACGTTCACCGTGGTAGTCTGCCGCTCCAGTTCCAATTCGCCAATTTTGTAAAAAGTGGCTAGGCCAGGAGCACCGGGAACCAGACTCTGGCGGTAACTGGCGATGGCCTGTTCAAGTTTTTCCTCTGAACCCGACTGGCGGAAATCCTTCTCCAGAAGGGCGGCCTGCTCGGCGTAAAGCCAACTCTCCCCTTCCAGGCCGGAACCCGCCGTGGTCAGACGCAGGTAAATTTCCTCCGCCTCCGGCAACCGGTCCGCCGCGCTGTAAATACGGGCCCGGTGTACTTCCAGTTGGGATTCTTCCCGCTTGCTTATCCCGGGAGTGGCAGCCGCTGCCGTGAGGCGTTGAAACGCTTCGGTAAGGTCGCCCCGCTTGGCAATGGCCTCGGCGGCGATACCGGCCGCCAGAAGGGACTGGTGCCGGTCGGAATTCAGGTTTTCACTTCGCATCAGGGCGGTGGTGAAATCCCCGGTCTTCAAGTCCAGGGAAGCCAGGGCGAGTTGAATGGTCGGGTTGTCACCCCCCTTTTCCAGAACCTGGCCCAGTTCCTCGCGCCCCCCCTGGCTGTCACCAGCCTGGATTCGGGCCAAGGCCAGATACTCGTGGGCTCGGGCGGCGTAACTGTCGGGAAGGGAACGCCCCAGCGCCTGCTGGAGGAGGCGAACAGCGCCGTTAAGGTTGTTACCCTGGAGGGCGGCCAAGCCGTCCCGGAGTTCAAGAATGGCGGCCGGGTCAATGGTGTTGCCTGGACCACTAACCGCTTCCAGGGCGTTAACCCTTATCCAGGGAGTGTCGGAGTATTGACTGGAAACATAGCCAGAGACGGCGATCAGGTCGTACATTTCCCGGTTCAGGAGAAACTCGGCTAATTTTGTGTCGGCCAAGGGCGCGTACAGGGTGGGAAGGGACTTTCGTCTCCCACTGTCAATCCACAGTTCTGTCTCTTCCGGCCAAACCGTGAAATTCAGGTAGGACTGGGGATTGAAACGGGTGGCCAGGGGTTTAAAGAGGGAGGAGCGCTCGGCGAAGCGGCAATAAAAGAAGACTTTCCGGCCGACAAAGGAACCGGGGTCCTCCATGATGTCAGCCAGGCTGTAGGCTCGCTGGGCAGGCAACACCACTTTCTCCCGGGCGACAGCGCTAACCCCCACCCCGCTCTTCGCCGCCCTCGCCTGAAACGACCCGCCCACCACGCCCGCATCCGCTCCTTCGGCTGAGAAACTCTCCACCACGAGCGCTGAAAGGCAAAGCCAAGCGATGACCATCCGTACCGTCATCATAGTTCCTCCCGTGCCAATAATCCCAAGGCCGGTCTAGTGAGCCGGCTGTTGAAGTATTGCCGCGGGAGAGGCCATTTCTTTCAGGAAATCTGCCTCGGGGGGGTGGAAAGGGGTAGAAGTTCCGATAATACGGGAAAAAATCGGCTTTATCAGGCGTGAAACAAGTGGGAGGAAACCGCGGGCGAGACTAGACCGGGGCGGGGGTGGAAGGTGGTGGCCTTCACATGGGTTTGACAATCCTGGCCCGGGCGCCCAAGCCCCGGAAGCGGGCCAGAAGGGTCTGCGCTTCACTCAGGGAAATGTTACGGGCGACGCAGGTGCTTAGGCCCAGACACTTGTCCCGGGCGATAGCGATGGTCACCCCCATGATCTCGGCGACATTTTTCACCACCGCCGCGTCCTTGGTCCGGGAAATAACCAGGGCGAACACCCCCGGCTTCATATAGGAAGACATGCCACCGGTGCTACTGGCGGACTTGTCGCGGGGTTGAGGGGCGTCGACTGGGTTGTTCACCTCAGGCGCGTCGTCAAGCATGTCGGAATCGCGTAAATCCCCCCAGAAACCGGTGTCCCCAGCCTGGAGCGACCGTATGGAGGCCAGCCCGGCGGTTTCCGCGGCCAGCGGTTTGAAACCGGAAAAGAGGGGGTCGCGGTCACCATCGACGCTTTCGGGATTGGGTATCATTATGGAAGAGTTGTGCGAATTTAGGGAGGTGACGCCGAAACGGCCGTCGCCACCCCGGCTGATTTTGAGGCGGCTACGGCAAACCGGGCAGGTGGTCACCGACTCCTCCAGGGGTTTGGCGAACTCCTCGAGCGAACAGCCGAAAATCTTGGGCGGTCGGGGCCATTCCAGGCGGCTGACATCACCGGCCTCGTTGTCGTCGGCCACCCGCAGGCCAACCCCCTCCGGGAGAGAAGGGTTGAGTTCGGAGAGAATCGCCTCCACCTGCACTCCGTCCAGGCCCGACAATATGGCGATGGGGCCGGAAGCGGCGATCCGTTTGGTGGAGGTTGGGGGGAGGGAGAAACAACCGGACAGGAAGAGGGCGGTTGCCGGCTGCTTTTCTTCCTCGACCGAATCCAGGATTATCTGAAAATTTTTTCCATCCATGCTGGTAATCCCTTGGGGGGGTAACTTACCCACTTTATCGCAGATATTATAGTTGGCGGTTTTACGCCGGCAAGCATAACTTTCGCCATACGGCGGGGTGGAGCTGCTTGGCGCTGGACGTCGGTTCCCCCTTTTCCGGTGGCTCGCCGCTCCCCGGAGAGTAAATCCCACCCCTTGGCGTCAACCCTCGCCGGATAACCGGTGGCCCGCTACTCCCCCCAGTTTTAGGAAAATAAAAATAATCTTTCAATCCCGAAGCAAATTGAGCCGATAAAAAATATTAGGCAGTCGCAATACTGGGAAACCTTTTGGGAGGGAAAAGCCGTGCCTGAGAAAACCGTGGCCACCAAGTTGGCGAGTACTCGTGGAACCAAGTTTCGCAAAATAAATATGTCCCGCAAAGTGTCACAATGCCCACGCTGTGGCGCCATGTCTAAACGCCACTCCATCGGGCACCGGCGTCTGCGTGAAGTCGGCATTTCCGGCCCGACTGTGCTTGAGGTTACTTACTCCAAGCACTACTGTGAGACCTGTCGCAAGCATTTCTCGCTACCCATGAGCCATTTGGCGCAACCCTCGGGACGCTTCACCAACCGGGTCAGGCGCACCGCGGTTGACCTGGTGATTAAACAGGCGATGACCCTGGAAAAAGCCACCCAGCGCATGCGGCAGAAATACTACGTACACGTGCCGCCCACCACCCTGCATGATTGGGTAGTGGCCGAACTTACCCTGGCCTAGGCCTAGAGCCGGCCGACCCCCGTCCCGCCACCTTAAAAACAGAGGAGCCGCCAGCCTTCGCGCTGCGGCTCCTTTTTTTTAACCCCGGGGGCGAAAGAAGGCGGTGCCACCTTCCTTCCTACCCCCCCCCTAGTCGTCCAATCGCTCTAAACCTCGTCTTTGACCTTATTCTGCCGCAGCCGGGCGGTCATGTGGCTACGGGAACTTGTCGTCCTGGCGTCCTCGGGAAGGGTTTTGACAAAAGCCATGGCAGCGTCAAAGGAGGTGAAGATATGGTCATCCCCCAGCAACTTGACAATGCCAAAACGCTTTAGGTCGTGCAGGACCGGGGGCTGGACCCCGCTCAATAGCACCATGCGTTTTGACTGGTGCATGAAATTAATCGCATCCCGGAAGACCCGCACCCCCGTCTCATCCACAAAGGGCACATGCCGCATGCGGATAATCACCACCAGCGAGTCAGTCCCCAGATTCTGCAACACCTGCTGGTATTTCCGGGCCGCCGCGAAAAAGAAGGGGCCACTTATTTCAAATACGTCCACCCCGGTTGGCAAACGGCTGTAATTCTCCACCGCACTGTCATTTCTCCCCGCCCCGCCAGGGACAGAGGCGCTAAATACTGTCCCCAGCTTTGCCATCCGTCGGATAAACAGGAAGGCGGCCAAGATCATGCCGATTTCAATGGCCAGCGTCAGGTCGACCAGAATGGTCAGGAAAAAGGTGGCTAGGAGTACCACTATTTCATAGAGCGGGGCCCGTAAAATCGACAGGAAAGACCGCCATTCGCTCATATTGTAGGAAATAACTATCAGCACGCCGGCGAGGCAAGCCATGGGGATCATCGCGGCGTAGGCGCCAAACGCCAGGGTTATCAGAAGAAGGGTGGCGGCATGAACCATCCCCGCCACCGGTGTGCGGCCGCCACTTTTAACATTGGTGACGGTGCGGGCGATGGCGCCAGTGGCGGGGATGCCGCCAAAAAGAGGGGAAAAAAGGTTGGCTACGCCCTGGGCGATAAGCTCGGTGTTGGAGTGGTGCTCGTCACTGATCATGCCGTCGGCCACCACCGCTGAAAGGAGCGACTCAATGGCGGCCAGGATGGCGATAGTGAAAGCTGGCCGGATATATTCGCCTAGGTCCGAAAGGTCGATAGTAGGCCAGGCCAGGGTGAAGGAGGAGGGTAGGTCAGGAAAGCGGCTGCCGATAGTATCGACCGGCAGGGAAAAAAGCCACACCAGGGTCGTAGTGATAATTATCGCCACCAGCGACCCGGGCAGCCGGGGAAAATAGTATTTGCCCCCCAAGATAATCCCGATAGTGGCCAGAGTGATAAATAGGGGCCAAATCCCCATGCCGCCGATATTAGCCAAATAAACGCCCCACTTGGCGATAAACTGCTCGGGTACCTCTGCTAGAGGTAGACCCAGGGCGTCCTTGATCTGGGTGGAAAAGATGGTCACCGCGATACCGCTGGTGAAACCGACAATCACCGTGTAGGGAATGAATTTCAGGATACTGCCCAGCCGGAGCAGGCCAAAACCGATCAGGAACAACCCAGCCAGCATGGTGGACACCAAAAGACCAGCGGTGCCATACTGCCTGACAATGCCGTAGACAATCACAATGAAGGCGCCGGTTGGCCCGCCAATCTGCACCCGGCTACCACCCAAAAAGGAGATCAGGAAACCGGCGACTATGGCGGTAATGAGTCCCTTGTCCGGGGTCACCCCCGATGCCACGGCGAAGGCGATGGCCAGGGGCAAGGCCACTATCCCTACGATCACCCCAGCCATGACATCCCGGGCCAGGCCCTCTGACCAATAACGGCGATTGAGAACGCTAAAAAGCTTGGGATAGAAAACATCCCGCCAGGATGACTCGGAAGGCGGAGGCAGTTGATGGCCACGAAAGTCGCCCGAGTGCTTGAAGTAGGCGCGCACACTATCAGTCATTGGTGAATACTCGGGAAGTCGCGGATTAGACATGGGTTATGGAGTCCTCTACAAGGGTCCCCCGGGTCGGCCGGAAGGTTTCCCAATTATCCCGAAGGAGTTACGTTTTTAACTTAAACCAATGCAACGGCAACAACCAGCAAATTTCCCTATTATTATT
>JAITQC010000167.1 GCA_031289115.1 Planctomycetota bacterium
AAAAAAGCGTTTACATTATAGCGTAAGGCCTGGCTAAAAGCAAGGCTGTCCACAATATCCCGGTAGGGTTGAGGCTCAGGCCTAACCCGCCCAGGCGCCTGGCGAAAGTGCCCCAACCCTCCGACCCCAGCGGTAAAAAAAACTGCCCCCCCCGGTTAAGCGTGAGGGCGGTCCTGGCCTGTGCCAGGACCGCCCCCTTTACTCCACCGGGAAAACCAGCCGGTTTTTCCCGTTAAGGTAAACCCGGGCCAAGGCAGGTTGTCCCCAGTTGCCTCGGCCAGTTTTACAACACCCTTGCCTGACACACTTTAAGCATAGCCAGACCGACTACAGGACCGAGGCGGAAGGATTGACGAAAAAGACGGGGAAAAGGGGCGGCGGAGGTTTTTCAGGAAAGGAGTCGGGGCAGGAAGGTAATTAATAACGTGACCGATTGCCCGGCGGGTGTGTTTCCCAGCTGGCGAAAGCAAAAACTAAGGAGGCGCTTCCCATGGTTATTCAATGTATGGAATGCAAAAGAATCCGGGTTGACGGGTTGTTTCGTCTGCCCTTGCCAGATGAAATAGGCCCCCACCGGGTGGCTAACATTTACTGCCCCCGTTGCGCCACCGAGATGTTATCCCGGATCCAGGCGGGGGAATTCGCCCTGCCGGATTACGTGGAACGGCTGACTGCCAACTCCTAAGGCCTATTCACCCCTTGGCAAAAGGGAAGTGGCCGGTAGAGAGAGACCTCCGGCCGGAAAGCGAGCAGGCCTTAGTCAATAAAGCGGGAATACTCCTCAGCCGTCATCAAGTCCTGCCAGGGTGAGACGTCCAAAACCTCCAGACGGAATATCCACCCGTCACCGTAAGGATCGGCGTTAATAAGCTGGGGGTTTTTATCGAGAAGCTGGTTCACCTCCATTACCGTGCCATCCACTGACGCCACCACCATCAGCGAGTCGGCAAGCGATTCCAGCGATGCCACCTCGTCACCCACGCTTACTTCCAGTCCTTCGGCTGGCATTTCCACCAGATTAATGTCAGGAAGACTGTTCTGGGCATAGTCGGTGATTCCGACTGTCACCACATCATCCTCCAGCATAATCCAGCTATGGTCCCGGGTATAACGCATATTATCCGAGTCAACTACCTTGCTCATGGCTCTCCTCCCCAAGCCGTGCGGAACAGCTATTCCTCCTCAAAGTTTCCCTTTCCGCCGCCTATGAATATTCAACTTGCCGTCTCTGTCAATAAAAAATATCGCCTCGCCCTTTACTCCAGTTCCGGTGGTAGTTCCACGGTTGGCAAACTGTCATCGGCAAGGGCGCCTAAAGCCTGGGAGAGTATGTCTTCCGAAGCCCGGTCGGTGGTTCCTTCCCGAAACACCGGGGGCATTTCCTCCTCTGGCGAAAAGGTCACTATTTCCTCCTGGGTAAAAGCCGTGGCGTCCAGGATGGATTCCTCCGGTGACTCTAGGCTGTCAGTAACCGGTGTCTCAACCACCAAGGCAAAATCCCGGTCCTCGACGCTAGCGGTGTCTTCCGGCGCCGCCAGGTTATCCAAGCCAATCTCCGGCGCCGCGGGTAGCAGTACTTCCGGCACCACCACCGCCGGGTCTACCTCTACCGCCGCGGCGGACGGCAGCAACTGTTCCAAAATCCCGTTGTTAGGTATGTAAACCTCGCCCATATCCTGACCCTCGGTCAGGGTGTAACAACCGTCTTCCGGGCGGCAGGCGCTGGCGGTAAAATCCAGGGAGTCAAGCGTTGGCAAAGGAGCGCTCCAGGTCGACTCCACTGGCGTTGCCTCCGTCAGGGGAAGGGGGGAAACCAAAGAGCCAGTCCCAGACAAGCCGACCGCCGCCAAGCCAGCACTGATGCAATCACAGCCCGGTTCTCCCGGCACCGCTTGCGTGGCGCATTTGGACTTGGCGTAAGATGGCACAAATTGAACCGCCCGCGAATTGGTCCGGGCGCCATCGGCCAGGCGGTGGACCAACCCGGCCTCCACCTCCGCCACCGGCGTCATCGGCCTAGGGGTTTGGCAGCAGCCAGCGCTCAATAGGAAAGCCAAGGATATACCCGGCCTCAACAATTTTCCATTAATCACGGTCTCTCCTCTCAAAGTAGGTTGAATGACTCCTCCGACATTAGTTGATCGACGGATTCTTCAACTTTCTTCAAGCTTTTAGGAAAAATTTTGTCTTTTTTTAAAAAAGAGGGTTTCCTAACGCGCCCGGCGGTATTATATATATTCCTTACACAAGAATGACTTCCCCTATTTCCCTCCCCGCTCCGCGGAGGGGAAAAATTTTTTTTTCCCTATCCCCATTACCGCCCTTGTTCGCTACCAGCCTACCCCCTCGCTCTGGAAAGAACGGATCGCCCTTTATCCCAAGTTAGCTACCCAAAAGGAGGATTACCACATGTCAACTCGTTTGACCGCCAGCCTGGCCCTGATATTCTTTTTCCTCGCACCCCTGGCTCAGGCTGTTGACCGGACTCCTATCCTTCATGTCTACACCTGGTCGGATTATTTCGACCCCGATGTTCTGGAATTATTCGAGGAAACTTATGGTTGTAGAGTCGCCCTGGACTATTTCGACTCCAATGAGGCGATGTATGCCAAACTAAAGGCGGGCGGCGGCGGCTATGACATCATAACTCCGTCTTCCTATATGTCGGAAGTAATGCACAGCCAAGACATGCTCCTTCCTATCGACCACAGTCAAATCCCCAACCTCCAATATATTGACCACACCACCACCAAGAATCTTCTGCAAGACCCGGAAATGCTTTACAGCGTATCCTACACCCGCACCGTCAGTGGCATCGGTTTCAACCGCGTCCAAATCGGCTCACTCCCTCCAACCTGGGGAGTGTTTGGCAAAACTGGCCCTAACCGGCGGATGACCATGCTTAATGACATGCGTGAAACTATCGGGGCGGCCTTGAAATTCCTCGGTTACCGCATTAACACCATAGATGACAAAGAGTTGGAGGAAGCGGGCGACCTCCTGATCGAATGGAAGGCCAATCTAAGCAAATTTGACGTGGACGAGGCGAAAATTGGCTTGGGCTCAGGCGAATTCACCATCATCCACAGTTACAACGGCGATGTCGCCCTCATCATGTCGGAAAACAAGAACATTGACTTCTTAGTCCCGGAAGAAGGCGCTTCCGTCACTTTTGACGATATGGTGATTATGGCGGACAGCGAAAAGGTCGACCTCGCCCACGCTTTTATCAACCACCTGCTTGACCCGGATAACGCCGCCGCCAACATGGAGGGGATCCTCTATTACATGCCTAACGCGGCGGCTCTGGAAAAACTTTCCGACGACTTCCGTAACAACGTCGCCTTCCGCATCCCCGATGCTGTCATGGAAAAATGCGAGGTTATCCATGACCTTGGTGACGATAACGCCAAATACATCCGGGTATGGGACCGGGTCAAGGCGGGAGAATAGCGGGGAGGCTTTGGACCCACCCCTTGCCGTCTCTTCGAGTAGTGAAGAAAAACCGGGGAAGCGGGGCTTCTACCCCCCTGTTTCCCCGGCTAAACCCAGCTAGGCGCTTAAAGCCTACTATCCTCTCCCCTCGGTTCACTAGCGAGTAACC
>JAITQC010000093.1 GCA_031289115.1 Planctomycetota bacterium
CTGGGGGAATTGTCAACCTCCCCGGACTAGAGATACTTCCCCTGGCGCAAGCGGTCCCCTCCCCCCCCTTCTTTTCCTACGGCCAGCTTAACCCCGAGGAACTAACCGCCGCCCGGGAGGTCTGGCGTGCCCCCCCCGGGCCGGACTCGGTACGCCTGGTCTGCGGCCACTACCCACTGACCGGGACGGGGCGCCTGTCTTGGCTTTTCTCCGGTTTACGGGGCGGGCAAAGTCTCCGGGATTTCCTGGAAACCTCCCGGGTGGCAGGTTATCTCTGTGGCCACATCCACCACAGCCAAAGTCTCGACCTTGGCCAGGGCGTCTGGCAACATGTCGCCCCCGCCCTCCCTCTGAGAGGGGTAGTCCGCCGCTACCACTGTGGGGACGGGAAGCTCACCCCTATCGCCTGAAGTTGTATATTCCTAGGATTATTCTTTACATACATGCTTTTAACAACATAATAGAAACAAGCTGCTTGGGAGGGGAGAGAAAGCTGGGAGGTATATTTCCTGATCCTGGCGAAAAGGTTGACGATATGGCAAAAATACGCGTTTTGGTGGTTGACGACTCGTCGGTTGTCCGTAACACCCTCACTCGCGAGCTAAGCAAAGATCCCGAGTTGGAAATTATCGGTAGCGCCCCTGATGCTTTTGCCGCCCGTGACAAAATTGTGGCGTTAAGGCCCGATGTCATAACCCTGGATGTGGAAATGCCCCGGATGGACGGGGTAACCTTTCTGAAAAAATTGATGGAATGGTATCCCATTCCGGTGGTCATTGTCTCTGGTGTCACCCCCAAGGGGTGTGCCATTTCCCTTGAGGCGATGGAAATCGGCGCTGTCGACGTTATGGAAAAACCGTCCCTGGTGGATGACCGGGCCTTGGCCGATTTCTCCACCCGGCTTATCGACTCGGTGAAGGCGGCGTCCCTAGTCAAGTTCCAGCGCGGGGCAAAACCCGCCGCGCCTCAGTCGACCATGGCCACCAGTACCCTCCTCCCGGCCAAACCCCAGGGCCGGCGAATAAACAAGGCCAGTAACAAAGTTATCGCCATAGGCGCCTCCACTGGCGGCACCGAGGCCTTGAAGGCGGTTCTTTCCACCATGCCGGTGGATTGCCCGCCAATACTAATTGTGCAACACATGCCCGGCTCCTTCACCAAGGCTTTTGCCGAGCGCCTCAACCGTCAGACCCCCATTGAGGTTCTGGAGGCCGAGAACGGGATGGATGTCAAAGGTGGACGCGCCATTATCGGCAACGGCAACCTCCACCTGCTAATCCGCCGCCAGGGTCCGAACAAGTGGGTGGCGGAAACCCGCGAGGGACCCCTGGTCTGCCGCCACAAACCCTCGGTGGAGGTGCTTTTCAACTCCTTCGCCAAGAATGTCGGGGCCCAAGGTATCGGGGTCATGCTTACCGGCATGGGCAAGGACGGCGCCGAGGCTATGAAAAACCTCCACGATTCCGGGGCTCGCACCATCGCCCAGGATGAAAAGAGTTGTGTGGTTTTTGGCATGCCAAAAGAAGCGATCAAAACCGGAGCGGTAGAAAAAATTGTTCCCCTTGACAGGGTTACTGATACAGTGATATCCTTGCTCTGACCGGGCAAGTTTAGTGGGAGACAGGACTATGAAAATCCTGGTGGTGGATGATTCGACGACTATGCGTCGCATCATTTCTAACATCTTAAAATCAAGTGGTTATGACAACATCGTCGAAGCCGGCGATGGGGTGGAGGGTTTGAACCAACTCCAAGCTAATCCCGATGTCGACATGGTCCTAACCGACTGGAATATGCCCAACATGAACGGGCTGGACTTCCTTGCCAAGATCCGCGAGACCATCCCCAGCACCAAACTACCTGTAATTATGGTTACCACCGAAGCCGAGAAAGCAAATGTTGTGGCCGCGATCAAGGCCGGTGCCAATAACTACATTGTCAAGCCTTTCACTCCTGACATTGTGAAAACGAAGCTGGAGCCATTCCTCAAGAAAGATTAAAATGCGAGTTATCACCGTTGCAGAAAACAACACCACACCGAACATGATCCGGGGAGTGTTTCAGCTAAAACACGTACCAAATGTCGACTTTGTCCATATTTCTGGCAAAGAGGATCTGCTTGCCAACCTGGATGAGTCCTCGATTCTCTTGATCGACTGGGAATCCGATCCACCCCCTCTGGTAGAGTTAATCCACGCCGCTAAGGGAAAGAACCCCAACACCCCGATTCTCCTCCTCTGCCCCAAGATGAAAGCCGGCACCGCCTTGGCGGGAATCAAGGCAGGGGCGGCCAGTATTGTCAACAAACCCCTCGACCCTGACGACCTCATCCGCTCCATACGCCTAGCGGTCCAAAAAGGCCAGGCCACCCGGCCTACTGTCAATGTTGAGTTTATCAACCCCTTTATTGACGCGGCCAAAAATGTCTTCTCCCAGATGTGTCAGGTCGAGATCAAGCGCAAGAAAATCTTCCTTAAAGACGACTACAAAATGATGGGCGATGTTTCCGGTGCCATGTCCCTGGCGGGAATCGCCAGCGGTAGCGTGGTGGTGAGTTTGCCCCGCGAACTAGCCTGTATGGTGGTGGGTAACATGCTAGGAGAGGCGCCGGCTACCGACCTCACCCAGGATGTCAAGGACGCGGTGGGCGAAATCATCAACATGATAGCCGGCCAGGCCAAGGCGGCCCTGGTGAAAACCCGCTACCATTTCACCATTTCCATTCCCAACGTCATCACCGACCCGGGCCAGGAAATTTTCCACCAGAAGGGCGCCCCTAACATTGTGGTGCTTTTCGAGGGAGCGGGGTTTGATTTTGTCCTCCAGGTGTGTCTAGCCCCGAACGATAGTCCGACGGCCGAAACGCTGGAAAAACCCGTCGCCCCGACCGCTTGATCCTACCGACCTTCCTGTTAGTTATCCCCTGACTTCACTTCCTGCTTTTTCTTGGCTAAAACACCGGTAGCTCGGTTACCACCCCTATAATGGTCCCAGTACGTCCGGGGTGAACTTGGCGTCCCCTCCCCACCCCTCTGCCATTTACTCTGGCGTTAAAAACCCGGAAAAACCAGCGGTTTATCCAACTATTTTCTAGGCTTCCATATAGTTTACATGGCGGCATATTTTACCTGTTGTTCTTGGAAGAAGCCTATACGCCTTCGGCTGTTTTGCTTACTCCACAGATACACCCAGACATTCGCTTTCAAGTCATTCCTGTCTCTCGCCCTTCTGTGGCCTACAGCGTTGGATTTCACAGCATTGTTCAAATATTCGTCCGAGTTCAGGTCCGGGCTGTACTTCGGGAGTAAATAGAGGCGCCTGGCTGACTAAGCCGGCGAGATAATATTGAATTCATTGGCTGACAAATATCGGAATGACTGTGGCGGACTACTCACGCATAGTCTATCAAGCGCAATCGGGGGAACAAGAGGCGACACTTTTCCAAGTTTATACGCTCTTGCATACTTTTTACCGGAAAAATACTGCTCGAAATAATGCAGGGAGATTGCGCCTTCCTTTGAAGTTTTTTCCCATAATTTTAACGGAGTATCTGATATTTCCTCGACAACCTCAACAATGGCGACCATTCTTTGTATAGGAGATGTGCTATATAACACAATATGAGAAATCTCCTCAAGCGGCAGAATTTTCCTATATTCGTATGTTTTTTCGCCTGACACTATCAAATCAGCAAACTTTGGATGTATGGGAAGTAAAATCTGTCTTTTCATGTTTGCTTTCGTTGAATGCACTCGCAATATTGACTATAGGTAATTTGCTGTCAACTTTTAACGTACATAACTTCAGTATTTTTCCTGGAGTAGTTTCGCTTTCAACGGTTAATGCTTCATTTTCCCCTATTTTAAATATATATATTGCGCATAGATCGGAACCGTCGAAGGCACACCAGGCCTCTCTATGACTTTGTGCAGCTTTTCGATACCACTCATCAAACCCTTCATAACCATCTCTTAGGGGATCAAAAAGCGGGAAATTGCCTCGACAAGTACACGCCGGTGATACCGGATGGAAGGGGGAAAAGGAAGGGGTAGGGGAAGGGGAGGAAAGGCTGCCATCGCCGGGAAAACCTCAGGGCAACCGGGTAGCCACCACCCCGGCGCGCTTTCAGTCCGGCTCTGTCAAGGCCTGGTCCAAGGCAGCCCTGACTCTGGCCGGGTCGCCCGGGCTAGCGGCGATAAGGGAACTCACCCGGTCATAACCTAGGCTTTCGACATAAGCGGCGGCAAAAGCCAGCGACGCGTCCAGGTGGGCCAGGCACCTTTCCCGGTCCGGGACCAGCAGTTCTACGCACTTTCCCTGGAAAAGTCTTACCGCCGGAGTGAGTAGTCCCAAGCTTTCCAGAAGGGCGTCGGCGATTAGAGGAGTGAAAGCGTTAAGCTCAAACTCCCCCCGGCCAGCGGCGAAGCCGATGGCGCTGTCGTTGGCCATCACCCTGAGCGCCACCTGGATCAGCATCTCCGGGATCACCGGATTGTATTTCCCCGGCATTATGCTGCTGCCAGCCTG
>JAITQC010000100.1 GCA_031289115.1 Planctomycetota bacterium
GGGTTTAAGCCAGGGGAAGCGGCGCTAACCCGCCTCGCCACCCGGGTGACACCCGCTTGGCCACGCCGGGGGGGCGATTCAAGTATTTCCCTAAGGCGGCGCGGCAATTCCCACCCGTAACCACTGATGTGGCAATTAGGGGGGAGAAAGACTAGTAAAGCTGGTAAACAAACCGTCCCGACCCGGCTAAAACAGCTGTCCCGAGGTTTTTTAATTTTTTCCAATTTCCCAGCCAGAGGGGAGGTTAGGGGAAAAACACCGGGTGAATAACTAACCCAAAGCGACGCTCCTTAGGCCAACCTGGCGCCTAAGCCGCCTGGCCGGCGCCTCAAGCGGCGGAAACACCCCCTGGATTTCCCTTTCTCCACCGCGTTTTCCCGGGGGGGCGCTAGCCCGGGGTCAGGGTCAGCCGGAGGGCAAGTGTTTTTACCGCGGTTTCACCGTAAATTAGGCGGGAAAGCGGGCATTACTGGCGCTACCTGCCGTGCGTAAAATGGGTTACGCCTGTGGCGCGGCTAGGGTTTGGTTTTATCAGGCGCTCGCACGGGATAAGCAAACCGCTCCTGGCGAAATTTAACCCATTGGTTTAGCTTGGCCCCAAGCGACACTTCCCGCAATTCCCCGCCCGGTTCCTCTCTTCCTCTCTTCCTCTCTCTCTCCCTACCGGTACCCTTAACTCGATATGACCATATTAAGGCAAGCGTCTCCCGGGTTAGGAAAAGCGGCGAGTTTAATTTGCCGCTTCGCTTCAGTAGGGTATGGCAGGGCCTAGCTAACCCGGCCGCGGCTTAAAAACCAAGCTCAGCCAACTGGTTTTTATCCACCACCACCGGCTGGGGGGGTAGGCGGCTAAAATCCGCCGTCGCCACAAGTTCCGCCAGAGAGACTTCCCGTCGCCAATCCTGGTTCCAGCCCGAGCACCAGGCGAGCCAACCCAGGAGGCGTTCAGGCTTAACCCCCTTTTCCCGTAGGCGCGAGAGGCGGCTATCGCCATGTCGCTTGGCTAGGCGCCGACCATCTGGGCCAAGGATAAGCGGGAAGTGGCAAAAGCGGGGCGGGGAAAAGCCAAGGGCGCGGTAAATAACCAATTGCCGATGCGTGCTAGGGAGTAGATCGTCCCCGCGCACTACCTCGCTAATTCCCATCTGGTGGTCATCTACCACTACCGCCAGCTGGTAACCCGCCTCGGTTTCCCGTCCGACCAGAAAATCGCCAGACCAAGCGTCAAGGCGTGACTCCTGGTAACCGGCGAAGGCGTCCTGGAAACAGGTGAGTTCAGCCGAGTCTAGGCGAAAACGCCAGGCTACCTTCCCGTCACTCCGCTCGGCCCGAGCGGCGGCTAGATCAGGGAAACGTCCCCGGCAGTGGCCAGGATAACGGTATTCGCGTTGCTCCGCCTCGGAGTGGGGAGCGGACTGGAAAAGCTGAAGCTCCTGGCGCCGGCAGACACAGGGGTAGATTTTGCCCTGGCGGTAGAGTTGCTCCAGGGCCTCCCGGTAGCGGGCGAGGTTTTCCGACTGGACATAAGGGTCGGGGACGGCGGGTAGCGAACCTGGGTGGGAGGCGGCTAAAGCCTGGGCCGGTCCCGCGTCCCAGTCTAGACCTAGCCAAGCCAAATCCTGGTAAAGCTCGCCGGCCGCCCCGGCTTTTACCTTGGGGTGATCCAAGTCTTCAAGCCGGAGTAGTATCCTCCCCCCCGCCTGTCGCGCCCTTAGCCAGGCCAAAAGAAAAGTCCGGGCGTTACCGATATGGAGGGAACCGGTGGGGGCGGGAGCGAGGCGGCCGATATAAGCGCCGGAAGGGGGAGGCATATTTATCCTGTCGCGGGGGAGTTTTTAAGGGTTTATGGACATACCAGCGCTATTCTATTCGGGGTGGCTGCCGAAGGCGATTCTTTTCCCAGGTGGTGAGTCAACTGACTGTCCCGGAACGGTAAAGGTGACTGGGCGAGCGTGTCTGTATCGCTAGCCTGACCATTCGCCAGAAGTTTACCGGCAAATTACGGCAAAAAACCCTGCTCCGCTGGGTTTCCTGGAGGGAAGGGGCAAGGCTAAGGCTGCTCCTTTTTGGTATTGACAACCCAGCGTAGCGCCTTGCCAGGCGGTAAAAAAGGCTACTCCGCCGGGGTTAGCTTGAACTTGGCAAGCGACCGGCGCCGACACGACGGGCTTTTTCGGTAAAGGATAGTTCTCATTCTGGCGATGCTTTTTCCCTATAAACCTACCCGAAATTACTTTGCCGCCACTTTCTGGGCCATGGCCAGGGCAAACTCGCGGGCCAGGGCCAGATCGGATTCATTCGGGCGCTTTCGGTTTATAAACAGCCACGCCTGCCCTTTGCAAGTAAATGGCTCTCCTATGACTTGCAGGCCCCTGTCCACAAGCATTTGCTGTATTTTGGCGCCTATCCCAGAATGCCCTCCATAGGTCGCGAACACGGCCACGTTTTTTATGGTTACAGGCTCCAGCTGTTTGATGAGGGACCGTGTTTTTTTATGCGCATGGCCGGCATATATTCCGTCCCCGATGAAGAGCAGGTCCACGGGATCGGGAAAGCGTGTTGTTTCCTGGCGGATCGTCTCCGCCTCGACATGAAGCGCGTCCGCGATGGCGTGCGCGACCTTCCCGGTATTCCCCGTCATTGAGTGATAGAGAACTTTAATATTCATATCCTTTTAACTCCTTCCATAAATACCCTGACCGGAGCCGGCGGCGGAAGCTCCGCCTCTGGCAGTCGGCCTAATCTACGCCCTAAAGCGTCAGCGGCGGCCCTTGTCCCCTTCCTATACCTTCAGTTTGCCGTTGGTGTCGCCGGCGGCGACTTTCCTACCTTCAACTGCGGTACAGCATAGTACAATAGCCTTGACTAGGCGAGAGTATCTATTTCGCTAGCCACATAATTCGTTATAAGTTGGCTAGCCAAGTAAGACCATAAAAATCCTGCTCCACTTGGTTTCCCGGAGTTATACAGACATGACTAAGGTCGATCCTTCTTTTTTGAATTAACCAAGGGGGGAACTTTCCGCAAGGGTTGCGGCAGGGCTGGCGTATCGCCTATTCAGGCGAGAATCATTTAGTCTTGGGAGAAATCAAGACAAACGCCAAATCCACGGCGCTAAAGGCGCTAGCGGAGTTGTTAAATAAACTGAGGCTAAAGGACAGGATGGCAACCTAACGCCATGGGGTTTTTAACAGGTCTAGCGGTAATAGGTCAAGTGGTCACCAGGTCGTCACTAAGCTTAAGGACAAGAACACTGGCTTAACCCGGGTGGATAAGCGCTACTATTTTTCAGTCGCGCCTTCACCCCCAAGGATTTCCCGAAAAACGTCCGGAAACGTTGGAGTATTAAGAATTCTCTGGCTTGATTACTGGAGGTGGCGTTTAAGGCGATGCTTGAAAGTGCCTGGCTGGGATAGCGTTTTGCTGTTCCAGGAGCTTACTGCGGTAACGTTTAAGTGCCTTGCTAACGCTCCGGTCGAGGCAACCTCGGGTTAAGTCAAAAAACCTGGAGCCACGGCGGGAAAACCCAGCGGGTGGAGTCACTGGGTTGTTTTTCACCCATAAGGAGGCGAAAACTGCTAAAAGACGGATTTGTTGCCAGTAATCTATACCGCCCTTAGGTGTGGCAGTCCTTGGCGTGGCAGTAAAAAAAAGGCCAGGTCAAGGGTTTCGCGCCGGGAGCTAAATTGCTTCACTTCCCCGGGCAACTGTGAGGGGTAGGAATTTTTATATTTACTTAACTATGTGATTATATTATAATTGGCAAGTCAAGGTCGGCCTTTTGCCTTTGTTGGGTCACTGCTAAAATATATCTGGAAATATCACTGCCCCGGTGTAGTTTGCCAGTGGGTAGAGGGGTTTTAACGAAGAATACGGGGATTATTTTTTAGGGAGTATTGTGTATTAATGGGCCGACAGGAGGACTGTCCGGGCTATTAATTTTGACGGCTTGGATATTAGGAGAGTGTTATGTCGATGTCGAAAAAGATTTTTACTATCATTTTCATCCTCCTTCTGGTGGCTGTGGTGATTTTGGGTGTGGGTTTATATAGTATAACCCGACTCAATAGTGTGCTGGAACTGACTGAGCTCCGTTCCGGCCAGTCAAATGCCCTTCATACGATTGACAGAACCTTCCTCTCCCGCAGAATTGCCATCGATAGCATGTTATTGACTAACAATAACGATGAAATTAAACGCATCTTCGATGGTGAATTCAAGGATACTGAAATCGTCATGGCGTCGGAAATCGCCGATTACGCCAGCAACTTGCCGCCCGGATCGACTCAAGAGGTAATGGCGCGTCCGGGTAGAATCAAGGTCTTGTGGGATGAATATGTCAATGTCACGGCGCAAGTGGCGGATTTTTCCATCCAAAATTCCAATTATCGCGCTACCGAGATCAATGGTTCCCTCAGCGAAATCTGGAACACCATCGCCAGTAACCTTAAGGAATTGGTGGACACGATGGATACCAAGCTTCGGGAACACCTCGCCTCTGGAGATGATAATCCCCAAGAACTGGAAGTGATAGAGGCCTTGGTGGAAAAGTCCACCGGGCTCGCGACTACCTTAGCCAGCTATCGTTTGGCCCTCTTGAAGTTAATGACCGATCCTGACCGCAGTTTGGTTCCGAGTTACCAGTCAGATATTGAAGCTTCCACCAAGTCGATTCTTGACGACCTGGCTTATCTGGCGGAAAAGATTCCCGCCTCCGAAGGTGGTGGCAAGATCGCTGCCACCGCCAAGTTATTTGACGAAAAAGCCTCGGCAGTGGTTAAATCCCAGATTATTCCCCTGGTTCTCGCCGACACCACCAACAAGGCCCTTCAACTCATTAACACCAAGGGTGCTGAAGCGCGCATAGCTCTCGACAAATTTACTGACGAGCTCCTTGACAACCTTGAAGAGTTGATTGCGGTAGGTAAGCAGGAGGCGGCGGCTCTGGCCCGCATGGTTAACATCATCATGCTTTCGGTTGGTATTATCGGTATACTTTTCTCCATTACCCTCGCCTTTATCACCGTTACCTCCATTATCAAGAACCTGAATAATATTATTTCCGGCTTGGGTTCGGCCTCGACGGAAGTTTTCTCCGCCTCTTCCCAGATCAGCCAAGGTTCCCAGGGTCTGGCCGAAGGTTCGACCGAGCAGGCGGCTAGTCTAGAAGAGACATCCTCCGCCCTGGAGGAGATGGCCTCCATGACCCGGCAGAACGCCGACAACGCCAACAAGACCAACGATACCACCACCAGCAACAACAAGGTCATTAGCACTGGCGCTATCGCAGTCCAAAACATGTCCAAAGCCATGGCCGAGATCAGCGAATCCTCCGACCAGATCAGTCGGATTATTAAGACTATTGAAGACATCGCCTTCCAGACTAACCTGCTCGCCCTTAACGCCGCTGTCGAGGCGGCCCGGGCTGGCGAGGCGGGGAAGGGTTTCGCCGTGGTGGCGGATGAGGTGCGTAACCTCGCCCAGCGTTCGGCCCAGGCCGCCCGTGACACCACCACCCTTATCCAGGGGACGGTGGAACGGGTGCGTAATGGCTCGGAAATAGCCTCCAACCTGGACAGCAGCTTCAAGGAAATCCAGGCGGGTTCAGCGACGGTTGCCCGCTTGATTGGCGAAATCACCTCCGCCACCAACGAGCAGGCGCAGGGGGTGGACCAGGTCAACACTGCCGTGGCCCAGATGGACAAGGTGACCCAGCAGAACGCCGC
>JAITQC010000106.1 GCA_031289115.1 Planctomycetota bacterium
ATTGGCTCGGGTTCATCAAAAAGGACTTCCTCCAACTCGTCACCTGTCTTCAAGGCAGCCGCGGCCACCACCGTCGCTTCCCGCTCCGCTTTGCTGGAATCACTGGCGATAATTGGCGCGTCAAACGTTTCCTCATCCTCTACCTCCGCCACCACCTCGTCCAGATCAAAGTCTTCTTCCAGATCAAAATCCTCTTCCAGGTCCGCGTCGTTCTCGGTCCAGGTGTCTTCCGTGACCAATTCCTCCGTAGCCGAGGCAGCTAGGTTGTCATCCCCTTCCGCAGCCACTACACCTCCGGTCGGCGTTCCCCGGGAAAGATACTCCCCCACCGCCGGTTCGCTTTTTAGGGAAGCGGTGGAGGCAAGGTCAATTCCTTTGGTGCCCTCGGAGTTGTTACTCACCACCTCTTCCGCCACCGGGCTAGCGGCAGGAGTCTCTTCCCCGCCAAAACGGTAAAAGTCTTCCCCTTCCCCGTAGGTCAGGACCTCGGGAGCAACCGGAGCGGCGCCTGGCGCCTGGCCAACCGGGGTCTCCACCACCACAAAGTCCGGCAGGGGCGGGGGGGGAGCCGGAATCACGTCGGGTTCGACTTCATCCAAACGTCCCCGCTCCCGGTCAGGCAATAGTGACGCCAGGGCGTTAAGGGAGAAGGGGAAACTCCCAATCGCCTGCAGGTTTGGCTTCACTTCTTTGGCCATGCCATCGATAAGGCGTTCCGCCACCAGCCGGGCCTGGAGCTCGCGCCCACCGTTCGCCATCGGCACAGTGGCGGCCTGGTAATGGTCGCCAACAAAGGCCAGGGAACCGTCTTTAACCGAAATCAGGCGGACAAACATGCCAGCGCGAGGGGGTATGCTGGCAGCGCGCGTTTCTGTGAAGCTGAATATTTGCCCAACCACCACGTAATCAGCTCCGCTAGCCTTGCCGGCCGCCGCCGCCTCAGCCATAGTCATCGACCCCAGGGGACGGAACTGGTTGTCGACTATGACATTGTCGTGCTTGCCAATCTCATTTTGCTTAAGGGCAGCGACAAAAATATCCCGCGCATGCTCACCCAGGTTGTCCCGGTAGACGTCCTTGGGATCGGTGAAGGTGCGGGAGTCAAGGAAAGGGAGTACCAGAATCCGGTCAGCCGCGGAAATACTGGGCCCGGGTGTTCGGTAGGTGCTCGCTTTCTCATTGCAACCAGTGGTTATGAGAAAAACCGTGGTCAAGAATAGCATGAACATCCCAAGCTTGCGATAGACAGTCAAGTCTTCCAACATTCTCAAAATATGCCTCATACCTGGACCTTTCCGGAATCGCTCCCTATCCCGTTTTGAGCGGGGGAAGTCCAACCCTATCCAAAAGCTACCCCTGGCCGCCGTCTCTGGAAATCAGGCGATTTCCATTACTACCCTGGCAGCCCCCAATACACTCCCGGTCAGCGCCGGAAGTCCCCTTCGCCACCCTCAAAGGTGGGTTTTTCAATTATTAGTCCCCGCCGGGGGGCGAAGCAGGGAAAGCTCCCCGTCAGCTATGCCAAACACCCGGTCCGCCCGGTCCGCCAAGGCCATTTCATGGGTAACCAAAAGCATGGCCATCCCCGTTTCCCTACAGGCGCGCCAAAGCCAGTCCGCCACCTCCCTACCGGTGGCAGCGTCAAGATTTCCCGTTGGTTCGTCACAGAGCATTACCTTGGGTGAAGCTAGCATAGCGCGGGCAATCGCCACTCTTTGCTGCTCCCCGCCCGACAGGCGAAAAGGACGTTGCCCCGCCCGGCTTATAAGACCTAGCCGGTCCAACCATTCCCTGGCCCGGGCCCGGTTAGTGGCGCGAAAACCGCCACCGCCGCCCACCGCCGCCCCAAGCATGACGTTTTCCTCAACGGTAAAATCCCCGAGTAGATGGTAATTTTGAAAGACAAAACCGATTTCCCTGCCCCGCAGGCGGTTACGGCCAGATTCACCAAGTTTCTCCGTCGCCGTTCCGCCCACCCGGATTTCGCCAGCGTCGGGGCGGTCAAGCAAGCCGAGAAGGTTTAACAAGGTGCTTTTCCCCGAGCCGCTTCTTCCGACCAGAGCCATACTTTCACCCACCGCCAGATTGATATCCACTCCCCGGAGAACCGCCAGGCGCCCCTCACCGTCATGATAGGTTTTATGGAGACCCGTAGCCTCCAGGGCTAACTCCGGCATGCCACCTCCCTAGCGAAAAATTAACAGCGCTTCAAGACACCTCGCGCAAGGCTGTCACCGGTTCCCGCCAGGCAGCCGAGAGGGCGGGATAGAGCGCGGCTAGGCTTGACACCACCAGGACAGCCAGAAAATACAAGCCCAGTTTCCAAGGGTAAATTACCACCGGCAACCCGGCTTCACCACTCACGCCAAACATCCGGGGCGGATACAAGGGTTCCCCCGAAAGAGTTTGATAATAGCGGTCAAGACGCGGACGGCGGTCAGAAAGCCTTTCCCAAGGGTGAGGCGGGGTAGCCACCGCTCCTCCCCCCGCCAGGCGCCAGTCATTTCCCGATTCCTCAAAAAAAAGCGGACCGGCGAGAAAAGCGCCGGACAAGGTGCCTAGTAAACCCCCCGCCAGGCCGATTACCAGCCCCACCAGCAGGAATATCCTTAACACCCCCAGGCGCGACATACCGATACAGCGCAGTAACCCAACATCCCGGATGCGCCGGCTCACCAGCGTAGCCAAAATAGCAAAGACGCAAAAACCGCTGGCCAGGTCGTTAAGGAGAAGCACCAACTCCATCAGGTTGTTTTCATAACGCATGCCGCTGGCGAGTTCGGCCCAGCGTTTTTGCCAGGTGTCGGAACTTACCCCCCCTTCCGGAAGCGATTTCTCTATAAGGCTAGCCGCCACCGGCTCCAGGACATTGGCCTGATAGGGGTCCTCAAGCCAGAGAACAAACATTTCCACCCGCTCCCCGGCGTCTGGGTAAGTGTCAGCCAGGTAAAAATCCGCCGCTTCTTCCAGGGGAACATAAACGCCATAGCGGTCGCGCTCAAAAACTCCGCTCCGGAAAAGGGAGGTCAGGCGAAAGCGCCGGGAACGCGTCTGGAACTCTCCCTCAGCGTTCCGGTCAGCGTAAAACAACTCGACTTCCATGCCAGCCGCCAGACCCAGGCTGTCGGCCAGTTGCTCTCCCATAAAGAGACCAGGCAGAGCTTCCTCGCCTTGCTCACCCGCTTGCCAACTCGGGGCGGCCAATTCTGGCTTATAGGAAAGGAGGTGGCTAGCCAGTGAACTTTCCCTTAGTTCCGCCGCCAGATCAATTCCCTGTACCCAAACATAACCGGCGCCGCTACTCCCCTCGACAAAGCCGACCCGCTGTAGCATCGGGGTAACCGCCTTGACTCCGGGAATGTCGCTTTCCAGGCGGCGCGCTAGGCTGGCAAATTCTTGCCGGGTGGGAATATTTCCATGCAGCGTCAGGGTTACCTGTTCTCCCAGGTTTCCCAGGCGTCTTTCCAGGTCTACCAGCATGCCGTCCAACACCGCCATAACCACTATCTGCACTGCCAAAGCCAGGGCTAGGGCAAGCACCGCTATAAGATTCACCAATCGCCTACTGGCGTAACGCCAGGCCAGTTGAATATAAAGCATTAAGCCCTATCGTCTCCCGCTCTCAGGCACTCTCGGCTTGTCCCGGTTCAAGCTAAAACACCCTTGCCATCCGGGGCGTTAGAATAATCCGCCTCCCCTCGCCCGGTTTCTCCTTCCCTTTCCCCGACCTGGGGAGAGAATGTACTTTTCCCAAAGCCCCGGGCGAGGGCGCCAACCCCTCCCTCCCGGATTACCCGGTGGGGCAAAGGCAAAACCCTGGCGCCAAATTTTTAGCCAGGCACTTAGGGACCAACGGCAAAACTCCCCGACAGGAAGGACCAGTCATGCCCAGTGAAGCGGTGATTTTTTATAAACTAGTGGCAATGTCCCTATTAATATTTGTCGGCTTTATCGCCCGTCGAATGAAGTTGCTTCCGGAAAATTCTTTCACCGTTCTTAGCCATTACATTCTTTCCATTGCAACGCCTTTTTATGTAATGGTTTATATGTCAAGAACCGTATCCCGAGATTCCATACTAAATTACTGGCATTTCCCCCTCCTGGCTTTCCTCCTTCTCGCTCTATCTGACCTGATTTCAATTCTGGCGGCCTACTCCCTGTCGCGCCCGGCCACCCGGCCCACCTACCGATTCCTGGCCGCAATCCCCAACTGGATGTTTTTCCCCCTAGTCATCTGCGAACCCCTGTTTGGCATGGACGGGGTGCGGGTGGTCCTCCTCTTTAACCTGGGGATTACCCTTTATGTCTGGTCTTTCGGGATGACCTGGTTTCACCCGGGTTTTGGCTGGGGAGCGCTTAGAGACCTGATCCTTAACCGCCAGATCATCGCCACCGCCCTGGGGATCCTGATCGCCCTCTTTATTCCCCAGTTACGCGACCTCCATAACCTGGGTGTGGCCGAACTCACCAGCCTCCCCCTGCACCTGGGGTTACTGGCTAGCGTCTGGGAGGCGGTTACTCTGGTGGGTGGCACATGTCTAAGCATCTCTATTTTCCAAATCGGGGTGCGCCTGGCCGCTAACGACCGAAACGAGCCAGCCAGCCTACCCATAAGCCGGCGCTTAAGCCCGGCTTCGGTTCGGGCTAACGCCAAGCTCCGGAAAGGCGAATGGGCTGGCTACCGCCAGCTAGTCAGCGCCTCCCTGGTTAGACTGGTCGTAACTCCCCTTCTCATAATCCTGGTCCTTATACTTCTTCGACGTTTGGGATTAAACCTCACCCCTAGCGAATACCTGGTAACGCTGATCGTCTTTTCCCAGTCGCCAGCCGTGGCGGGTCTAAGCGTTGCCGACGTTTTCGGCGGCGACAGCCTGCTTGCCGCCCGGGCTATTGTCTGGATGACCCTGGCTAGCTTAGTCACAGTTCCCCTGATGTTCATACTGACCCGGGGGATAATGCTGGAAAACTGGCTGGGATAGGGGAAAAGGCGGGCAGGAAGGAAGTGGGTAAGCAGAGGAAGAGGGGACGGTGGCATGGGCGAGGGGAGCGACCTAATAAACAGCAATGACCCAACCTACCGTTTCCTTGACTGTGGCAACGGAAAACGCCTGGAGCGCTTTGGCCCGGTAACCCTGGTCCGCCCCGCCCCGGCCGCACTACACCCAGCCGCCCTGGGACCTGAGGCCTGGGAAAAAGCCGGGCTGGTTTTCACTCCTGGCTCAGGCTGGCAGGGAAGCGCGCCACCGGACTGGCGGGTAGGTTTTCCTCCGGTTGTCCTGGGGCTAACCCCGGGTAGCCAGGGGCAAATTGGCGTTTTCCCCGAACATCTGGCGGTGGTTGACTGGCTAGAAAAGCGGCTACCCCCGCCAGCGCTACCGGTGCTTAACCTCTTTGCCCACACTGGACTCGCCACCCTGCGGCTAGCCGCCAGTTGGCTCGCCCGGGGAACAAGCGAAATAGTCCACCTGGACGCCTCGCGGCGGGCGGTCCGGACCGCCCGGGAAAACGCGGCCGCCAGTGGCCTGGCGGCAAGTAAGATTCGCTGGCTGGTGGACGACGCCCTGCTTTTTCTCGCTCGGGAAAAACGCCGGGGGCGGCAGTATGGCCTGATTCTGGCTGACCCGCCCCGGTTTGGCCGGGAACGGCGGGGAGGTGGAGAATGGCGGCTAGAACGGGACCTGGACCAACTTCTTGGCCTGGCCGGGGAGCTTCTAGCGCCGGAGGGGGGAGCCTTCTGTCTAAGTTGCCACAGTCAAGGCTGGCGGGAAGAAGAAGTGGTGAGACGCATGGCAGGTACTGCGGGTTTTCCGGCTGGCCGGGAGTGTCAGGAGCTAAGATTGGAGTCAGGGGTTGGCGGTAACTCGCTCGCCTGTGGTTTTGCCGTCCTGGCGAGTTCTCGGCTTTCACCCGGGGAAGTGACGCCAGTCAACCCGTCGCGGCGGCGGCGCCCCAGGAAAACCCAGTAAAGCAGGGCGAACAAGAAGGCGAAAACAAACACCCACCCCCCGGCCTGGCGCAGGAGAGAAA
>JAITQC010000120.1 GCA_031289115.1 Planctomycetota bacterium
AAAAAGTATTTCGGCCGGATTGACCGCCTGGTTAATCGCCTCCAGTTCCTGCATCAGGACATCGTCTAGGTGCAAGCGTCCGGCAGTGTCCAGGATAATGACGTCAGCCTGGTGCTCGCTAGCCACCGCCCGGGAGCGCTGGCAAATGTCGACCGGGTCGCCGCCGACCTGGCTAAAGACTGGCACACCCACTTGGCCGCCAAGGGTGGTAAGTTGCTCGATAGCCGCCGGGCGCTGGACATCAGCCGCCACCAAGAGGGGCCGCTTCCCCGCCGCTTTCCAGCGGTGGGCGAGCTTGGCGGCGGTGGTGGTTTTACCCGCGCCCTGGAGGCCACAAAGCATTACTACGCTAGGGCCTGAGGCTGCCCAGCTAATCCCGGCGTTACTGCCACCGAGGAGACTAACCAGTTGGTCGTTAATCACCTTGATGAAAAACTGCCCGGGGGAGACCCCAGGGACTATGTCCATGCCGAGAGCTGAGGCGCGAACCCGGTCGATAAAGGCGGCGGCCACGGCAGCGTTGACATCCGCTTCCAGCAGGGTGGTTTTAATCTCGCCAATCGCTTCGGCTATATTGTCGTCTGACAACTTGCCCCGGCCCAGAACGGAACGGAAAACCTGGTTGAGACGTTCAGTAAGGGATTCAAACATTGACAACCCAGGGCAAACTGCCGGCAGCGTCGCGCTCGGAGGCGGCCGAAAGGCAAAAGAAAAAAGGGCTACCGCCACCAGCGGAAACACTCCCGCCCCTGGCTTCGCCCCGGGAAAACACGGTCCGCCCCGCTAGCCGGGGGCGGCCAGAGTAAGTTTAAAGAAAGCTTAAAAAAAGTTTAAAAAAAGCCTAAGTAAGCTTAAGTAAGTTTAGAGAAAGCCTAGGTGTTCTTGACGTCAATGGTGCAAAGGAGGATTGTCGCCACATCCAGTTTGTCCACCACCTCCTCCTTGGTGATGTTCAGGATCAACTCGTCCTTGAGGCGGCAGAGGGAATTGTCCTTGATAAGCGAACGCCACTTGATCGCCCCCTTGCCAGTGCATTCGGCCAGGACATAGTAGGCCCCGGGTCCGCCGGTCTCGTTCTTGTGGAGGCACAGGATACGGGTGGGCAGACGCTCGGGGATCTCCAGGGTGACAATTTTATGGACACCCTTGATTTGATCCAGGAGGTTCATGGCCGCCATTCCTAATCTATTGCTGACACCCGGCAAGCGGGGGCGGGGAAAACCGGCCTTGAGCAAAGAGCCCGGCGTAAACGCGCCAGGCCGGCCGGAAAAGAAAATACCCAGGTAAGTACCTAATAATAACCATACCCAGGGTTAATTGCCAAGTTTTTTCGGGGTAGCCGGTTGTTTCCTAGCCCTAGGGGGACCCTCCCGGCCGAGGGGCGCCAACCTTTAGCGTAACAGCCTTAGGGACAGAACCGCCAGGCTACTCACCAATTCGACATTCTCCACCACCACTGAATCCGGGAGGTCCAGTTTGACCGGAGAGAAATTCCATATCCCCCTTAAGCCTGCCGCCACCATAATTTCGCTGGCGGCCTGGGCGGCCTGGGCGGGAACGGTAAGAATCCCCAGCATCACCCCGCCCTGCCGGGCGAGTTCCCCCATCCGGGACAGGGGGTAGACCTCCCGGCCAAAGATGGTCTCGCCGACCTTGTCCGGGTCGACGTCAAAGGCGGCTTTTATCTGGAGGCCGTAATTAGTGAAGTTTTCATAGCCGATCAGGGCTTTCCCCAGGTTTCCCGCCCCCACCAGAAAAGCGCCCATGCTGTGGTTCCAGCCGAGAAAAACCTCAATCGAGGCGATCAGGGGGTTAATTTCGTAACCCACCCGGGGTTTCCCGGCGATGCCGGTGATGGCCAAATCCTTCCTCACCTGGGTCGAGTCGAGGTTCAGTTCCTTGGCGATGCGGGTGCAGGATATCTGGAACTGGCCATCCCCCTTCAACTTTCTTAACATCCGTAGATAAGCGGGAAGACGGCGCACGCTCGGCTGGGGAAAATTATTTTTCGCGTTGTTCTTCATGCCGGGTTCCTAAATTAATCCATCCGGGTAAGGGGATGACTAATCCTTTAAAAAGAAGTTTTCTAGGATATTGGCGAAACGGGGGCCTGTCAAGAGACTGCCCTCTGTCGCCCCGAAAGGAGTCACCTATGAACGCCATCCATGCTACACAAGGCCACTGGCGCGGGATAGGAAAAACTGTGTCCGGGCCTCCCCGATGGCCAAGCCCGAGCCTGGGAGAAGAAGTGCCCTGGCCCTCGCTTGGGCTTTCTGATTTGACTACCCAAGAGATCGCCCTTATAATATTCTACGTTTTATAGTGTCTCCTCTAGACGCATTGTTTCCACATAACGCGTTAAGCCCAAGGAATTCCCATGACGGCCAGTGCCTTTTCTTTAACTAATTTGGTCAATAAAATCTTTGGCGACTGTCGTCTCATCAGCCAAATCGGCAAGGGCGCCATGGGAGTGGTATACCTGGCCGACCAGGAAAAACTTGGGCGAAAAGTCGCCATCAAGATTCTCGACCCGAAATTCGGTTCCGACCCGTCTTACATCAAGCGCTTCGAAGTCGAGGCGCAGGCTGCCGCTAAACTTAGCCATGAGAATATTGTCAAGGTTTACGACTATGGCAACGAGCAGGGTCTCTATTATATCATAAATGAATATGTCGACAACGGCACTATTCAGGAGCTCCTTAACAAAAACGGTCCTCTGGCGCCAGAAAAAGCGGTGGAGTACGCGATCCAGGTCACCAAGGGCTTGATTGAAGCGCGTAAGCTTAATATTGTCCACCGTGACATTAAACCGGAAAACCTCATGCTCACCAAGACTGACGTGCTGAAAATTGCCGACTTTGGCCTGGCCAAGTTCATGCAG
The DNA here is from genome assembly GCA_031289115.1 of Planctomycetota bacterium. Classification (GTDB taxonomy): domain Bacteria; phylum Planctomycetota; class SZUA-567; order SZUA-567; family SZUA-567; genus JAITQC01. The sequence goes on from JAITQC010000120.1 coordinate 2,882, forward strand.
TCCGACGCCGCCACCACCCAGTCCGGCCTGATACTGGGCACCCCCTTCTATATGAGCCCGGAACAGGCCAAGGGCCTGCCGATGGATTCGCGTTCCGACGTTTACAGCCTTGGCGTCTCCCTCTATTGCATGGTTATCGGAGCGGTGCCTTTCGACGCCGACAGCGTGGTCGGGGTACTTCTCAAGCAAATCTCGGCCGACCGCCCGGATCCCTGCGCTATCAATCCCTCCCTCCCCCCCGTGTTTGGCGCCCTTATCATGCGGATGATGGACAAGGACCCGGCTAACCGCCAGCAAACTCCGGAGGCTCTCCTTAATGAGCTTGACGCGGTGCAGCAAATACTCCGCCCGGCGGCGCCACCCGCCTCGCTTCTTGAGGCTACCCAGGTTTCCCAGGAGAACCGCAAGAATTTCGCTCCCCTACCCACCCAGCGTATCACCCGCATCCTCCGGGTCGAGGCATCCTCCGATGTCATCACCCGCATGATCACCAGCATCACCGGTGACACCGGGGTGGCTATTGACCTCGACAACCCCTTCCCCCCCAACACCGTGGTCGAGGTGCGCTTCAACGTGCCTGGCCGCGAGGACGAGCTTTCCGGCCTTGGTCTGGTGCGCTGGATCGAGGGAAGGACCATGGGCATAACCTTCGTCAAGGTGCAGCCAGTGCCAAAAGCTGGCCGTAACGCTGACCTCAGGCTTTCTGGCCCCATGGCGATTGGCCCCCTCACCGCCACCCCTATCCACCAGCGCTTGCTCCGCTACGTCTACGCCAACGCGGGTCAAGTTGTCGCCGTGTCGCAGGTCGCCGGCGCCCTAGGGGTTGGAGTGCGGATGACAGAAGACCCCATCTCCACCTTTGAACGCGCCTCGATGATAAAGCGCCAGGGCAAAGACAAACTGGAGTTGATTTGGCCCAAGGACGAGGCGCTGCAGAAAGAAATTGTTATCTGGATGGGACGTAACGGTCTAAAAGGTTGACTATATCCGCGGCAAGCCCCCGCCTTTCCGGGCGGGGAAGGATAGCGAGAAGAAGCTGTAGGCGTCCTTGTGGCGGTTAATGTGGAGTCTTTCTTTCTCTCTTTCTGGCGTTGTTCGCGTTGTGTTGGCACGGGGACACCGCATATTAGCCGGTGGAATAGGCGTAGTTCAGCCCCGCCCGGAAGCGGTAACCCACGGAAGCGATTCAACCCATTTCAATACCGGGTTTACGCCCTAGGCCTCTCCCGCCTTCAGGCAAAGAAGGCTGTCAAATTAAGGTCTTTTGCGTTG
>JAITQC010000135.1 GCA_031289115.1 Planctomycetota bacterium
CCTTCACCCTTTTCCCCACTATCCTGGCAAGCGCGGCTGGCCAAACAATCGCCTTGGCATTGACAAAACCGGTGTTTGGGGTTCTAATAATATAGGTTTTATCCCTGGTTGGCATAACCAGCTGGCAACCGGCTTAACCTTGGCGGGAGATGTTCGCCTTGTCCTTTTTCCCGCTCGCCAGTAGGAGTTCCGTGGAAGCTACGGCATCACTTTATCGCTTGCCCTGAGTAGAAAAGGAAAACCCATGCCCAAGAAGTCTCACCCCAGCAGGCTTCTCTTCGTTTTCGCCATACTTGGCGCCGTCTTAATCACCCACGTTGTCCTGGGCGAAGACGCCTTGGTCTCCACCATGCGTAACGTCAAGGCGGTAGGTGAGGCCCGGGGTTATCGTCTCCGTCCCGCCACCGATATCCCGGAGCGGGTAGACCCCAACTACCTTGCCCCCATCATGTCTTTCGAAATACAGACTCCCCGCCCAGCCGCTGTCACCCTCGGCCGGCTCTATACTTCCTGCAGTTGTGTGCAACTGGTGTCGTCGCAGAAAACCTTCGCCGCCGGGGAACAGGTTGTTTTAGAACTGCGTAATGTCCGTCCCACCCCGCCGGCGGGGCAGATTTACGCCCTCTATGTCCAAGTCACCAGCCCAATCCGGGCCACCCTGCGTTACGACACTTTCCTGAAGTCAAGCCAGTTCATCCATCCCGAGCCACCCACCGACAACAGTGCCAACTTGGCGGTGGAGGAAAACCGGAATAACGATCTGGAAGAGTACCTTGCCAAGTCACCCACTACCGAGGACGCCTTCCGCGCCTTGGAACGCGAACGCGACCCCGAAGCCGCCGCTGCCGCCGTCGCAGCCCTAAGTGAACAAGAAGCCACGCCGGCCATAATTGAGCCGGAAGCGCCGGTGGCGATTCCCGAGCCGGAGGCCCCGTTAGCAGCGCCGCCACCCGAAGTGGAAGTGATTATCCCCGAAAACACCTTCCCGGAAGCCGACCCTGAGGAAGACCTCCCCCAGGCCATTGTGGAGAGGGAAGCGGAGCCAGCGGTCACCCCAATCAGCGAAGCGGTCGCGCCAACCCCGGCGCCCCAGGCTCCCGCTGTCGAGCAGGAGGCGAAGTTGGTGGACCAGCGCCTGTCCCTAATAACGCTTGGCGTTACCGACCTCACCCGTTCCCGCCAGTTCTACGAGGCGGTGGGCTGGAAACAGGTGGCCAGAAACAAATACGACAGCATAGTCTTCTTCCAGCTAAACGGAATGGTGCTCTCGCTCTATCCGCTTAACGATCTTTTGTCTGACCAAAATCTTAATGGCCTGGCCACCGTCCCCGGTGGCATCACCCTCGGCATCAACACCCGCACCAAGGAGGAGGTTAACGCCTATTATCAGCTCTTCCTGTCAGTGGGCGGCAAATCCCTGAAAGCCCCGGATGAAATGCCCTGGGGCGCGGTTACCTGTTATGTCGCCGATCCGGATGGACATCCCTGGGAGATTTCCTGGGTTCCCCAGATGCAGGTGGACAATGACGGCGACCTCTGGTTGCGCTAGTTTTTCCTAGGGACTAGCTACTACCCCCCCGGCCGGACCAGCCGGGGTCCGGGGATAGGTATTAAGAAAAAAACGGGCGGCCACGCTTTCCCCCCGGTTAGCTATGTCGCCTAGACCACCCAGCCAAGGCTACCCGGCAAATTTGCTCCGCTGGCGGCCAATATTATGCTTGACAAAAACCGCCGCTTCCCCAATATTGGTTTTGTAAGAATCATCGCCACTCCCTTTTTCCAGGTGGTGGCGTATCTTTTTAGGGGTGGTGGGCGGCGGCAAACCCACCCTGCCCTTTGGATATGCTGATAGGTGGCGCTTTGCCTTTCCCCTGACCGGGGTGACCTGGCAAACATCCCGGGGACCGGTCGCCACCCTGCGCCTTTTAGACAGAGCATGGAGAGTCAGTATCATGGCCAAGAAGAAGAAAAACCCGGTGGAAGTCTATCAAATGGTGTGTGGCAGTTGCCAGACCCGTAACTATGTGGTTAGCCTTAAGCGGGAAAACAAATCGCTGGAGGTGAAAAAATATTGCCCCAGCGAACGTAAGCACACTCCCCACAAAGCGAAAAAAGCCTAGCGCCACTAAGGTCTTCATGCAATTACACACCGCCGCCCGCTAAGGACCAGGCGGTGTTTTTTTCCCTCTCCTTCCTCTGAAGCTGGTACAAATATGGCGCGGGACTAACAAATTTGTCCCGCTTCCGCCCCCCCCACCTCTACAGACTCGACCCGCGTTTTAGTCCACTCCAGGCTATTCTGTCCCGTCTTTTCCTGGATTTGGGTTTTTTTACCCCGTTCCGGTTTTCGGAAACTTATTTGCTAAAAATAATTGACCCGTCCCTCTCCCCGGCGACTCCGGGGCGAAACATCCTAAGAGGTTTGGCCTGGGCTTCCTGCGGGAAGAACTCCGAAGGACGGGAAAGAGCGGCCTAGCCACCCGTTACCGCCAGCCCCGCCGCCGCCCGACTTAGGCAGGTTAGGGGTGGCTAAAATACTCCGGCACCAGTGAGAGGCTTAGAAAAGTCTACCGCTTCCCCGTGGCTTAAAGGGGAAAAACGTCTAAGCCAAGACCGGGTTAGGTTCCGCCTGGGGCACCTCTAGGGCAAAGCGATTTTTTCTCTTTTTTCCTTGGGCTTTCGCTTTGCAAGCCGGTTAAAAACGGATATAAAACGGTTAGGCGGTGGTTACGTCAAGCCACCCCTTCCCCAGTTAACTCTCACCCCCGCCTTCTACCTGGCTAGCGGTCGCCAGGAAGCTGTCTGGGGTGAAATGTTAGCCGATTGCTTTAGGGCGAGGCGGGAACACCCCCCACGCCCGGTAGGCGGTATCGGCGCCCCAACTTTCTTACACACCGAAGAGTGGTTAAACCGGAAACTGGCGGCGGACGGGTGGCGGAACGCTCCTCACTGGTGAACTGCCTCTGTCCTTCCCCGCGCCCCGCTTTGTCTACTGTTTTAGGTGTCCCCATGCTAGAATTCCGAAAAAACCTGGGAGTGGTCGCTGCCCCTGACGCCATCGCCCTCCCACTTGATTACCAGGAGCGCTCACGCCGCCGGGGACGGGTGAAAACGGCGGACGGGCAGGAGGTGGCTATCATCCTCTCCCAACAGCCCCAGGAGCTCAAGGAAGGCGACATCCTCGTCGCCCCCAGCGGTGAACAGGCACGGGTGATCTGCCGCCCGGAAGAGGTGGTGCGGGCTGAAAGCCCAGACCCGAAGATACTTCTAAGGGCCGCCTGGCTAGCTGGCAACCAGCACGTCGGCCTTGAGACCGGCGGGGACTGGATAAAAATCAAACCGGATCCGATTCTTGAGCGTTTCTTCTATGACCTTGACCTCTCGGTAAAACATGAGAAATCCATCTTTTCTCCCGTGGAAGGTGGCGCCCACTACCATCCTTCGCCTGACCAACCCAACTCGGCGGACAATTCAGGCCAAAAGGGCACAAACTCCTTTCCTTCCCGCCCCTGGGAGGACGATTAAGTTAGCCTCTCCCCGCCCCGCCCTTCCCAGCGGCGCCTTCGCCCGGGTTTTAAGGGCCAAGGAGCGGGTTTCACCGGCGGCGGGATAGAAGACCCCAG
>JAITQC010000157.1 GCA_031289115.1 Planctomycetota bacterium
TGCAAGGTAATAAGGTTAATCGTATCAACAGAAATCCGGAAAGGGCTAAAGGGCGGGAGGGGGGGAATTGGCACTGATTTACTGGTATACAGGATAATCATCAGGCTTAAACGGTAAAAGGCTAAGCTAGCCAGGTTTTCCCGCTAACCCGGCGCCAGGGGAAAAGAGGCCCTTTGACGACACAACATCATTGCCGGTATTGTAATACAATTGGAGAGAATGTTTTCCCCTCCGATCCGGAGAGTGAATAGCCGCTTTTATATTGGGGTGAAAAGTGTTTTCGGGATTAAATATCCTTTCGCTTCACCCGGCGGGGTAAAAAGGTCGGCCGCTAACCACTATTTATACTACAGAGGGGGTGGGTTTTTACCACCATGGGCGAGATAATGCAATTGACTATTTTACAAAGATAAAATAACCTTAGAGTTAGCCTAGGATAACCCATGAGTTGAACCGGGATTGTCTCGGAGGGTATTGTCATGCTGGCTGTTAGCGGAGAAAAGAATGGGGCGGCAGTCAACCGAAATTCTTGATCTGGTAACGGAAATTGAACGCTTGCAGGCGGAAAACCGCCGCTTGGAACACCAATGCCGCTCTTTAGGCCACAGTTTTGCCGAGGCCCAGGCCACTATCGACCGGGCCAAAATAAAGAACGCCTTCAAGGATAAGCTCCGCGAGATGATCGTGGAGGAGAAATCGAAGCAAGAAAAGTATTTCAATCTGCTTTTGGAAAATGCCAAGTCCATTATCGTCTTCCTAGATCAATACCTTCGCTTTATTTATTGTTCCCGTTCGTTTCTTGATGCTACGGGAATACCTTCCTTCGGGGTTATCAACGAATGCGAGTTTAACGAGGTATTTCATACCTATGTTGACAACGACTTCGGCGAAGTGTTGATGGATCGCCTGGGTCGGGCCATGCGAAGCGGACAAACCGAGATTTTTACCCAGAACATCAATATGGGTTCGAGCGAGGGCCAAAATATCTTTGAAGTCAGCATTAGCCCCATGCTTAACCACGACTCCTCCCTGGAAGGAGTGCTGGTTATTTTCTTTGACATCACCAATCTAGAGTATTCACGGCATCAGGCGGATCAGGCCAACCGCGCTAAATCCCTATTTCTCGCCAGCATGAGCCATGAGATACGCACTCCGATGAACGCCATTATCGGCATGAGTGAACTGGCTATGCGCGACGAATCCTCCCCTGTCACCATGGAGTACCTTACTAGCATCCGCATGGCTGGTACCAACCTCCTGGGGCTCATCAACGATATTCTCGATTTGTCGAAGATTGAGTCAGGTAACCTCCAGATCGCCTCCACCACTTATTCCCTCGGCAATTTGTTGAGTGGCGTCATCAACGTCATGCGCGTGCGGATATTTGAAAAACCCATATTATTCCTGGTGGATGTCGAGCCGGATATACCCGGGAATCTGGTGGGTGACGATGTTCATATCCGGCAGGTTTTTTTCAACCTCCTTACCAACGCGGCGAAATACACTAACGAAGGCTTCATCCGCCTGAGTTTGACAGCGGAAATATTAGACAGCTCCCATCTTGTTTTACATCTTACCGTCATTGACAGTGGAATCGGCATTCGCACCGAGGACATGAAATTCCTGTTTGACAGTTTTTCCCGCATGGAATTGGAACGAAACCGGGGAATTGAAGGAACTGGCCTTGGGCTCATGATTTCCCAAAACCTCTGCCGGGCCATGGGCGGAAACATTGAGGTTAACAGTATTTACGGCAAGGGTTCCACTTTTTCCGCTACTATTCCCCAGACTTATATCGAGGGGGCTTTGCTGGCGGAGGTGGTGTATCCCGAGAAGAAACCGGTTATCATCTATGATGAGCGCGAGCTCTATCGCGAGTCGATAGCCAAAAGCCTCGAGTGTTTGAAGGTCCACTGCCTGGCCGTGGCGAGTACCGACGAGTTATGGAAAGAGCTTGTTAGCGGCAACTACCGCTATGTCATGCTACCCAGAAACCAAGTTGAAAAGGCCGAGACGGTGCTACGCACCAACGGCCTTAAATCCGGGATCATAGTCCTGGCCGACCTGGATTTTGTCGCCAGCCATTCCAACGTCACCTCCCTGACCCTGCCTGCCTATGTGGTGTCAATCGCCAACGCCCTTAACGGGCTAAACATGAATCAGCGTTCCACCCACAGCCAGATTCGCTTTTTGGCGCCGGAAGCCAGGGTTTTGGTGGTGGATGACATCGCCACTAACCTCAAAATAATGGAAGGCCTGCTCCTCGGCTACCATATGCGGGTGGAGCTATGCGACAACGGCGAGGAGGCAGTGCGCCGGGTCAAGGAAAACCATTACGATCTGGTGCTTATGGATCATATGATGCCGGTTATGGACGGAGTCGAGGCTATGAAAACCATTCGCGCCTCGGGAGATGGTTATTTTCTTCAAGTTCCCATCATTGTTTTCACCGCCAATGCTCTCACCGGTATGCGGGAAAAATTTATCTCGGAAGGCTTTAGCGATTACTTGACTAAGCCTATTGAACTGGCCAGCTTGAACCGGATTATCGAACGCTGGATCCCCCAGGACAAACGCTTCCAGGTCCTGGAGATGTTGCAGGATAATAAAGTGGAAGTTGAAGTTCCCTTTAAAGTGGAGGGTCTTGATACCACTATTGGTCTGGCCGCCAGTGATGGGTCCAAAGACGCCTATATCAAAATACTCCGACTCTACCGCCGGGATGTGGAGGTGCGTCTCAAGGATTTTGTCCAGATTCCCGACGAGGATGACCTGACCACCTTTATCATGAATGTTCACGCGGTCAAAAGCGCCAGCGCCAGTATCGGGGCTACGGAAATCGCCAGCCAAGCGGCCAAACTCGAGGATGCTGGCAAAGCCGGCAATCTTGACGCCATAGCCGCCGCCCTTCCGGCTTTCTGGGAGAATCTTGACCTCTTGGTCCAGCGTATCAGACATGCGGTTGGCGACTCGCCCACCGCCTACCATCACGACATGAAAAAGATGCAGACGATCCTGATGGACCTGCAAGAGGCACTTAAAAATGAGAACATCACCCAGGTTGACAGCATAATGGAGCAACTCGAACTTCTGGTTTCACCGGGTGACTTTGCCAGCCTATCGGACCTGGTTTTGGTGTCGGAATTTAATAACGCCGCCAGTCTGGTGGGAGAGTGGTTAGAAAGCGCCGGGAGATGACATGAGGACATTTATCCGGATACTGGCGCTGCCGCTGTTTTTAGGCATTATCCTGTGCTTTGCCAGGAGTGGCGAAGTTTTTAATTACCCTCCCATACCGGAAATACAGACTCCTTATATAAATAGTTTGGAAGAATTACCCACCTTTGTTGTCTCCGACATTCCTGGGCTTTCACCCAACGAAATCCAGGCGATTAATGACTTGCGTCAGCGGGGAACGCCTATCCGCTATGTCATGCCGCCAGGGATTGAGGCTTTTTACCTGGACAATGGCGAGGTATCCGGTGTCTCCTCTCTTCTCGCCAGTTGGCTTTCACTCATCTTCGAACTGGATATCAGGGTGGAGATTCTCCCCTGGGAAAGATTACTCCCCACCCTTCGCGACAAAACGTCGAGCATCACCTCGGCTCTTCCCGATACTCCGGAGTGGCGGCGGGAATTTTACATGACCCCCCCCGTTACGGTGCGGCCGATCAAGGTGTATCGCCGCGACTCACAGTCGCCGCTTAACCGCCTGGGCGGAGATTTCCCGCGTTTTGCCTTTATTGAGGGGACTGCCCACCAGGAAAGCGTCAGAGCGGCCTTGCGCCGGGTGTTTGTGACTGTCTGGGTCAAGGACCACGACATCGCTTTTGAACTCTTGGAAAAAGGGGAGGTGGACGCCTTTTTTGACGAGGGTCCAGAAATACCCATCACCATCTCACCTTATGGTCCCGTAACGTCGGAGAACGTCTTCCCTCTCCTCTACCAGCCGGTTGGGTTGTCAACCAGCACCAGCGACCCACTGGTTATTCCGTTTCTTGGCGCGGTTGAGAAGGCTATGCGAAGCAAGGTGTTCCTGGAGGGTTTGACCTTACTTTACAACCGTGGCTGCCATGACTACATTCGCCGCTTCCTTGAATTGCAGTTTAATGAAGAGGAAAAAGCCTATATTCGTAAACACCGGGAGGAGGCGGACGCTATACGCTTCGCCGCCAAACATGACAAATATCCGGTCAGTTTTTACGATGCGGATCTGGGGAGCTGGCGTGGCATCGCCTTTGATGTTCTCGCGGAAATTTCTACCTTGACCGGCTTGAAGTTTAGCCAGCCCGACGAAAAACCCCAGTCCTGGGTGGATATTTCGGATAAACTGTTAGCTGGCGAACTGTCTTTGGTGGCGGAAATCGCCCACACCCAGGAACCTGACTCCACCTTTATTTGGCCCACCACCGCATTTCATGTTGATAATTTGGCCATGATCTCCCTCGTCACTTTTCCCGAAATCACCATGGAAGACGTGGCGAAGTGGAGGGTAGGCTTGCTGGACCGCTCGGTTTATACCGCCCTTTTTGACAACTGGTTTCCTGAACATACCCGGAATTTCCGCTATAGGAACTGGAGCGATGCCTTACTGGCTATGGAAAACGGGGAAATCGACCTTTTGATGGCTCCGAAAAACATTTTTGCCGAGATTGCCAACCTCCTGGATCACCCGATTTACAAGACCAACCTGGTTTTTAATCAACCTGTGGAGTCGTCCCTGGGGTTGGCGCACCAAGAGACGGTTCTCAAGTCCATCCTGGACAAGACCCTCCACTTGGTGAATATCCCTAGTTTTGTGGACTATTGGTTTAACCGGGTGAGTGACTACAACCAGAAATCGATACGCTCAAACATACCTTGGCTGGTGGGAGGCATGGTCCTTCTTGCCTGTATACTGACCATGCTGTTCATCATGTTGATTCGCAAACGCGAGGCGGGTTTGCGGCTTAGCGACATAGTGAATAAGCGCACCCTGGAACTCGAGACTCAGACCCATACTCTCGAGGATGCCTTGCAGCAGGCACAGGGAGCCGCCCGGGCCAAAAGTGAATTCTTGGCGCGTATGAGCCATGAAATACGCACCCCAATGAATGCCGTCATAGGGGGAATGGAATTTATCCTCCGCCGCGACCTACCCCGGGACATTCTTGATGACGCCACCAACATCAAGCAGGCGGGTGAAAGCCTGCTGGCGATTATCAATGATATTCTCGACTTTTCCAAAATAGAGTCGGGTAAAATGGAGTTGATTGACAACAGTTATGATTTACCCTCCCTTTTGACCAGCGTCATCAGCTTCGCCCGCATGAGTCTGTCGGAAAAGCCGGTTACCTTTCTGGTTGACATAGACAACCGTTTGCCCCGGACGCTCATTGGCGACGAACTTCGGTTGCGCCAGGTTATTCTTAATGTCCTGGTAAACGCCATTAGATACACCCCGGAGGGGCATATCCTTTTCATGGTGATGCGGGATGAAGCGGATGACGTGCCGGAGCAAACGATAAAGATCCGTTTTACCGTATCCGACACGGGTATTGGCATTCGCGATTCCGACACTGAGCTACTCTTCCATGATTTTACCCGAGGCTTGGGAAATAAGTATGATGCCGGCCACGGCACTGGCCTGGGTCTCACCATATCCCGCCATTTGTCCCGCGCCATGGGTGGCGACATCGGAGTTAGCAGCAGTTTTGGGATGGGTAGCACTTTCACCGTCATCCTGCCGCAGCGAATAGTGGACGACTCTCCCCTGGCGTCAGTTGAGTCGCCAGCCGATAAGCTGGTTCTCATTTATGAAAAACGTCCCCCGGTGGGCCATTCCATCAGTTGCGCCCTCGACCGTCTGGAAGTGAAAAACAAGCTGGTGGACAATTTCGAGGATCTGTGCCAGGAATTCGCCAATGCGCGTTATACTTTCATCTTTTCCCCCACCGAGGGTTTTGACCAGGTTCTTGACTTGCTTGGTACCGACCATCCCTGGGTGACGCCGGTGATTCTCGCCAATTATTCCGAGAATATTCCCTCGGGATTCCGCTACATACCCCTTCCCGCCCATGTTCTCACGCTGGCCGATGTCATTAATGGCCTGGATGTGGGAGATGATTATTCGGAACGGGATAAACAGCGGATTCACTTTACCGCCCCCTCGGCCAAAGTGCTGGTGGTTGACGATATCACCACCAACCTACGAGTCACCAAACTTCTTCTGGAACCGTATGAAATGCGAGTAGATTGCGTCAAAAGCGGCCAGAAGGCGATAAGCATGGTTAGTGAACACCAGTATGACCTGGTTTTCATGGATCATTTGATGCCGGAGATGGATGGAGTTGAGGCGGTGCGTCTTATTCGGGGCCAGGACGGAGCTTATTTTAAGGCCTTACCCATTATCGCCCTCACCGCCAGTTCCGATTCCGGGGCGAAGGAAATGTTTATCAGCAACGGATTTAGCGACTTCCTGAGTAAACCTATCGAAGCATCCCTTCTGGATGGCATTCTGGAACGCTGGCTTCCCATCGAAAAGCGCGTAAAAACCCGCCATACCGATATGCACCGTTCCATCATTCGTATCAGCGGTATGACTATTACTGGCCTTGATATCCGTATGGGAATGGCCAATTTTGGCAATTTCGAAAAAGGCTACCTGGAGGTTCTTGAACTTTACTGCCGGGATGTGTATGCCAGTCTGGGCGAACTCCGCCGCCCGCAAGGCAGGGACGACCTGCTTGAACTTACGGCGCGTTTACACTCCCTGCGTAGTTCCAACGCCAACATCGGGGCGATGGAACTGGCGGAACAGGCGGCCCGACTGGAGCAGGCGGGCAAAGACAGCGACTTGCGTTTCTTTGACGAGGAGCTTGCCAACTTCCGCCATGAGCTTTTTGCCATGGCGGAGCGGATACACACCACCCTGGAGAAATACGGGATAACAACCGGCACAGTGCTTCTCCCGCCTCCCGAGCGCCATCCCACGGCCTGATCCACGCCAGTATTTCTTTGGCGCCGGAGAAGGCGAGCGGGCATAGGGGTAACTGGGGGAGGCGACCCCGGGCCGTTTTTCCCGGGGAACCTGGCAGAGTGGGTGTTGTCCCGGCAGGGGTACGGATTTTTTCGCCCGGTGTTTAACCAACCGGAGCCAGTTTTAGTCTAAGCCAGAGGAGAAATATGGATTCTAGGCTCGGCGCTGGGCGATGCTCCGGTGGAATAACCGCCCTGTTCATGTTTTTCCCAGGTTTTACCCTTTTACTACTTGGCCTTTGCCTGGCTGGCTGGGTGTCAGCCGGCGAGGATGATGGCTTCCCGGTAACGACACCTCTTTACCAGGAATTGCCGGGAGTGACGAAAGAGGACATCCAGGCTCTGGCCAAACTCCAGGCAACTGGTGTGACTTATGTAATTCCGGAAAGCCCGGAGGCTTTTTCCAGTGAAGACCACCCCGTGGATGGCTTCTCCCGTTTCTTCGCGCAATGGTTCTCCCAGTTCTTCCAAATACCCGTCCAGCTGGAGCTGGTCAGTCCGGATAAACTGGCCGCCGCCATGGCTGGTAGAGAACGCGTTATAACTACCATCGCTAGTGGGGAATTTCCCCTCGGCCTGACCCTGAATCAGGCCGGACCCATTGTCAACCGGTCGCTGAAAATGATACGCCTGAAGAAAAGCGGCGACCTGTCTGACATTTCTCGGAAACGCGCCATCCGTTATGGTTTTATCCAAGGAAGCGGGGTGCGCCGCCAAGTTGAGGCGGTGTTGCGTGGTACATTCACCCTAAGTCTTTTTCCCTCCTATCACGTTGCCTTCACCGCTTTAAATTCGGGATTGATCGATGCTCTGGTGGATCAGAGTCCCAACCCTCTGTCGCATTTCTCAACGCTTGGGCGGGAGGGGTTGGTGGCGGTAGATTTCTTCCCGCGCATTGTCATTCCGGTGTTTCTAACCAGCTCCGACCCCGCTCTTATTCCTCTTCTCGCCATGATGGAAAAAGCGCTACAGAATCCGGATGTGCCGAGCATACTCAAGGCACGTTATGAGCGCGCCAGCGACAATTATCTGAGGCATCAGCTTTTCTCCCTTTTCACCCAGGAGGAGAAGGAATATATTCGCAGCCACAATTCGTTGGATACCGGGGTACCCATCATTATCGAAAACAACAACTACCCCGTGAGTTATTTCAATGAAAATGAGCACAAGTACCAGGGAGTGGCTCCTGACGTTATCCAGGAAATATCCCGGCTCACCGATATTAAGTTTACGCCCCTGGCGGTGCAATCCCAAGACTGGCTAGACTCGGTCCGTGAACTGGAAAACGGCGACGCTTCCATGTTGTCGATGTTTGTCCGCACCAAGAGCCAGGAGGAGCGTTTCCTTACCCCCGACACTCCCTATTTCGTCGATTCCTATGCCCTGTTATCGTCTTTCGACTTCCCCTATGTAAACCTGAGTGACGTGGTGCAGGCCAGGGTGGGGGTGGTTGACGGCACCGCCATGGCCGAGGTCTTCGACCTGCTTTTTCCCCGACACCCGAAAGTAATAAAATACGGCAACTGGCAGGCCGCTTTCCAGGATCTTGAGGCCAAGCGCATTGATCTTCTCATGGCCACCAAAAGCACTTTCCTCTCCCTCACTTTTTTCTACTCGCGTCCAGCCTTCAAGATAAACTTGATTTTCAATCATCTTTGCCCATTAACCTTCGCCTTTAACCTCCGGGAAAATGTGCTTTGTTCCATTATCAGCAAAGTCCTCCGGTTTATTGACACCGAACCCTTTATCGAACACTGGACGCGTCAGGTTTACGACTACCGCCTGGAGATGTTGCATGGGAGGGAGACATGGTTAACCGTCACCTCGGGAATCCTCCTGGTGGTGATGCTGACCACCCTAGTGATATTTCTCCGAAAACGTGAATATGGTTTTGTCTTGGAGGCGACGGTAAAGCAGCGCACCCGGGAACTTGAGGAAAAGAGCCGGGCGGTTGAGTTGGCCCTGCAGCAAGCCCAGGATGCCTCGCGGGCCAAGAGTGATTTTCTGGCCAAGATGAGTCACGAGATACGCACTCCCATGAATGTTGTCATGGGCGGTGTTGAGTATATTCTTCGCCACGACCTTCCTCGTGACATCCGTGACGATGCCGCCAGCATTAAACAGGCTGGTTCCAACCTCCTGTCAATAATCAACGACATCATTGATTTTTCCAAGATCGAGGCGGGGAAACTCGACATAGGTAACGCCGAATACGAGTTTTCCTCCCTAATCCACAACGTAATTGGTCTTATCCGGATGCGGCTTTCCGAGAAACAGGTGCTGTTCCTGGTCAATATCGACGGTAATCTCCCGGCTCGCCTGATCGGAGACGAAATCCGGATCCGTCAGGTTCTTCTTAACATCCTGGCGAACGCAGTTAAATACACCGAGTCGGGGCATATCAAATTTTCGATAACGGGGCAGCCTCTCCCGGACGGCCGCTTCTCCTTTTCTTTCTCGGTCACCGATACTGGGATAGGAATCAACGCCACCGAATTTGGCAATCTTTTCACCAACTTCACCCGCCTGGACAAGCAGAACCTCAACGCTTTTGAGGGAACCGGTTTGGGGCTGGCAATCTCGCGTCACCTCTGCCAGTTAATGGGTGGTGATATTGAGGTGGAAAGCCATTACGGCGAGGGCAGCACCTTCACCATCGTTCTCCCCCAGACCGTGGTGGTGGGTTCCGGGGTGTTGGCCAGAATCGATACCCCCATGGACAAAGGGGTCCTGGTTTACGGAGCCAAGCCGATAATGGCGGAGTCGATCAGGTCTACGGTCGAGAGCCTGGGGGTGAAATGCCAGGTGATTGACCGCCAGAATGAACTACGTAGCGAACTCGCCAGTGGCAACTACTCTTTTGTTATGTCTACTTCGGAAAACATAACCCTGGCCTTGGAGGAGATAGCTGGTTCGCCAGTCAAGGTGACACCAGTGGTGCTTATGCATTTTGGGGAAATCGTCTCCACAGACATTTTAAACATCCCCCTTCCCGCCCATGTCATCAACATAGCCGGTATCCTCAATGGAAATATTGATGATAGATATGGTGATCGCGAAGACAAGCGGGTCACTTTTACCGCTCCCCAGGCTAGGATCCTCCTGGTTGACGATATAGCCACCAACTTGCGGGTGGCCAAGCTTCTGCTTGAACCTTATGAGTCACGGGTTGATTGTGTGAAAACGGGTGAAAAAGCAATCGCCATGGTGCAGGCGCATCATTACGACGTGGTTTTCATGGATCATATGATGCCGGGAATGGACGGAATCGAGGCGACCCGGCGCATACGCGAACTACCTGGCGATTATTTGTCGAATATCCCCATCGTCGCCCTGACCGCCAATGTTGTCTCGGGTATGCAGGAAATGTATCTGACCAACGGTTTCAATGATTATCTGCCTAAGCCAATCGAGGTGACAAAGCTGGACAGTATCCTGGAGCGCTGGATTCCGCCCCACAAGCGGATCAATATCCGTTCCACCACGGTCCGTTTTGTCAACAAGGTGTTGCGCGGAGTGAACATCGAAGGTCTTGACATTAAGCGGGGGTTGATCCGTTCCGGTGGCTCGGAAAAGGATTATCTCGACTTTCTCCACAAGTTTTGTGTCGATGCCGATGAGCGGCTGACTTTTCTTGGTTTTGTCCCGTTGGAGGGCGATGATTTTGGTCCTTTCTTGGGGCATATCCACGTGCTACGCAACACCAGCTTGACTATTGGCGCTTTCCGCATTTTCGAACAGGCCTCGCTTCTGGAGGATGCGGGTAACGTAGGGGACCGTCAGACCATCATTGCCAATATTGAGCGTTTCCAGCATGACCTCAAGATGCTGATCACCCGGGTCAGTCATACTATCCGCCTGCGGGAGTCAATGTCGAAGCGTTATGCCAAGTTCGAGTCCACCAATTCGAGCGGTGTGGTGGTGCCTTCCCAAGAGGTGTGGGACATCATTCAGGCTTTACGTAACGCCCTGCAAACGGAAAAATCCTCCCAGATCGGCGCTGCACTTAACAAGTTGCGGCAGTTTTCCGGTGAAGACATAGAGAATCTCTGTGTGCAGGTGGATTCGGCGATTGGATTGGCCGATTTTGCCAAAGCCTTGCGGCTCTTGGACAACTACCCTACCCCCAATCCCGAATGACCCCTACGGGTTGTTTAGGCTTGTTTGGCGGGGGGTAACCGGGTAGTCGTCCCGGGCCGGAACTTGCTCCAGGTTCGACAGTTGTTTGCTGGTAAGGCCGAGTTCATAGTGAATTGACAACCAGGCCCTTCCGCGAAATGGGAGGGCCTGGTTTATGGCGAGTGTCGCGGGGTTCGGTATAATTAGGTTTTTAGGATGGCTAAGGGTAAAACCCGAGGTTTAAAACCGCCTTTTTCAGCCGGCTGAAAAACAATCCCCAAACACCTTCCGGGCTGAAGAAAACCTTGGGAGTTTCCCTTACCCCAGTTCAAACCGGCCAAGGCCAAATCGGCATTCAATCGCCGCGCCAGTAAGGATCAGACGTGAAAGCGCGTCCGGTTGAGGCAGGTGTTGTCAGGGGTGCCACCGGTATGGACGGGGGAGCTGGGCTTAGTTGGGGCGGGAGAGCGGGGCTAAGCAGGGGAGGCCAACTGAAGGTGGAGGAAAAGGGTGTGCTTTCTGGAGTCCCTAATTCCTCGCTGGAAGAGAGGCTGCTTGGTAGGTCAGTTTGGCTGTTGTCAGTAGCGGGGCTCCTGTAGGTAGGGCTAGGAGGAGACGCTTCCGCCGGATTGGCTAGCGGGTCTAGGATGGGCGGGGTGGCTTTGTCCCCGGAGTCCCTGCTTTCTGTCCCATCTGCTTCGCGGTCAGCCAGGGGTAGCTGGGCCTGGGTTACTGGCGGAGTGACGGGTTGGACACCTGGGTCAGTTGTGAGGGCTGAGGTGGCGTCCTTGGCAACGCCCGGGGCGTCCAGGATGGGCGGGGTGGCTTTGTCCTCAGAGTCCCTGCTTTCTGTCGCGTCCGCTTCGCGGTCAGCCAGGGGTAGCTGGGCTTGGGTTACTGGCGGAGTGTCAGGTTCACCTGGGTCAGTGGCGAGGTCTGGGATGGTTTTCCTGGCAACGCCCGGGGCGTCCAGGATGGGCGGGGTGGCTTCTTTATCCCCGGAGTCTCTGCTTTCTGTCCCATCTGCTTCGCGGTCAGCCAGGGGTAGCTGGGCTTGGGTTACTGGCGGAGTGTCAGGTTCACCTGGGTCAGTGGCGAGGTCTGGGATG
>JAITQC010000168.1 GCA_031289115.1 Planctomycetota bacterium
TCGATCAAGCCCCATAAGAAATTCAAGGGCGAGGTTTATGTCTTGACCGCTGACGAGGGTGGGCGCCACACCCCCTTCTTCACCGGCTACCGTCCGCAGTTCTACTTCCGGACCACTGATGTCACGGGTCAAGCCCTGTTGCCAGACGGGGTGGAGATGGTAATGCCTGGCGACAACGTCCAGATGTCGGTTGAGCTTATTACCCCCATCGCCATGGAAACACAGTTGCGTTTCGCTATCCGCGAAGGCGGGCGCACCGTCGGGTCCGGGGTGGTGACGGAAATAGCCGAGTAGCCGCCGGTAAGCGAGTTTATTTTTCACAGGCCTTTTGCGGGACCGGCCCCTTTGCCGGAACCGGTGGCGCAGGGGTGTAGCTCAATTGGCAGAGCACTGGTTTCCAAAACCAGCGGCTGGGGGTTCGACTCCCTCCGCCCCTGCCATTTTTTTGCTGCCGGAAGGGAGTTCACTGGTGTATAAAGCCGGACAGGGTATGCCGTCCCGAGTTGGGACCATGTTAGTGGGTTTTTTGATTGCTGTTTACGCCTCAGTCAGTTGGTATGGCTGGTTGCGACCCCTGGGGGTGACGACGCGCAGCCAGTATTTTCTTAGCGCTGGCTTCCTGGGGGCGATTATCCTCCTTTTGGCCGTGGCTCTCCTTTTCGCCTGGCTCACCTTCCGTTCCCCCCGCTCCTCAGACTACCTGATAGACATGGACGATGAGTTGAGAAAAGTGGTGTGGCCTTCGGTCATGCCTCTTTTCGACGCCAAAACCGAGGCTTGGGGTTCTACTTATGTGGTTATCATCTGCGCCATAATTTTCACGATTTTCGTCTGGCTGGTTGATCTTTTCCTCCAGTACACTGTCTCCTACGGCTTGTTCCAGAATATTCTTTTCCGCTAGAGAATTGCTACCCCTTTCCGCTGCCTCGGGATCTACCCGAGGTTCCGGAAAGCCTGTTTTCCGGTGGTCGGCACGACCCCCGGGGATATTGGGAGTTACTTGATGGCCACTTGGTTTGCCCTGAAGGTCCAGCCTGAGCGCGAGGAGCGGATCAAGAACCTTATCGCTGAAAAAATCCGCAACAAAGGCATGGGTGACGTTATCCGGCAGATTCTCATTCCCACCGAGAGTGTGTCGGAGGTGAAAAAGGATGGAAAGAAGCGGGTTATCGACCAGAAAACCTACCCCGGTTACCTGTTTGTCGAAATGGACATGGACAACGACGACGCCTGGTACCTGGTGACGGAGACAGCCGGCGTTAGCGGCTTTGTCTCAGCTGACCCCCGTAAACCCCAGCCCCTGCCTGACGCCGAGATGGATGTGATTCTTAAAGTCATTGACGATGGCAAGGAACGCCCCAAGCCTAAAATTGAATTTGACATCGGGCAGCAGGTAAGAATCAAGGAAGGTCCCTTCGACAGTTACGAGGGAGTGGTTGAGGAGGTTTATCCCGATCGCGGCCACCTGAAGGTCAATGTGCATATCTTCGGGCGGTCAACCCCGGTTGAACTGGGTTATCACCAGGTGGAACGCACCTGATTTACCCTTGGTAGGGGGAGTCAGGCGCGCCGCTTCTCGCCTGGTTAAGGCCACGACTGTGTCTGCCGTTCTAACCGCATTTGGCGCGGGTCCGGGCCAGTCTGGAGTTGAGGTAGTTCTAGGAGTTGCCAATGGCAAAAAAAGGCAAAGAGGTTGTTAACAAAATCAAGTTGCAATGCGTGGCCGGCGCCGCCACCCCGGCTCCGCCGGTTGGTCCGGCTCTAGGCCAAGCCCAGGTGCCGGTGGGGGAGTTTGTCCAGCGTTTCAACGCCGCCACCCAGGACCGCAAGGGTTTGATCGTGCCGGTGGAAATTTATGTCTACTCTGACCGTAGCTTCGATTTCCTGGTGAAGAGTCCGCCGGCGGCGGTGTTGTTGAAGAAAGCGGCGGGAATTGAATCGGGTTCTGGCGTGCCCAACAAGCAAAAAGTTGGCAAGGTTACTCAGGCCCACCTGGCGGAAATAGCCGAGGCCAAAAAGGCCGACCTTAACGCCCGTGACAGCGAGCATGCCAAACGCATTATCGCTGGCACCGCCCGCAGCATGGGTATTGACGTGGTCTGAAATTTTTTGGCGCCAGACTTTTGGCTTTTGCCAGAGTCTCTATGTGAATTACGACAGTGGTTTTTCCGGACGGCGGGAGGTGGAGCGGGAGTTAATTCCCGGTTTGCCGCAAAACCGCTGGCGGGACTGGAAGCGACTTACTCACAGTCCCTGCCGGACAGGAGAAAAAGATGCCTTTGCAACACAGTAAGCGCTACCGCAAGGTGGCAGAAAATCATGATCGCAACAAACCCTACACCATCGAGGCGGCGGTCAATCTGGTAAAAGAAAAGGCAACCGCCAAGTTTGACGAGACAGTTGATCTCGCCTTAAAACTCAGTATCGACACCAAGCAAGCCGACCAGTTGGTCCGGGGAAGCCTTTCTCTTCCCCATGGTATTGGCAAATCGATGCGGGTGGTGGCCTTTGCCGAGGGCGAGGTGGCGGCGGCGGCGGAAGCGGCCGGAGCGGTGGCGGTGGGCGGGCAGGATTTGGTTGACCGCATCACCGGCGGCTGGATGGAATTTGACGTAGCTATCGCCCACCCCTCCATGATGCGCTTTGTCGGTAAGCTTGGTAAGGTTTTGGGTCCCAAGGGACTCATGCCAAGCCCCAAGTCCGGTACCGTCACTGACAAGGTGGCGGCGGCGGTCTCCGAGTTCGCGGCGGGAAAGATCGAGTTTAGAAACGACAAGGAAGGCAATGTCCATATGGTGGTTGGCAAGGCTTCGTTTGAGCCGAGCAAGCTTATTGACAACGTGACCGCCGCCATCGCCTTTATCCGTTCGATCCGACCCCAGGCTGTGAAGGGTGATTTCATCACCGGAATTTTTCTCACCTCTACCATGGGACCGGGAGTGCGGTTGCAGTTCCAGACTGACCCGGTCGCACCGGCGGAATAAGAAAATCCGGCTAAAATTTTTCTGGGAGTGGTGTTATGCCTAACATGGTTAACAAACTGCAAGTGGAGGTGTACAAAAAACGCTTCAAGGACGCTTCCTTCTTGATCTCGGTTGGCTATCCCAAGTTGAACGTCAAGGGTATGGACGATTTACGGGGTAGACTGGCCGCCCAGGGCGGAAATATCCTGTTTATCCGTAACCGTCTGGCCGTTATCGCGGTGAAGGAGCTAGGTCTTGGCGACGCCAAGGCGATTTGCCACGAGCAGACCGCTTTTGTCTGGGGCGAAGACCCGGTGTCGACCGCCCGTTTTCTGGTTGATTTCAAGAAAGAGCACGCGGAGCTACTGATCCATGGCGCTCTACTTGACCAGGAAAGCCTGGGGGGGGAGGCGGTGATCGCCCTTTCCAAAAGCCCGACCCGGGAAGAACTCAAGTCTATTATTTCTGGCCAGGCTTTGGCTATGGGTGGCCGCCTGTCGGCGCAATTCATCGCCGCCGGTGGTTTATTGGCTAGCCAAGTCGAGAAGCTTGCCAGCGAAGAAGGCGGAGACGCCGCCTAGGATTAACGGCTTTTATTTTATTTTCTTTTCTTTCCCCGATAGTTGATTCAGGAGAATTCGCGATGTCAGCTGAAGAACGCAACTGGAACCCCGATATTAAAAGCATTGGCGACAAGATTGTCGGCCTTACTCTTTTGCAGGCCAAAGAACTTTCTGATTATCTGAAAATTGTCCATGGCATCGAACCCGCCAGCGGCGGGGCGGTGGTGGTAGCGGCTCCGGCCGCGGCGGCTGAGGAAGACGCTGGTCCCAGCACCTTTGACGTTATCCTGAAGGGTGTCCCCGACACCACCAAGAAAATTTCCGTTATCAAGGTGGTGCGCGAAATCACCGGTCTTGGCCTGAAGGAAGCCAAGGACCTGGTGGAAAAAGCCCCCAGTCCCATAAAAGAGAAGGCGGACAAGGACTCGGCTGACAAATTGAAAGCCCAGATTGAAGAGGCCGGAGGCCAGGTCGAATTAAAGTAGTTGGGGCTGTATTATCCTTTAATCGGCGTCCGTTGGTGGCGTTTACACCGGCGGACGCCGTCTGTGGTTTCCGGAAAACGGTGAAGTTCCCATTACCAACCCGCGAGGATCACCATGACCCAGGCTGTCCGTTATTATGGGAAAGCGTTCCAAACCATGTCGTTGCCAGACCTTATGGATACGCAGCGACGTTTCTACTCAGATTTCCTCCAGATGGACACTCCATCGCAGGAACGCAAGAATGATGGCCTGGAAGCAGTGTTCCGGGAGGCGTTTCCCATTGATAGTTACGATGGCTCGGTGAGTCTTGAGTATCTGGAATACCAGATCGGTGAGCCGCGCCATTCCCCGGACGAGTGCCGGGCGCTTCGCCTCACTTACGCCGGACCCCTGAAAATACGCGTCCGCCTTACTGGCAAGGTGACGGTGGAAGAATGGGTTTACCTGGGAGAAATCCCCCTGATGATCGGGGGCGGGGAGTTTGTGGTGAACGGAGCGGAGCGGGTGATTGTCACCCAGCTTCAGCGTAGCCCGGGTTGTGATTTCTCTTCCGAAGTGCATTCATCGGGAAAACGCCTGCATTCCTGCCGCATCATTCCCGAGCGGGGTTCCTGGATCCAGGTGGAGGTTAACTCCAAGGACCAGTTGACTATCCGTATCGACCGTTCCGGCAAAGTCGCCGCCACCACATTCCTGCGCGCCTTGGCGGTGGAAATGGACAGCACCACCAACCTGCCAGTGGCTTACGATGCTTCCCGCGGAAACGTCGGGGTGGTGGAGACGCGGCGCCTGGAACAGTGGGCTCCACTTTTAGATTCTGACGATGACATTCTCCGGGCTTTTCACCCGGTTATCGAGTACGCCCTTACCGACGATATCCTCGATGTCCTGGCCAAGATGGACAAGGAAAACAAACCCCTCCCGCTCTGCGTTTCCCGGGTGATCGACTACACCAATTGCCAGGTCCTGATCCCGGGTTGCACCCGTCTCACCCGGGCCCTTTTGGAAAAACGCGTTGAGGGAGTGGCTGGCGATGGGGAGCGGCCGACTGTCCTAAGTCGTCTGCGTGACGCTGGGGTGACGGTTCTTGAGGTAATTGGCTCCCGCGGCGAGAATGACGAGTTTGTCGGTCTGGAAGACGATCTTATCGCCAACACCCTTATGGAAGACCGGGAGCGGATTGAAGACTGGGCCAACGGCATTATCCGCGACATTATCCGCCTTTCTGACACTCCGAAGCGGCTGAAAGCCCTGTTTGCCAAAAGCGAGGGGGCGAGTCCGGAGGCAGTGGCGAAAGCGGTGCGGGAAGCCTTGTCCAGCGCCCGCGAGGGCCGCGACGGTAAACCCCGGGCGGCTGGCGCCTTTTTCCTGGAAGCGGTGGAAACCGACCGGGAGACCTTGGACCTTATTGAGCAAAACGTGGCGGCGGGTCTGGCCGCTGACCTGGCCAAGGGCGAGGACATTCTTTCTGACGGCGACATCCGCAAGATGGATGAGGTGCTGACGGGTCGGCTGGTCTGGCGTATAGCCTGGTCCGGCGGCCTGGACCGGGCCCAGTATATCTGGTCACTTTTGGAAATCTACAAACGTCTCCGTCCCGGTACCCCCGCTTCCCGCGACAAAGCGCAGGAGCTCTTTTTCGAGCGTTTCTTTGACGAGAAGCGCTATAGCTTCGGGGAAATTGGCCGGTTCCGCCTGAACCGCAAATTCGCCGTGGACGATGACCGGCGTATGACTATGGCCGGCATTGATTTCCTCCACATTTGCCATTATCTTCTGAAATTACGGGCTGACGACGGCGTCATTGACGACATCGACCACCTGGAAAACCGCCGTATCCGCACCATCAAGGATCTGGTGATGTCGGAACTGCGTTCCGCTCTGATAAAGTTACGCCGGGGCGCCCGGGAACAGATGGTGATCAAAGCGGCGGGTAACGAGTTGGCCCAGATTGGCGACCTTTTCGGTTACACCATCACCGACGCTGGTTCCACCGAGTTTGTCCGCGACCAGGTGATTGACGAGGTGACTTACCGGGCGGCGGTCAAAAAATGGGGAGCAGGGGCCTTTGACGTCAAGAAGCATCCCTTGCACCTCAAGGTGGCGATCAAACCCGACCCCCAGTTGCGAATTGAAGTGGGTAAAATCGTGACCGAGGCAGAGGCGGCCGCCTTCGCGGCAGAAAAGAGCCGGGCCGAATTCGCCGATATTCCCCTGAAATCCTGGCTTATTATCGACGCCCAGGAAACCGAACTGGTGGTGGGTGACATTATTTCCGACGAAGATTATCAGGCAGCCCAACGCAAGTATGGCATGTCCTCCTTCCTCGCCTTGTCCCTGGTGCTGAAAAAAGGGGAAGGGGTGGATGGCGGCCTCTACCGCGCCTACCAGGAGAAATACGGCGATATCCCGGGTATGGCGATGCAGAACCTTATCCGGCCCCACCAGCTTCTCAACTCCGCCACTGTTTCCGCCACCCTGGAATACTTTTTCGCCCGGGGTGAACTTTCGCAAGTGGTGGACCAGTCAAACCCGTTGTCGCAGTTGGTTCACGAACGCCGCCTCTCCGCTCTAGGCCCAGGTGGCCTAAACCGCAAGCGGGCCGGTTTTGAAGTGCGTGACGTTCACACCTCGCATTACGGCCGCATTTGTCCGGTGGAGACGCCGGAAGGCACCAATATCGGCCTAATTGTGTCTCTGGCCAACTACTCGGCCGTGAACGACCTTGGTTTTCTCATCACTCCTTACTATGTGGTGAAAAACCGCGCCATCTCCAAGGACGTGGTGTGGCTAAGGGCGGACGAGGAGGGCAACCATTATATCGCCCAGGCCGACATCGCTGTGGACACGGGCGGGAAAATCCTGGCGGAACGCCCGATTTGCCGCCACAACGAGGATTTCATGCACTGCAACGCCGACCAGGTCACCCTGGTGGACGTGAGTCCCAAACAGTTGGTGGGGATTTCAGCCTCGCTTATCCCCTTCCTTGAGCATGACGACGCCAACCGCGCTCTTATGGGTTCCAACATGCAGCGCCAAGCCGTGCCCTTAGTCAGACCCGACATACCCCTGGTGGGGACGGGAATGGAGCGGGACGTGGTGCGCCATTCCGGCATGGTGGTCCGGGCCCGCGAGGACGGCGAGGTGCTTTACGCTGACGCTTTACGTATAGTGGTAAGTTCCAAGGAACTCACCTCAGGCAAGCGCGTATATAAACTTCATAAATACAAGGGTTTGAATGATGGCACCACCCTCAATCAAACCCCGTTGGTGCGCCGCGGCGACCGCGTGCGCCGGGGCGACCCGCTTTCGGAAGGAGCCGCCACCAAGGGAGGCGAACTCGCCCTTGGCAAAAATACCGCTGTCGCCTTCCTTTCCTTCGAAGGGTGCAACTTCGAGGACGCAATCCTCTGTTCCGAAAAACTGATCCGTGACGACGCCTTCACCTCGGTTCACATCGAGGAGTTCACTTGCGAAATACGCGAGACCAAGGTTGGGGCGGAAGAGATTACCCGGGACATCCCGGGCGTATCAGAAGCGGCCCTGGCCAATCTGGACGAAGGCGGCCTTATCCGTATCGGCACCCGGGTGGAACCAGGCGACATTCTGGTTGGTAAAATCGCCCCCAAGGCGAAAAGCGAATTTTCCTCTGAGGAAAAGCTTCTACGCGCCATTTTTGGCCGGGTAGGCGAAGACGTCAAGAACGACTCCCTCACCATTCCCCCCGGTACCGAGGGTTATGTCATTAACGTCAAGCGTTTCTCCCGCCGCGGGGTTGGGGTCTTGGCGGCGGATGTTGATCTGGAAGCTGGCCTTGGCAGAGCCATGGAGGCGCTAGGGGAAATGGGGGGTGAAGTCGACACCACTACCGCCGCCGCCGCCCTAGGCGAAGAATCTTCCCAGGTCAGGAAAGTCAAGTCGGACGGCGACCACGACCACAAGGTTCGCGACGCTATTAAACGCCTGGAGACAGTAACCCGCGAGCGGATAGTCCAGGAAATCACCCTCAAGTTCAAGCGTCTTACCGAGGTTATTGGCGAGGTGCCAGTCAACAAGCGCACCGGCAAGGTGCTTAAAACTCCCCGGCAAATCGACTTCGAACGCATGATGGAACTTCACGAGCAGTCCAATTTTGGCGATTTGTCTTACCCGGCTGGCAAGCGCGAGCGGGTGAAGGCGATTTGTCTAGAGCACGACCACCGTATCCGCTTCCTGGAAACCCGCTGCGAAGTTGAGGTCGGGCGCCTGCGCCGTGGCGACGAACTCCGCCCTGGCGTGCTGGAACTGGTTAAGGTGTATGTGGCGGTCAAACGCAAACTTTCCCTTGGCGACAAGATGGCGGGACGGCATGGCAACAAGGGAGTGGTGGCGCGTATACTTCCGGAAGAAGACATGCCCTTCCTGGAGGATGGCACCCCGGTGGAAATGGTGCTTAACCCCCTGGGCGTCCCTTCCCGGATGAACGTGGGACAGATTCTTGAGACCCACCTGGGTTGGGCCGGCTCGAAATTGGGCTTCCGGGCGGTTACCCCGGTTTTTGACGGCGCCACCGAGCAGAATATCCGCGCCGCCCTGGTCGAGGCTGGCTTACCGGAGGATGGCAAGGCTATTCTTTACGATGGCCGAACTGGCGAACCTTTCCATGAACCAGTTACAGTCGGGAACATGTACATGATTAAGCTCCACCACCTGGTGGCGGAGAAGATCCACGCCCGCGCCACCGGCCCTTATAGCCTCATTACCCAGCAACCTCTGGGCGGCAAAGCCAGGAACGGGGGACAGCGTTTCGGGGAAATGGAAGTCTGGGCCCTGGAGGCCTATGGCGCCGCCAACATCCTGCAGGAACTTCTCACCTACAAGTCAGACGATGTCGACGGCCGCACCAAAATCTACGAAGCCATGGTCAAGGGCGAAAGCACGGTTGAACCTGGCATGCCGGTGTCTTTCGACGTGCTCTGCAATGAAATCCGGGGCATTGGCCTTAACATCAAACTGGAACGCAGTGGCCGTCCTGGCGAGGGTGGCGATGAGGTTTGAGGCGCTTGGCAAGGTATTCCATCCCTCGGGAAAAAGCCGCGGGATACCGGGCGTTTGGGTCATTAAAGGAGACAAGCAATGGAAAAAACCGAAGGCACTGTCAGCAACAAATGTTTCTGGGACTTCCTTGATTTCAAAACCCTTTATTTCCCTATTTTTGCCAAGTGGGTTTTCGCCGTCATCGCCGCCCTGGTTGTCATCTTCGGCCTGGTTGGGGTGGTGTTTGGCCTGGTGTCCCTGGTTAGCGTCGGCTTTTTCTCCGGTTTGGCCCTGATCGCCGGTTCGGTCATCTATTCCGCCTTTATTCTGGTGATTATCCGCCTGTGGTTTGAGCTGGTGGTCGTGGTTTTCAATATTAACGACGCTATTCAAGACATCCGCGGCCGGATTGGCCAGTGACCCGAGTTTTCTTCAGCATAGCAACCTGTAGCAAGGCGCCATTTGGCCCCACTCTCCCTATGAGGACACATCCATGCCCGAAATGAGCTATGAGCGGATTAACGACTACGGTTCCATAACCATTTCCCTAGCCAGCCCCAACGACATCCGTTCCTGGTCCTATGGCGAGGTGAAGACTCCGGAGACTATCAACTACCGCACCTACCGCCCTGAGAAGGATGGCCTTTTTTGCGAGCGTATCTTTGGCCCTGAGCGCGACTGGGAATGCTCCTGCGGCAAGTTCAAGGGCATAAAATACAAAGACATTATCTGCGACCGCTGCGGTGTCAAGATAACCCACTCCAAGGTGCGCCGTACCCGCATGGGCCATATCAACCTGGCGGTGCCGGTGGTGCATATCTGGTTTTTCCGCGCCATGCCCTCGCGCCTGGGCACTCTTTTGGGAATCAAATCCACTTCCCTACAGCAGATCATTTACTTCCAGCGTTACGTAGTGGTGGACCCGGGTGATACTGGACTTCGCCTGGGAGAAGTGCTTTCCGAAGATGGTTTCCGCGAGGCTATCGAAAAGAACGGCCCCAGCTTCAAGGCGATGATGGGGGCGGAGTCGGTTCGCGAGCTTTTGAAAAAGCTCGATCTCATTACCCTGGAAAAGGAATTGAAGGAACAGCTGGCGGTCTGCACCCAGAAACTCAAGACTGAAACCCTGGTGAAACGCCTCCGGCTGGTTCAAGCCCTGATCGCGGGTAAAAACGACCCGGCCTGGATGGTCATGGACGTGGTGCCGGTGATTCCTCCGGACTTACGGCCGCTGGTGCCGCTGGAAAGCGGCAATTTTGCCACTTCCGACCTGAACGACCTTTACCGCCGGGTCATTTACCGCAACAACCGCCTGGCCAAGCTGCTTGACCTGAACGCTCCCGCCATCATTGTCCGTAATGAAAAACGCATGTTGCAGCAAGCGGTGGACGCCCTCTTTGACAATGGGCGTTGCAAACGGCCGGTGCAGGGAGCGGGTAACCGACCCCTGAAGTCCCTGACCGACATGATCAAGGGTAAACAGGGCCGTTTCCGGGCCAATCTTCTCGGTAAGCGCGTCGACTATTCCGCCCGCTCGGTGATTATTGTCGGACCTGAGCTTAGGCTTGACCAGGTAGGTCTTCCCAAGAAAATCGCCCTGGAGCTTTTCCAGCCCTTCATTATCCGCAAACTCAAGGAAAAGGGCCTGGCTGACACCATCAAGTCTGCCAAGACCATGCTGGAGCGTAAAGACGAGGAAATCTGGGACATCCTGGAGGAAGTGATCGAGGGGCACCCGGTAATGCTTAACCGCGCTCCTACCCTTCACCGCATGGGTATCCAGGCTTTCTATCCGGTGCTGGTGGAAGGCGAGGCTATCCGGATCCACCCCCTGGTGTGTTCCGGTTTCAACGCCGACTTTGACGGCGACCAGATGGCGGTACACCTCCCTCTCACGGTGGAGTCGCAGGTGGAAGC
The DNA here is from genome assembly GCA_031289115.1 of Planctomycetota bacterium. GTDB lineage: Bacteria > Planctomycetota > SZUA-567 > SZUA-567 > SZUA-567 > JAITQC01. Next base: position 10,945 of record JAITQC010000168.1, read on the forward strand.
GTCCTTGCTAATGATTTCCACCGCCAATATCTTCTCGCCCGCCCACGGCAACCCCATTATTACCGCCGACCTGGACATAGTGCTTGGCTGCTACTACCTGACCCTGGTCCGGACTGGACTCAAGGGTGACAGCATGGTCTTTAAGGACGTGGCTGACGCCATTAACGCCTACGAGGAAGGGGTAATTCACCTGGGGGCGCGGATATTTGTGCGTATGCCAGTTGACATGCAAGTGGTGGCGGAAACCCCGGACGATAATTTTGTCCGGGTGGATCTGGTCAAGGACAGCGGCGGGAAACCCAAGGTGAAGATATCCGGGATTGATGTCGAACCCGATCGCGCCCGGCGGCGTTTCCTCCCCACCTCGGTGGGACGCATCATTTTCCACGACATGATGCCTAAGGGCATGCCTTTCTACAACAAGCGCATGAACAAAAAAGCCCTAAACTCAGTGGTGTCTGACTGCCATCTGCACCTGGGCCGTAGCGCCACGGTGGAGTTCCTGGACATTACCAAGGAAGCGGGATTCCATTACGCCACCCTGTCCGGGCTTTCCTTCGCCGCCTATGATTTGCGCACTCCGACCACCAAGGCCAACATCATCAAGGCGGCTGAGGCGAAAGTGGCGATTATCGAAGAGGCGCACCTGATGGGTGACATCACTGACGGTGAACGCTACAACCAGATCGTTGACGCCTGGACCCATGTTACCGAGGCGATAACGGTGGATCTCCTGAAAGAATTGAAAGAGCACAACAAGCGTAATGGACAAACCTACCTTAATCCCATCTGGGCCATGTTTGACTCCGGCGCCCGGGGTTCCACCACCCAGATCCGGCAGCTTGCCGGTTTCCGTGGTCTTATGACCAAGCCAAACGGACGGATTATCGAGACTCCAATCCGGGCCAACTTCCGCGAAGGGTTACGGGGCCTGGAGTATTTCTCCTCCACCCATGGCGCGCGTAAAGGTCTGGCTGACACCGCCTTGAAGACGGCGGATTCAGGCTACCTCACCCGTAAGCTGGTGGAGGTGGCCCAGGACGCCACTATCACCTCGCTAGACTGCGGGACAGTGAACGGCGTGGCCAAGGGAGCTGTCACCACTGGCGAACACGAAGAAGTGAGCCTGGCTGACAACATTTTCGGGCGGGTGGCTTGCGACAACATTGTCGACATCCTGACTGGCGAACTGGTGGTGGCGAAGGGACAACTTATCGACCGGGCCGCCTCGCACCGCATCCAGGAGCTTGACCTGGGTAAAATCCGGGTCCGTAGTCCCCTTACCTGCGAAAGCACCCACGGCATCTGCGCCAAGTGCTATGGCATGGACCTTTCCACCGGCAAGCTGGTGGAACCGGGAACCGCGGTGGGAGTGATTGCGGCCCAGTCCATTGGCGAGCCTGGTACCCAGCTCACTATGCGTACTTTCCATATCGGCGGCATTGCCAAACACGCGGTCCGCGAGTCGGAACTACGGGCCGATATCGGCGGCCACGTGAAATTCTCCAACCTGAAAGTGGTGGACACGATCCGCAAGGATGAAAAAGGCAAAGACATCAAGGTGCCGGTGGTTCTCAACCGTAACGGCTCTTTGATCATCTGTGACGAGCGGGGCCGGGAAATCGGCGAACCCATGGATGTGCCAGCTGGCGCTATCCTACGGATCAAGGAAGGGGTGGTGGTGAAACCCCGGCAAAGCCTGGCCTACTGGGACGCTTACAACACCCCCCTCCTGTCGGAAAAAGCGGGTTATATCCGCTTCGAAGATATTGTCGAGGGTGTCACCATGCGTATCGAGACTGACGCCTCCGGCTTTGAGCGGAAAGTCATTCTGGAGCACAAGGGCGACCTGCAGCCGCAGATCCTTATCCTGGGCGAAGACCGGGAAGCGATCCAGGCCTATTATTCCGTGCCGGAAAAGGCCCACTTGCGGGTGGAGGAGGGCGAGTTGGTGCAGGCGGGTGAAGAGCTCGCCCGTACTCCCCGGGAAATGGGAACCACCCAGGACATCACCGGTGGTCTTCCCCGCATCACCGAGCTTTTCGAAGCCAGGAAGCCGAAGGATCCGGCAGTCATGTCGGAAATCGACGGAGTGGTTGAACTGGGTGAGCGCCGGCGCGGTAAACGCCAGATTCTGGTCAAGTCCGACTCGGGACAGGTTTTCGAGCACCTGGTGCCGCAGGGTAAGCACGTCCGGGTCCACACTGGCGACCGGGTGAAGGCTGGTGAACCCCTGGTGGAAGGTCCGCTGGTTCCGCATGACATTCTCGCCATCTCCGGGGAAGAGGCGCTGCAAAACTATCTCCTGGCCGAGGTGCAGAAAGTCTATCGGGCCCAGAATGTCCGTATTAACGACAAACACATTGAAATCATCATTCGCCAGATGATGAGCAAGGTTAAAATCGAGGACCCCGGCGACACCCAGCTCCTCCTCACCGACGCTGTCTCCAAATCCCTGATCACCAAGGTGAACCGGGACGTGGTGGCGCGGGGTGGCCGGCCGGCCCAGTTTGTCGGAGTTCTTCAGGGGGTGGCCCGGGCCAGCCTTTCTTCCGACTCGGTGGTTGCGGCCGCCTCCTTCCAGGAGACCACCCGTGTTCTCACCGACGCCGCCATTGGCGGCCGCCGGGACAACCTCAAGGGGTTGAAGGAAAACGTCCTGATCGGGCGCATGATTCCGGCTGGCACGGGCTTTCCACAGCTACGCAGTTCCAACATCCGCACCCAACCACTTCCGCGGGTGGAGGCGGGGGTGGAGCAGGCCCCAGAAGACCAGATCGGCAATGATTTGGAGAATATCCTCCACAGCTGATTTTGCCGGCAATTTCTTTGACAGCCCGCGGCTAGCGGGATAAAATTGACTCTTCGTTTTTTAGTTGTTGGCAACCGGCGTCCGGTCAAACCGGATATTGCCGTTTTTTCTCGCGTGTTCTGTGATTCGGGGGTTTTAATGCCTACCATCAACCAACTGGTCCGCAAGGGCCGCAAGCAGCCGAAGTACAAATCCAAGTCACCCGTCTTGGAGTCATGTCCACAACGCAAGGGTGTCTGTGTCCAGGTGAAGACCGCCACTCCCAAGAAGCCTAATTCCGCCCTGCGGAAAATCGCCCGCGTACGGCTCACCAACGGCAAGGAAGTCACTGTCTACATCCCAGGCGAAGGGCATAACCTTCAGGAGCACTCGATTGTCCTTATCCGGGGCGGCCGGGTTCGCGATCTCCCAGGTGTGCGTTACCACGTTATCCGTGGCGTTTTCGATTGCGCCGGGGTGGATGGGCGGCGGCAACAGCGCTCCAAATACGGTGCCAAACAACCCAAGCAGAAATAATCTATAGGGCAAGTATCCCTGGTTCCGTCGGTTTTTATCGGCGGTGTTTTTAAGCTTATATCCGGACGGTGATCGCCGTACCCGGGTAGGGGAGAAAAAAAGATGTCAGTCAAAAGCACCAATGTCACTGGTCCCGGAATCAAACCCGACGCCAAATTCGGCTCCCTTCTCGCCGCCAAGTTTATCAATTGCATAATGTCGGACGGCAAGAAGGCCACGGCGGAAATCATTTTCTACTCCGCTCTGGACATTATCAAAAAGAAGCTACCGGAAGAAGAGCCGCTGAAGGTTTTTGAAACAGCGGTGAGCAATGTCAAGCCGATGGTGGAGGTGAAGTCGCGCCGGGTCGGTGGCGCCAACTACCAGGTTCCGGTGCAGGTAAAACCGAACCGCCAGCAGAGCCTGGCTATCCGCTGGATTTTGGAGGCGGCACGCAAGAAAAGCGGCCACTCCATGAAGGAGCGCCTGGCGGGTGAGTTTATCGACGCCTTCAAGCGTGAGGGAGCGGCCATGACGGTTAGGGAAAACACCCACCGTATGGCTGAGGCCAACAAGGCATTCGCGCATTTTGCCTGGTAGGCCAAAGCGTTTCCCTTACTTTGGTCCATCAGGTGAAGGTGGACTTGGTGAATTCTCAGTAATTTTAAAAAATCCACTCATTTTGTGAGTGGATTTTTTCTTGCCGGGGGTTTTAGACGTTTATTTTTGCTTCATTTCAGCACCACATGTGGAAGGTTGTTTTCTTCACCTTTTTGTCAGGGACGGGGGAGACCAGAAAGATCAGGGTCAGTGGGGTCAGGAGTTTTTTTCCCATCGCCATCACGGGCAGTTTTTCCCGTAATCCTGGTTAATCCCTCCAGCAGAAGGTCGGCGATCCCACTGGACTGAAGTAGGTCTACTCGACCAAGGTTTAGAATTACATCCTGTTTGACCTTGCCGCCTTCGCGGCGGCCTTCAACAATCTGGAAGTATTCGTATTGCTTGACTTTTTTTATCCTGACGAACATGGCTTTCTCCCTGGCCAAACCTGGGCATCGCTTAGCATTTCCAAAACGCGGAGAATGCTCCTTGGGTTACCCATTTGGCAAGTTCCATTTTTAGGACACTGCATAGGGCAAGCGCCAGAACACAGCAAATGGTAAAAAGTTACCGATATATAGCTAAAAAAGGCTTTGTATAAGTAATATATCCAGAAGAAGTTGACGCTAAATAATTCTGTAACCGCAAACCTCAGGCTAGGTAAGTCGGTTCATCCCGGGGCGGAAGGACCGGGACAGTTCTTGGCTGGCGAGGGTAGGGGGGAGTCACCCCTGGCTGCCAGCCGGTGGAAAACTTTCACCCGGGTGAGGACAAAACTCCCCGCCGAATTCGCTACTGGCGGGGAGTTTTTTTACTAGTGGCACCTAATCCACAAGGGAGGAGGCGGTGAGTCAGGAGTTGATGACAGCCATCGCCTCTTGACGGTAGCAATCCATCACAAAGGGTATGCCGGTGACATCGGCGCATTCCCGGGTGAGGCTCATCAGGTCTTGGCGACGGAGGACTGACAGGTTGAAGCGGCGGGCTCCCGCCATCAACTGCTGCAGACCAACTTTAAGCTTGTCGGCGAAACTGTAGATGCCGATGGCGCCGATGGGAATTTCCTTCATGGCGTTGGCGCCTACTATGTCCTTGACCGCCTCGTAGTTGGCGAAGATCTTTTCCACCGAGTCGCCGTATTCAGCAACCGTTTTGGGAAGATCCTTGTCCTTAAGCCATTGCTCGACATTCTTGCCCACCATTCCCGGAATCATCAAGGCCCGGCCCATGCAGATCGCCTTGACAAAGGGGGCGCCCAGGGCCAGACCCTTGAACACGCCGTCCTCGGAGGAGAAGCCGCCGGCGAAAGCGATGTCGGGGACGCGCAGGCCCCGCTTTTTTAACGCCTCACAAAACTCTACCGCGGCGCTGTGGAGGTAAATGGCGGGGACGCCCCATTCTTCCATCATGCGCCAGGGGCTCATGCCAGTGCCACCGGGAGCTCCGTCAATGGTTAAGAGGTCAATCTTGGCCTGGGAAGAGTATTTGATCGCCATGGCTAGTTCACGCAGGCCATAAGCGCCAGTTTTAAGGGTGATGCGGGTGAAGCCGAGTTTACGCAGGCGAGCAACTTCCTCCATAAAACTCTCTTCGGTGACAAAACCCAGACGGGAGTGGCGCTCGAAATCCTTGATCGCTCCGGAGCGGTAGGCAGCCTGGTTAACCGGGTTGGAAGGGTCAGGGGTGACGATATAGCCGCGCCGCTGCAGTTCCTGGGCCCTTTCGAGTTCCTTTACCTTGATTTCGCCGCCGATGCATTTGGCGCCCTGTCCCCATTTGAGTTCAATAGTCTGTATATCGTGTTTATCGATAATATACTCAGCCACCCCCAAACGGGTGTCTTCGACATTCATCTGGATCAGTATTTCCCCAAGTTCACGCTGGTATTTGCGGTAGGCGTCGATACGGCGATCCATGTCGGGAGCCAGGGTAACCTTGCCTTCCTTGGAAAGTTCAAGCCCCGGGTCGATGCCGCAGACGTTTTCCCCGCAGACAATGGTGATGCCGGATATGGCGGCACCGACCGCGAAATGATCCCAGTTTTTCCGGGCTATTTCGGTCGAACCAAGAGCTCCGGTGAAGACAGGCAGGCCCATTTTCACTTTTTTGTCCCAGCCGTATTCGGTGCTGGTGTCCACCTGGGGGAAACGGGCGTGGTCAGGATCGGCGGGGGAGCCGGGGGGGAGTCCCTCCGCCCCCATGGCGTAACCCTGGATATTGAGGTGGGAGTAATCGACCGGGTAGTTTTTGTCGCCGCCAGCGGTTATGTCGCCGAAGGGACCGGGATAAATAAGTTCGCGTCCCCGGAAGGATGCTCTGAATACCTCGCAGTTGCCGCGGCAACCATCGATGCAGCGTGAGCAAAGACCACTCATGGGGACAACGCTCCGGGAGCGGTTGCCGGATCGGGTGGCGTCATTACCATTGGGCGTACATAAGTTCATAGGCGTTTTCTCCGTAAAGCCGGTTAGGGCCGGCAACCATAGCACAGGGTCCAGTCAACCGGGAACACAATTCCCGGTGCCGGGGGGTTAAATCAATTTTTTCGCCGTTGTCGGCGGTAGGAGCGACAACCTGCCAAGAAAAGCCTTCAGGGAGTTTGCCAGACCAGGGCGGCGCTATTACACTGGCGTGAAACATCTTTCCTTAGCCGTGTTTCATCCGTATCATCAGAGTGTCGGCAGAGGTGAATGGTAAGGGTGATTAATCAGGTTAAAGTGAGGGCCATGACGACTGGGCGGAGCCAGCGAATCGCCAGGGGTTGGAAAGCGAAGAGGCCAGGGAAAAACCGGGTGACACTGCCTGACTTACCCGGTTGAATGATTATAGTAATTTACCGCGCCGGGAAAACTATTTTCTGGCGAAAAGGTGGGATTAGTGGGAAAGCTGGGGCATACCCGGGCGGGCAGGGCGGTCAAGCCTTGTCTCCCAAGGCCAGAATCCACCGTAAAAGACGGCATTTTTAGCAAGCCAAAGGAGCGAACACGCGTGCGAATGATAATCCTTGATGGAAACGCCATGAATCCTGGAGACCTCTCCTGGGACGAGATGGCCGAGCTGGGTGAACTTACAGTCTACGCCCGCACTCCGGCGGAACTCTTGCCCGAGCGCCTGGCGGAGGCGGAGGCGGTCTTCACCAACGAGGTGTTTCTTGACCGTTCCACCCTGGCGGCCTGTTCAAAGCTACGTTACATCGGGGTGCTCGCCACCGGCTACAACGTGGTGGACATTGGCGAGGCAGCCAGGCAGGGAATTGTCGTCACCAACGTCCCTGACTACGCCACCCAGGCGGTGGCGCAGTTCACCTTCGCCCTGCTTTTGGAGGTCTGTCACCGGGTGGCTGGAATGGACCAGGCGGTCCGGGCTGGCGAATGGGAGGCCAATCCCGACTTTACCCACTGGCCGCATCCCATGATTGAGCTGGTTGGCAAAACCTTCGGGGTGGTTGGCTATGGGCGAATCGGCCGTCAGGCGGCGCGGCTAGCCGAAGCCTTCGGAATGCGGGTTGTCGCTAGCGGTAGGGCGGGAGGAAACACTAGGGATGGTGAGCTGGTGGGGCTGGACAGCGTTTTGGCCCAAGCCGATGTCCTGAGTCTTCACTGCCCCCTTACGAAAGAAAGTGAAAACATGATTGACGCCAGCGCTATTGGTAAAATGCGCGATGGCGTTATTTTTCTTAACACCGCCCGGGGCAGGTTGGTGGTGGAAAAAGACCTGGCCCAGGCTTTGGCTAGTGGAAAAGTGCGGGCCGCGGGCCTTGATGTGGCGTCACTAGAGCCGATCCGGCCCGACAACCCGCTTCTCGCCGCCCCCAACTGCTTTATAACCCCCCATGTGGCCTGGGCGCCACGGGACACCCGGGAACGCTTGCTCCGTATGGTGATTGACAACTTCCGCGCCTACCTGGAAGGCCACCCGGTTAACCAGGTCACGCCCCGGTGATGATAAGCCGCTGAGCCATGGGGACTACCCCAAGCCGGGGAGGCGAGCCATCCGCCAGCTTCAGGTCGCGGGCTATTTCTAGCGCCTCCCCAAGCGAACCCGCCGGAGTCATCTGCATCAGGGAAAAATCCGCCGCCGCCACCTTTTCCGACACCCCGATAACCCGTACCCCCTTCTGGAGGAGTTTGCAAAAGAGAAGGGAATGGTCCATTTGAATCCGGTAATTCTCCCGGAGAAAGTCCGTAATAGCCGCCAGGTCGGGTCCATGGGTAAAAGGCTCGAGCATGTCGCTCGAGTTCACTCCTTCGCCGCAACCAGAGTAAAGAATCACCACATCCCCCTTTTTCAGCACTGGATAGAGGCCAAAAAAAGGTTTCATCGACTGGTAGAGGTCGATATTCAGGGGGAATCCTGGCGTGGTCAGGTAAATATTTACTCCGGGGTCGATTTTTACCCCATAGCTTTTCTGGTAGTAGTCTACCGCCGCCGCGTGGGACTGCTCCAGTTCACCGGCGAAAACCGCCAGTGGCTCCCCCTTGGCGTTCTGCACCAGATTGACAGTGAAATCCAGGCGTAGGAGGCGCGCCGCCTCCAGCATGTCTTCGTGAATAGGGTTACCAGCCAGGCAACCAGGAACCGCCAGGGGATTGGCGATCATTTCCGGACGGTGGTTGTACTCTATAGTGGCTTCGCTACTAATGCCGGGCAGGACTGACTTCCTGCCTCCGGAATAGCCGGCGAACTCGTGGGTTTCCACCTTGCCAATAGACAGGTGGATGTCGGCTTCCCAGACCCGGCGGTTGACCGAGACTGGCGTTCCCCCCCGGGTGGTCCCCAGCTCCACCAGGTTGGCGTGGGGATCATGATTGTAAATAGCCACCTTTCCCGCAAGGGGTCCGCAGATTTCCCGCATTTCCTCTGGCGTCGCCGGACGGTGAACCCCCAACCCCACTACTAGAGACACTCCTTCCGCTTCGATTCCACCCTGGGCAAGCTCAGCCATTAGATGGGGAAGAATACTGGCGGTGGCGACGGCGCGGGTGGCGTCGGAGACTATTATCGCCGCTGTCTTCTTGCCATTGGCGAGTTTTGCCAGGGGAACGCTTCCCAGTGGCTGGGCGAGGGCGGGAGAAATCAGTTTTTCCAGCGCCGGCGCCTCGGGTTCATCAACTACCGAGAGGCTAGCCACCTCGATGCCTTCCGGTACCAGTAGCTCCACCCCCTCGGTGCTGTCCCGGTAGCAGGTTTTTCCTCCACTGCTGGTTAACGCATAGATCCGCTTCATCCTTCGGTCGCCTTTCTCGGGAGGGGGGTGAAAAAGGGGGAACCATAGGGCTGGTTCCCCCGGAAAAACGGGGTTTTCACCGTGTTTACCCAACTAGCGAAGGGCGTCAGGACGCCCCAGCGGCGTCTTCCGCCACCGGGTCATCGTCCACCGGCGCGATGGCAATGGGCGGTAGCGACTCCTTGACCGCCGGACCCCTTCCTGGTTGCAGTAACTCGGACAGGAAATTCCGCAGTTCATAAAAAGCCATAATTCCAAAAGCGCAGAAGATGGAAAAATACTGGTAGGCGACAGGGAAACCGGTAGCCGCGGTGCGGCGGTTGCCTGCCCAGCGGGTCAGGCGCCAACCTATCCAGCACATGGCGAGGGCGCAGAGGAACATGATGCAAGCGACCATGACATCTAGACGGCGCTCAATCCATTTGGGTAGCATCTGCTTAAAAACAACTATGCTGACATGTTCCCGGCGCGAGGATATGAAAGTGGCGCTTAGGAGGCAGAACCACACCACCATGATTTTCATAATCTCTTCCGACCAGGTCAGGGAGTTGTTGAGAGCGTAACGCCAGAAGATGTGCGCCAGACAAATCACCAGCATAGCTGTCCCGAGGACCATTATCACCGCCAGAACGAGGCGGTTGACTATGCGAATCAACCGGTCATAGACATCAAGCATTTATCTACCCGCCTATCAGCCGTGAACACAAATCAGAATTACGGGGCGAGAGGAGTGGCGACACCACGCCTCCCGCCCCGTGACAGATGTTTACTCAACGCTCTTCTTGATATCAACCCGGACTTTTTCGATGCCAGCCAGGAAGGCCTTGACATAGTCAGCGCCCAGGTTTTTCTGGACCTCGGCCACCACCGCTGGCTGCGACACCGCCTTGATGGCGTCCTTGTCCTTTTGCGCGAGTTCATTGATTTCCATTCCCTGGGCCCGCAACTTGGCGACTATAAGCTCTTCGCGGTCGAAGTTGATGAAGCGGCTGTAATTTTGCCCGAGGATCGCGCCAGTCTCGATAATCGCCTGATACTCGCCAGGCAAAGCCTTGAACCAGTTGATATTGGTGACTAGGGGCATGGCGTCATAGATGTGTCCGGTAAGGGAGGTGTATTTCTGGACTTCCACCAACTTGATGTCCCAGATGTTGGCGATGGGGTTTTCCTGGCCATCGACAATCTTCTGGGCCAGGGCCATGTAAAGCTCCGAGAAGGGGACCGGAGTGGGGTTGGCTCCAAGAGCCCGGAAGTTCAGCATGTGCATGGGAGCCTGCATGGTGCGGATCTTCATGCCCTTGAAATCCTCCAGAGTCTTAATCGGACGGACATTGTTGGTGGCGTGGCGGTAGCCATTCTCATACCAGCCCAGCCCATAAAGCCCGACTTCGCCCAGGGTTTCGAAGAGGTCGGTGCCGATCTTGCTGTCCAGAACCGCCCAGGCTTCGGGGTAGTCGTTAAAGAGGAAAGGAATGTCCAGGACGGCGAATTTCTCCTGGAAAGTCATCACCGGTCCGATAGAGGCGGTGGCCATTTCCAGGGTTCCCATCTGGACCTGTTCCAGCGACTCCAGTTCCGCCGCCAGCTGGCTGTTGGGGAAAATGTTAATCACCACGTTGCCGCCAGTCTTCGCCTCGACATACTCCTTCATCAGGATAAGGCCCAGAGTCTGGGGGTGGTCGAGACTGTTGCAGGCCGAGATGCGGATCTCAATTTTCTCTCCCGCCAGCGCGGCGAAACTGACCAGAAGCGAAAGTAGGAAGGCGCATAGAACTAGGCCAATCGACTTGGTGAAACGCATGTTTCGTCTCCTTCTAAAAATGGTCCTGGAAAAAACCCGGGGGGTTAAACTGCCGGGAAAATAAGTGGGCCGGTTATTCGCCCCAGGGAAAAGAACCGGCTGGCAAACTAGATGTACCCGAACAGCCGCGGTAAAAAGAGGCAAACATCGGGAACAAAGGTGATCAGGAAAAGCACCAAGATGGTACACACCAGGAAGGGTATCGCCTCCCGAACCGTGTCTTCAATTTTTACCTTGGCGATAGGACTGGTGACAAACAGGGTGATGCCAAAGGGCGGGGTGGCTAGGCCAACTACCAGGTTGATACAGACCACCGCGGCTATATGCAGCGGTTCAATCCCCAGTTCCCAGGCGATGGGGGCGATGATGGGAGCCAGGATTACTACCGAGGCGTAGTCATCCATGAAGCAGCCGTTAATCAGGAGGATGATATTCACCGCCAGGAGAAACAGCCAGGGGGGTATGGTGGACAGGGGACCAATTAGGCTGGAAAGCACTCTTTCATTGGCGATCGCCCAGGCCATGTCGCTACCGGCCCCAGCCAGGATCAGCACCAAGCCAGAGGTAAGGGCCGACTCGATGAATATAATGGGAATATCTGAGAGCTTTATCGCCCGGTTAATCACCACTGCTATGAAACCGCTGTAAAACACGGCGATGGCCGAGGCTTCGGTGATGGTGAAGATACCGGCGAATATTCCGCCGAGAATTATAACTGGTAAAAACAGGGCCGGAAGCGCCCGTAGTATGGCGCGGTTACGCTTGGCCGCTGAAGCCACCGGGTAGGACGGGTAATTCCTTTTGGTGGCTATCCGATAGGCCACCAGCATCTGCACGGCGGCGATTAAAACCGCCGGAACAACCGCGGTGAGAAAAAGACCAGCGATGGAGGTGCGTCCCACCGCTATGCAATACATGATCATGAGGACGCTGGGGGGCATGATGGGACCAAGTAACGAGGCGGAGGACATAACCGCCGCCGCAAAGGCTCCGCCGTAACCCTCCTTCTTCATCATCGGTATCAGGAAGACCCCGAGAGCCGCCGCCGAGGCCACAGCCAAACCGACTATGGCCCCCATTAGCAGGGCGGCGCCGATGGTGACCATAGCCACCGCCCCGCGGTAGCGGCCGAAGATGACATTGACAAAATCAATAAGCGTCTCCAGTAACCCTCCCCGTAGCATTAACTGCCCGGTAGCCACAAAGAAGGGCACCGCTAGAAACGAGAAGCTACTCATGCCCTCGTACATTTTCTGGCCCATGATCATTAGGTCAAAGCCGCGGGTGATCATGTAAACCATGGAACTCACCAAGAGGTTGAACGCGATGGGAAGTCCGGACACCATCAGGAACAGGAAAACTACCACCAGAATTATCAGGGCTGTCGACATGGGCGTCTCTCTTGGCTTGGCTGGTTGTTGATTCACCAACCCGGGGGGTTCCCCCGGACGGGGGAAAACCGGTTCTTGACTAGCGCTTGGGGCTACTTCAACTGGTGCGGCTGGTTCCACAGGAGAAGGCGGGTGCCGATACCCTTCTTAATGGCGTTCTGCCACAAGTCATAAGCGAGGGAGACGTCAAATACCGCCATCCCGCAGGCGACGAAAATGATGTTTTGGTCTTTATTCTCGCGGCGCGGCGCTTTGCCGCGCACAATGTCACCCAGGCTAGTGGATTCCGCCAGGGGTTTGATTTTTCCCGCGTCGATAAGGGTGTAAATGGGGCCGCCAATGACTCCGGCGTAATAACCCGCCTTGTCGCCAGAGGCCACCGCCTCCTCGACATAGGCCTCGTGCAGGTGGACATTGTCGTAGACTATACGGGAACCTGTCCAGAAAGCATCGTCCGCCTTGGCCGGGCCAGAAAGGAGAACAGTCGCGCCTTTCTGTAGCCAGGCGCTGTCGAGCAGCAGCGGTTTAAGGCGGCTGGCGGCGACAGTTATGACTTCGCCCGAGCGCACACACTCTTCCAGGGTCTTGGCCACCACTCCTTCGATCCCCAGCTCCTGTTTCGCCCAGTCGGCGAAAGCCTGCGCCTTTTCTGGGAACACATCATAACAGTACAGTTTCTTTAGCCATGGCGCCTGGGAAAAGATGGAGCGAAAGCATGATTCATTGATGGGACCGCAGCCAATGGCGGCGGCTACCCGGGCGTCGGGACTCACCAGGTAGCGGGTAGCCACTCCCGGAACAGCGCCGGTCCGGGCAGCGCTAAGCAGGTTGGCTGACATCAGGCAAAGAGGTTCACCAGTGTCCTTGTCGTTAAGTTGGACTGTGAGAACGGAGCGGGGGAGGCCCTTGGCGGGATTGGCCTGGTTAGAACCGTACCACTTGACGCCGCAGACATCGTAACGCCCGCCTAGATACGCCGGCATAGCCACGAAGCGCCGGTCAGGACCAGCGACTGGCATGTTGGGAAACTTGGTTTCCTTGGGGAAAACCACCCCCATGCCATGGCTGTTGTGGTTAGTCCCCCCCATGAGGTAGTCACCCTCGCTAAGCAGGGAAAAAGTCTCTTCCGCCACCTCGACACAGCGTTTGACATCCAGCACCCCCGCCGCCATGGTGTCCGGTTCCGAGAGATAAACAAACTCCGTTTTTTTGCCAGCCATATTGTTCTCCTTGATATCACTTGAATCGCAACATTTGCGATAGGTCAAACATGCGGCAACCGGGACTGAGGTCGGCGGCCCGCATCAGAAAATTCAGTTTGGTTATGCGTTCACCCGAACGGGGGGCGCCGTTCTTCTGGAGCGGCACCTCCAGTCCCACCGAGAAATCCATCACCACATCGTCCACCACTCCCCCCGCCCGGCCCGAGGGTATGGCGACCATTCCGTTTTCCTTGGCGTAGGCGTGGGCGTCCAGGGCCTCGGTGATGCTTCCCACTTGGTTAGGTTTAAGTATGAAGCCTTCCACCGCCTGGCTTTCATAGGCCCGGCGTATGCGGGACAGGTTGGTGACAGTCAGGTCGTCACCAATAATCAGGGAACGCGGGATTGCCTTGACCGCCTTGGGGTAGTTTTCCCAGTCATCCTCGTCAAGCAAGTCTTCAATAAACACCAGGGGGTATTTTTCACTTAGTTCCCTGGCGTAGGCGATCAACTCCTCCGCCTTGATTCGGCGGCCTTTCAGTAGATAAGTCGCGCTGTCCCGGTCAAACATTTCGCTGGAAGCGCAGTCAAGGGCGAAAGCCACCCGTCCTTCCCAGCCATTGTCCACCAGTAACTCCTGCATCAACCCGAGAACCCGGTCCGGATCGTCAGACGGCGCCGCCCAGCCATAGGATTTCCCCACCATCGGTTCGTGGCCGAGGTGACGGCGTAAAATCTTCCCCAACCCAGCGAGCGACTTCACTCCTATTTCCACCGCCTCGGCGATGCTGGCGGCGCCGTAGGGCACGACCAGGAACTCGTTAAAAGCGAGAACAGTGTCGCCATAGTGGCCACCGTTGACGATGTTAAAAGACGGGACGGGAACCGTGCGCGGCTCCCGTCCCAGGATGTGTTGGTAAACCGGAATGTTCCGGCAGGCCGCCGCCGCCCGTAGACAGGCGATGGAGACGCTGTAGATGGCGTTTCCCCCCAGCTTTGACTTATCGGGGGTGCCATCCAGTTCAAGCATGACCTGGTCAGCTCCTCGCTGGTCCATGACGTCACGCCCAATAAGCGCCGGAGCTATTAGCTTAGTGACATTGGCCACCGCCTGGTGCACGCCCTGGCCATCGTACTCCCGCGGGTCGCCATCGCGTATTACCGCCGCCTCAAAATGCCCTACCGAACTGCCGGTGGGGGAACTGCCTCGTCCCCAGTGCCCATCGTCGGTTTCAATATCCACTTCGACCATTGGCCGGCATTTACAATCGATCAGCTGCCGGGCGGTCAAACGCTTGATTTTTGGCATCTGGCTACTCCCTCGGGAAAACCGGTTTTCCCGGCTTATTTATGGTGCCAACCCTGGCGAAAGAGGGGAACGGCTAATCGAGCTTAGGTACATACATCAGGTTAAAATCGCAAAGGTTGGTGCCGGTGTTTCCAGTAAGGACCACATCTCCCATTTGCTCCAGCGCCTCGTAACTGGCGTGTCCCCGGAGCGCCTTATAGACATCGATCCCTTTTTTACGCGCCAGAGAGTAGCTTTGCGAATCGGTGATGCCGCCCGCCACCGGGGTGGTGCCATCGGTTCCCTCGGAATCCATGGACAGTAGACAAGCGCCGCGGGTTTTCTCAGCGGCGATGGCAAAAGCCAGTGTCTCCTCTTGCGAGGGACCGCCGTGTCCAGTGATCTGGGTGTTGTCGCTTATGGTGACGGTGGCTTCGCCAGAGGCCACCAACATGCAGGGGGGGGCAATCGGGTTGCCGTAGGCCTGGATTTCACGGGCGATGGAGGCGAAGACCTTCCCGACGTCCCGGCTCTCCCCTTCCAGGAAGGAGGAAAGAATGAGGGTGGGAAGGCCAATCTTTTTGGCTGCCTCCCGGGCGTAGACGCAGGAGTCCGGAAGAGTGTTAACCAGGTAGTAAGTGTTGTTGGGAAAAGCCTTGGGGGTCTCCCCCTCGGGACCAACCCGCGCCAGGTAATCCACCACGTTCTGGGGAAGGCGGTCCGTCACTCCGTAGTCCTTGATTACCCGCCGGGCATCCTCAAGGGTAGTCTGGTCTGGCCCCATGGGGGTGCCCCGGTATTTGGCGTAAGGTATGCCAATGTCGTCGGTGGCGGGTGAACCGATACCGTCACTAATACCCAGGCCAATCAACTCCGCTCCCCGCGCTGCGATGCGTTTAGCCAGCATCCCGCCATTAAACTGGGAAATGTGTCGCCGGATGGCGTTTATCTCGAAAATGTCAGCCCCGGATTTAAGCATGACATCGGTAACCGCTATCTCGTCATCCAGTGACACTCCCTCGATAGGGCAACTCATCAAGGCTGAACTCCCACCACTTATCAACACAATAAAAAGGTCGTCTGGGCCAGACGCGTCAACCACTTTCAGTATCTCCTGACAGGCGCGGTAACCTTCGGCGTTAGGCAGGGGATGTCCACCCACAAAAACCTCGGTTTTGCGAAAAACATCGGTGGGTTCGGATATTTTTACTATCGCTATTCCCCGGGTCAAACGGGAGCCAAGAATCTCGTCAACCGCCATGGCCATGTGGTTGCAGGCTTTGCCAGCGCCCAGAAGATAGATATGGCGCTTTCGGGAAAGATCCCAGTTTTTGCTGCCGACGTGGAGAATATTGCCCTCCAGCCGCATTATGCCTTTGATGCGTCGGTAGGAATCGAGTTGGGCCAGAACGTCTTCGGTGACGCTCAAAACCAGACGCCGCGACTCCACTACTCCGTGCGAGAGAATATCGGCTTTATTTTTTATTTTCTCCACCCCACTGCCAATCGTCTGCGCCATAAAACGCCTCCCCAGAAAAATAGGCTGTGCAAAAAAGTTTGTGGGTAAAGCTGGTAGATCCAACGCGTTAACCAGTAGCCAAAAGCGGCTTACAATCTAACTGGCAACCGAGAAGTGACCCGTAACGAAGTCAAAGCCAAGGAAACACCGCTTAGGCTAATAACAAAAAAACCAGTCTTTCCGGCTTAATGAAGTCGGAAAACACAGAAACCTCTACTAACATTAGGTTTAGGAAAAATGATTATTTTAGGCCGGTTTTTCCACGCTAACCCAGGTAGGGGCGGGGTAAAAAACCGGGAGTTTCCCGGGTGGCAAGCCAAACCAGCGCCATGCCGGGTAAAAAAAGGGTGTTCGCGCTTCTGGCTAGGCTGTGCCAGGAAATCAAGAGGAGGCAAAATGCCTAAACATCTGGCGTTTAACCAGATCCAGGGTCGCTAAAGAATTTGAGTATTATTTAGGGAGGTATAGAAATTTCAACTCTCATACCGGCTCAGTCGGGGAGAGCGCGACCGGCGGTGAGTGGTTAAGCGTAGGTCAGGGCGATAATTACGGCTAGTTGAAAACCCGGCGGGCGAACTGGCTAGATTGAGCGACACTAAAAGTGCTCGCCTTGGCCCTGGCGCGAAAGAGCATAATATATTTTATTCACCTGACTGTCCAGCCGGAAATGCATGGGTAGACTTAGAGCCAGAGGAAGTGGGTGAATTAATGCTTCAGCCGCCTGGTTACCTGTCTATAGTGTGACAAGTATACGGCTGGATTATTTCACTGTCACCATATTTTTATGTTTATTTTGGACTTTTCACATAATTTTTGGGGAGTGGGACCAAATGCCGCCAGCGCTTCCGCTTTCCCTTTGTATCACAACCCCTTGCACCAGCTGTCCCTGGCTGTCGGCCAGAGGCGGACGGGTAGAAAAAAAACTCACCCTTTCGCCAGGCTTTTGTGGTCGAAAAGAGTTTTCCCAGCTGAGCCGGGGGTGTGGGTAAAACCGGAAACGGTAGGGAGAAAATTTCCGGGGTTTTACTCGGCGAGGGGGAGGGTAAACCTTACTCCCCATGTCCCAGTTACACTGATCTCTCTCTACTCTCGAAGAAAACCCGCGACCCCCGGGTTTAAGCCAGGTATTAGATCAAGCTAATAATTTCCCCTTGGCGACAAATATTTTTAATCAACCATAGTACATGTATATCCAAATATAGTATATAGTTACAAAAATTATGCTGTTATCTCCGCCGTTTTTTTAATCAATTCCTAATTTTTTTGCTTTGACAAAGTATATATAACATATATGATATATAGGATATAAAACAGCGCCCCAGCTCGTCACCGCGTTGGGGATAGGCACAGCCAACTGGCGGGTGGTTGGCTTTTTGGGGAATCTTTTTCATGTTGCCAAGCAAGTTGTCACTCTTCTTCCTTGGGTCACCGCTTCTTTCCAGGTTCGCTCCTGGTCCAGCGGCTTGGCCCTGGGTTCGATGTAGAATATCCCTTCCCTGATTCAGTGTTGTCCGCCGCTTATCAAGCGGTCGGAACTACTTCCCCCTAAATGTCTGTCCATCTCTGGCCTGGCGGGATAAATCCCTCCTCTCGCCAGGTTCAGTTTAACCAGAAAGGTTATACTTCGATGAAAAACCCAATTAGCAAACATTGGCTAGTGTTGCTGCTCGCCCTTACCCTGTTTTTGACCCACTCTCTGGCGGCGGCGGATCTTGAACTCACCAACGTCTCCTACGACCCCACCCGTGAGTTGTACGAGGAATTCAACAAGTCTTTCTCCGAATATTGGAAGGGAAAAACCGGCGACAACGTGACTGTGGTGCAGTCGCACGGTGGTTCCGGCCGCCAGGCCCGGACC
>JAITQC010000175.1 GCA_031289115.1 Planctomycetota bacterium
CGTCCGGCGGGAAACAGCGGGGCGCTTGGCCGCCTTACTCACCTATTGCACTGAGGAACATCCTTTTGTGGTCCAGGCGCGCCGGGAACTGGCGGAACTGGAGGCGCGTATGCCTACCCCGGAAGCGCCGCCGCCAGTCGGGTTAGACCAGGCGGAGCGCCGCCGGCGCTTGTCGGCGATACAAGGGGAACTCACTGCCGCCCAAGCTAGTAACCGGGTTTTAGTGGAGCGCCGCCGCCGCCAGACGGAAGTGGTGGAAGAGCGTTTGGCCACCCTGACCCTGGTGGAAAAAGATCTTTATAGCGAGCGGGCCGCTTTGGCCAGCCTAGAGACTGTACCCCCTCCGCCAGCGGCGGAAGGGGATTTGTCGCAAAACCTGCGCGACCTCGCCCTGACCCTGGTGGCGGTGGCCCGGGGGGCGGATGAAACGCCTCGCCCAGTCGAGACGCCAGCTTCCCCACCTCCGACCCAGAGCCAGCCCCAGTTGCGTTTCGCCCCGCTACTGGAACCGATAACCCTCCGGCAAACTCCCCTCTCCCCTCTTCCTCTCCAGATAGGTTGGGGAGTGGGACTGTTTCTCGCCTTCCTTTGGCTAGTCTTGCATGAACTTTTAGACACCCGCCTTACTGGCGCCTACCTGGTGCGCCACCTGGTGAACCTGCCGCTACTGGCGGTGCTACCGGCCTATGATGAAAAATCCCTAGCGGCGGCGGCGCTAGCCGAAGGCGGGGGCTTGGCTGAGCGTTCCGGCCGCCATGTCTACATTCCCCGCCGCCTCGACCTGGAAGAGCCGCCTCTGTTGGGAAAACGCCGGCCGCTTGCCCCGCGGCGGCGCCACCTGTCCCGCCGCCCCTTTGTCCTGGCCCTGACGCTTGCCCTGGTCGTCCTGGCGCTCGGCCTGGCTAATTGGCCTTTCCAGCCAGTTGGCGAAATCCGCCTGCCCGCCATAGCCCAGCGCTTCTTTATTCCGCCAGGTCTACCAGCCGATTTTGACCCTGGGCTCTGGTCCCAGCCGCCAACGCGCGGCGGGGAGACGCCATGAACGCTGACGACGCTTTTGTCCATCTGATGCGGGAAGGCGGCCTGGCGATTACGCCTTCTTTACCTCCTCCCGCCCCGGTGGTGGCGAATGTGGCTCCGCCGCCGCCCCCGCCACCGCCGCCCCCGGTAGCCCGGCCCACCGCCCTCCGGGTGGAAGAGGTGCAGGCAGGTTCTGACACCCAGCTTGCCTTGCCGCCGGAATTCCCCCGTCCTAACGAATATCTTCCGGGTGGCATTCGACCCGAAGAAGAAAAGGCGGCTTCCGCCACCCCCACCGAGGCGGAACTGCTTCCAGTGGAACCGGAGGCGGCGCCTGCTCGCTCCTTCCGCACCGCCGGCACCACCATTGTCCGCCAGCGCCAGGGCAAGGGGCTTATTGGCTCGCACCGGGTGCGGCGTTTCGCCCAGCTGCCGCTACGCGGCCGGCGGGGCGGCGAGATGCCGGGGACTAGCGAATTTGACCTGGCGGCCCGGGAACTCGCCGCGTCCCTGGCTGCCGATGTGGCGGATAAACCCTCCCTTCTTCTCACTAGCTCCGTCCGGGGCGAAGGCCGGACCGAAGTGGCTATCCGCCTCGCCCTCGCCATGGCTGGCCGGGTAGACGCCCGGGTGCTCTTGGCGGATTTCGACCTGAGGTCGCCCCAGGTCGCTATTCGCCTGGGTTTGCCAGTCAAGCATTTCAGCCTGGCCGACGTTTTGGCTGGCACCTGTCCCCTGGCCGAGGCGCTTACCGTCAGTGACGAGGACAACCTCTACCTCCTTCCTTCCCGTCCCTCGGAACGGGTCGGAGACGAGGTGTTGTCGCCAAGGCGGCTGGGGGCGTTTTTCGAGGAAGTGCATCAACTGTTTGATATGACCGTCATCGACGCTGGGCCTATCGGGGGTAGCGAAGCCCGGGCCCTATGCCGGCAGACTGGTTCGGTGGTTCTGGTGGCTTACGCGGGTCGCACGCCAGCCGCTCGCCTCGCCTTTACCCAGGACGAGGTGGGAGAACAGGGAGGTCGCCTGGCCGGGTTGATCCTGGCTGGAGCGGTGGTTTAAGGGGAAGTAAAATGTCATACCTCGATTATTGGCAACTCGCCCAGTCTCCCTTCGCCGAAGATCACCGGCCGGAGAGCTTTCTCGCCAGCAAAAATTCCGCCCTGGTGGCGGGGCGGCTGCGGTTCGCCCTGGGCCGGCCAGGCGGGGTGGCGGGTCTTTACGGCGCTTCCGGAACCGGCAAGACCTACTCCGCCATGATGCTTATCCGGGAGTTCCAGGCAGCTAATTGGCTAGCGAGTTACCTCCCGAGTCCCGCCGCAACTCCCGGCGACCTTAACTATCTTTTTCGCCAGGCGGCGGGAGAAAACCCGGCCGAGGCGGGGGGGTTGGGAGAGTTAGGGCTTTTCCTTAGTCGCTTAGCCGGGGAAGGGCGTTACGCCCTCTTGGTGGTGGACGATGTCCAGTCCAGCCGTAACCCGGATTTTCTCGAGATGTTACGCACCCTTTTAAATATCGAACGGGACGGCGTTCCCGCCCTGTCCCTGCTTTTGGTCGGTCAAAACGCTATGGAACGCTCTCTGGAACGGGCGAGCGACTTCCAGACCCGCCTGGCGGCGAAGGCGGTCCTTACTCCCCTAACCCCGGAGGAGGCCAAGGTCTACATCCTGGCCCGGCTGAAAAACGCTGGTAGCCGGCAGGGGATATTTACCCGCCAGGCGGCGGAGCGGGTGGTGGAGATAGCGGGCGGAGTTCCCCGCCAGATTAACCGCCTTTGCGACCTCGCCCTGGTGATTGGTTTTGGCCTAAGCGCGAAGAAACTCGACCCTACCATCATCAGCATGGCCGCGGCTGACCTTGACCTCCTTCCTCCCGCTGACACCCCCTTCTTCGCCTGGTCGCTTCCCCGTCCCCCCGCCCCCCCGGCGGGGGAAGAAAAAGTGGCGCCAGATCCGGTGGAGGATATACTGGCCGGTTTGGCCGAAGAAAAGGCGAGCGCCGCTCCGGCCTAAACCCACCCCTTGTGGCAAGGAGTGACCCGCGTGGCTAAGCCGAACTCCCCGAAAAAACCGACTCCCCCCAAAAAACCTGCCTTAGGAAAAAAGCGCCCCGCCTCCCGCCCCGGTCTAAGCTACCGGGACGCCGGGGTCGATATCGACGTCGCCAACTCTCTGGAAAACGGTTATTTCCAACTTATCCGGGGCACCTTCCGGCCAGGGGCCTTGGCTAACGACGGTGGCTTTGGCGGCTTGTTCCGCCTGGCTGGGGCGGGACGCTACCAGGACCCGGTCCTGGTGTCAGGCACTGACGGGGTAGGGACCAAGCTAAAGATCGCCTTTCTTATGGGCCGCCATGACACGGTGGGGATCGACCTGGTGGCGATGAGTGTGAACGACATTCTGGTCCAGGGGGCGCGCCCGCTGTTTTTCCTGGATTACGTGGGGTTAGGAAAGGCTGACCGGAAGCTACTCCTGGCGGTGGTGCGGGGGGTGGCGGCAGGTTGCCGCCAGGCAGAATGCGCCCTTCTTGGGGGAGAGACGGCGGAACTACCTGGTTTTTATCAGCCCGGGGAGTACGACCTGGCTGGCTTCGCGGTCGGGGGGGTGGAGCGGAAAAAACTGCTTGATGGCTCGCGGGTGGCGGCGGGGGACGTGATCCTGGGGCTTCCCTCCTCCGGGCTTCACTCGAACGGCTACTCCTTGGCCCGGAAGGCGCTTTTGGAACGGGCCGGCCTACCTCTGCGGCGAAAAATTCCCGCCCTTGGCCAAAGCCTCGGGGAAGAGCTACTCACTCCTACCCGCATCTATGTGAAACCGGTCTTGGCCGCCCTGGGGTCGCGGGCGGGCGCTCCGGCGATCCATGCCCTGGCCCACATCACGGGTGGCGGGCTAGTGGAAAACCTGCCCCGCGTCCTTCCCACTAACTGCGACGCCCTACTCTTCTCTGGCGCCTGGCCAGTGCCGCCGGTGTTTCCCCTGATTCAGGCGGCGGGCGGGGTCGACCCGGAAGAGATGTACCGTGTCTTCAACATGGGTCTAGGGATGGTGGTTATCACCGCCCCGGCTGGGTTAAAGGCGGTCCAAAACGCCCTGGCCCGGGCGGGTTGCCCCGCCCCGGTGGTGGGGCAGGTGGTGTCAGGCCGGGGCCGGGTGCGTTTCCGTCCGCTGTAAACCTCTCTTACCGCTTTAAACCTATCCTACAGCACCAGGTCCGCCAGGTCGCGGGGGAGCTGGCTTAGGCATTTCCCCCCCTTTTCTCCCACCAACACCATGTCTTCCAGCCTTATCCCACCTGACCCGGGGAAATAGAGTCCGGGCTCCACCGTGACAACATTACCGGCCTGGAGTTTCTCCCGGTTATGCCAGTTTAGGGATGGGCCCTCGTGGATCGCTAACCCTACCCCGTGACCCAGGGAGTGGGTGAAGTTGCGTTCCAGCCCGTGCGCCTTAAACACCTGGCGGGCAGCCTGGTCGGCCTCATAACCCGCCTTCCCGGCGGCTAGGCAACCCATTCCCGCCGCCTGGGCCTCTTGCACCGCCTCGTAACGCCGCCGCCAGAGGGGAGGAACGTCAGACACCCAGAGAGTGCGGGTGAGGTCGGAATGGTAGCCTGCCAAAGTCGCCCCGAAGTCGATCAGTAACATTTTCCCCGGGGCAAGGCGACGCCGGCCAGCGTGGGCGTGGGGCAGGCTGGAGTTGGTGCCAGTGGCGACGATGGTTTCAAAGGAGGGGCTGTCCGCCCCCTGGCGAAGAAGCTCCCATTCAAGGTCAGCCTTGACTTCGCGTTCGCTCATCCCGGCCCGCCAGCGGCCCCGGGCCTTTTGAAAAGCTTTTTCCGCCACCTGGAGGGAGCGGCGTAGCAAAGCCACTTCCCCGGCGTCCTTGACCGCCCGGAGGGCGGTAAGGGGTTCGCCAAGGTCAAGCCAGTTGACGCCGGGGCCGAGGCCCTGGCGGAGACGCTGGAAAAACGCCAACTCCAGGTGGTGGGGTTGGATTGCCAGGTTAACCTTCCGCCCGGTTGGGCGTAGCTTCCGGAGTAACTTCCCGGCAAACTTGGCCGGGCTTTCTAGCCACAGGAGCACCGTGGCGCCGGGGGCGGATTTTTCCGCCTCCTCGCGGTAGCGGGAGTCAGTGACCAGGCGTGGAGGCCGGCGGGGGGAAAGAACCAGGTAACTGTCAGAGCCAGTAAACCCGGTGAGGTAACGCACGTCTTCCGGGGCTGTAACCAGGGCCAGGGAGGCGTTACGGCTTTCTAGCCATTGATTCAGGGCCAGGCGGCGGCGCTGGGCAGGGTGGGTAGGCATGGCGCGTCCTCAGGAGAAAAAGGAGGGGCCGGGGGGAGGGCGGTGCCCAGCCTTACTCGCGGGTACGGATACTGACTTTCTGCTGGTGGGCGCGGCTCGCGGCGTCCAGAGCCTCCACTACCCAACTGTGGCGGGCCTCGCGGTCGCCATTGACCACCAGGACTATCTGCCGGCCCTCCGGGTCGCCAAGGGTTGTCCGTAGGTCAAGTAGGGCCTGGGTCAGGTTTTCCCGCTCCACCTCCTCCTGCTCCAGGTAAAAGCGCCCCTCGGCGGTGATGCTCAGGTTTATCGACTCGACTTTCGCCGTCTCCTTGACCGAGGCCTGGGGCAAGTCTACCGGGATACCTCCCTCAGGTTCGAAGCGGGCCGCCAGGAGGATAAAAATAACCAGGAGAAACATGCAGTCGATTAGGGGAGTGAGGTTGAGGGGGCTGGCGGTTTTGCGGCGAGGGAGGAAATTCACCGGCGGTCCTCCGGGTCGGCCCCGGACGCGGCCTGTAGACGCGAAAGAAGGAGGTAGGCGTATTCTTCCATCATCAGGACCAGGTCTTCTACCCGGCGGGAAAAGCAGATGTAGGCGACATAGGTGGGGATGGCGATCACTAGCCCGGCGATAGTGGTGAGTAGCGCCTCGCCGATACCGCCAGAGATGGCTCCGATTTCCTTCACCCCGACATCGCGAATGCTCATCATCATGTTAAACATGCCAGTCACGGTTCCTAGTAGACCCAGGAGTGTGGCGGTTCCTGACACCACTTCCAGCGCCAGGAGGCCGCGGGACAGGTCGTGGGCAGCCCGGCGTCCCGCTCCCTCGATAATAGACTCGGATTCGCCCCGGGGCAGGTGGCGGCTCGCCAGTACCGAGGCTAGCACCTCGGCGAAGGGCCCTCCTTCCCGGCGACAGACTTTCTCCGCGGCGGGGCAGTCGCTTTCCTTCGCCAGCGTCTCAGCCACCGCCCGCAGGGGCGGGCTTAGGATTGCCCGTCGGCGGAGGGTTAGGCAACAGTAGATGACATAGGTGAGACCGACCACGGCGGCCAGGAGGAGGATGTACATGACCGGCCCCCCCTGGGCGAAAAGGGAGGGCGGGGCAAGAGTGACCAAGGTGTTTTCCATACTTACTCCCCCCGGCGGGGCGGCCGGAGACGGGTGCTTAACAAGGGGCGAGGTCAGGATTTCCTTAGATAATCCACTATTCCCTCCGCCAGGGCTTCGGCCGCCAGGCCGCGCCAGGCGGCTGAGGCCATTTGGTTAGCGGTGGTCGCGTTAGAGATAAACCCTACTTCCACCAAGATGGCGGGGCAGAAAAAAGTCTCCCGGAGCACTGCCAGGTCGGCTTGCTTAACTCCGCGGTTTGGCACCCCGAGGCGGGTGGCGAGGGTGTTTTGTAAAGCCTGGGCCAGGGCGGGAGCGCGTTCGCGGGAGCGGGCGAGAAGGGTCGCCAGGGCCTGGTCGCCGCCAGTCACCTGGTAACGTTTTCCCGCCCGGGCCTGGCGGGCAGCGTTGTCAGCCTGGCGAGAAAGGACAAAGGTCTCCACCCCGGTGGCGGCCGGGTTGTTGGTCGAGGCGTTACAGTGGATCGAGACAAAGATGGCCTGGGGGTACTGGTTGGCGATGGAACTCCGTTCCGGCAGGGGCAGGAAAACATCCTGGCGCCGGGTGAGGATCACGGTGATTCCCTGGTTTTCCAGCCGGAGGGCTAGTCGCTTCACCAGGTCGAGGTTGACGTCTTTTTCCCGCACGCCAAAATGGCTGGCGCCGCGGTCGTTACCGCCGTGTCCAGCGTCAAGCACTACCAGGCGGCCAGTGATCGGGCGCCAAGACGGGGAGGCGGGGAGAGGCTCTGGTTCGGGGCTGAGCGCCAGAGGCGACGGGGGCGGCGGGGTGACTGTGGTGGCTACCCGGCCACCGGTCGGGGAACTCCGGGACGGGGCGGGCGGGGGACAACCAGCCACGAGAAAGGCCAGCCCCAGGGCCAGCGGTGGCCGGAGGAGTTTAGCTAGCTTAAACCAGTTGGGCATGGGGATCGCCAGTCTCGGGTTGGCCCGTCTTAGCCAAGGGAAACAGCCTGGGCAAATTTTTTCGCCCGTTCCCGGCAGTCGGCCAGGCTTACCCGGCTAAGCCGGGACAAGGACACTCCCTCGCAGGCGAAACTGGCCACCACGGTGGCGTTGAGAATGGCCTTTTTTAAGGTTTTCAAGTCGATTTTTTTCGCCTGGTCCAGGGTTGCCACCAGGCCGCCGGCGAAGCTGTCGCCCGCCCCGGTGGGGTCGGCGACTTTCGCCAGGGGATAGGCGGGGAAGGGATAGGCCTGGTTTTGGTAGGCGAGGATGCCGCCATGCTCGCCCTTTTTCAGGACCAGGAATTCCAAGCGGTATTTTCGTAATAGCCCCAGGGCGGTTGCCACCAGGTTGTCTTCCCCGGAAAGCAGGCGGGCTTCGGAATCGTTGACAATCATTCCCTGCGAACGGCGGATCACCTTGTCCAGGTCCTGGCGGTTTTCCCGGATATAGACTTCGATAGTGTCGCAAACCACCAGCGGTTTACCCCGCATCTGGGAAAGGATCCGGAGTTGCATGGCCGGGATGGCGCAAGCCAGGAAAACGGTGGGGCTGTCCTGGAAAGACGCGGGCACTACTGGCTGGAAAGAGGCGAGGACGCCAAAACTCAGGCTGTCGGTGGTCCGGTTGTTCATGTCAGGGAGGTAAGTTCCTTCCCAACGGAAGGTGGTGCCGTCGGGAATCACCTGGAGACCGGCGAGGTCGGCCCGGCAGCGGCGAAAACCGTCCAGATATTTCTTGGGGAAATCCCGCCCCACCGCCGCCACCACCCGCACTGGCGAGTAGAAGTGGGCGCTGTGGATAAAATAGCTGCAACTCCCACCCGGGACATTCCGGTGGGTTTTGCCACTGGGCATGGTGATAGTGTCCAGGGCGATTGAACCAAAGGTTAGGACTGCCATCTTGTCTCCCTTTCCCCAGCTAAGGCGGGGCGCGCCACGGTTTACGCTCTTTTGCTGGTTTAGAGAGTGTTAGCGGCTGCCTGGCAGGCGGTGACCGCCACCGCGTCCACGATATCCTCGGCTTTGCAGCCGCGGGAAAGGTCGTTCACTGGTTTGGCGAGGCCTGAGATGAGAGGTCCTATGGCGGTGGCGCCAGCCAGGCGCTCCACCAGTTTGTAGGCAATGTTACCGGCGTCCAGGTCAGGGAAAATCAGGACATTGGCTTGACCTGCCACCCGGCTACCCGGGGCTTTCTTTTCGCCAATGGCGGGAATAAGGGCGGCGTCAGCCTGGAGCTCGCCGTCGATTTCAAGGCCTGGGTCGGTCTGGCGGACAAGTTCCAGGGCGGCGGTGACTTTGTCGACGTCAGCGTGTTTGGCTGAGCCCTTGGTGGAGTGCGAGAGCATGGCCACCACGGGTTTACTGCCGACCAGAGCGGTCCAGGAGCGGGCGGTGCCAATGGCGATGTCGGCCAGTTCAGCTGGGCTGGGGTTTTGCACTAGCCCGGAGTCGCCAAAAAAGAGAACCGGCTGGCGGGAATAGTAGGGGCTGCTTTCCGGTAGCACCATCATGAAAAAGGCTGACACCGTCTTCACTCCCTTGGCCGCCTTGATAACCTGGAGGGCGGGACGGAGGGTGTCGGCGGTAGAGTGGACCGCCCCTGACACATAGCCATCGACTTTACCTAGTTTTACCAGCATGGCGGCGTACATTATCCCGTCCTGCAGGGCCTGTCGCGCCTTGTCGGGAGTCATTCCCTTGGCCTGGCGAAGTTCGACCAGGGTAGCTACCAGTTTCTCGAATTCCGGATCCTGGGCTGGATCGCGGACCAGGGTGTCACCAAGGTCGACTCCGATTTCTCCGGCCCTGGCCTTGATTTTGGCTGTGTCACCCACCAGGACAATTGGTCCAAAGCCTTCGCGCCGACAGGTGGCGGCGGCCTGAAGGGTCCGATCGTCCAGGGACTCCGGGAGGCAGATGGTTTTTTGATACTTCTTCGCCCGGCCACGGATATCCTGCAGAATTCCCATTGCTTCCCCTTTGCTGGCCGGCGGCGCCTGGGCGCGGCCGGAAGACGGCCCCGCCGGAAAAAATACCCTGCCCCTTGCCCCGGCCCGGTTTACTTGGGCCGTGAAAACCCTTTCCGGCCGGCGGGCCGGAAAGAGGGGATTAAAAAGCTTAGACTATGGCCGGGTTTCCCTGTCTGTCAAGGAAATTTGCGCTTACTCCCGACCAGCGCTCCCGATCTCCTCGGCCCCCTTGCCCCAGCCCCGGGCCAGGACCTGCCAGAGGGCGATCAGGGCGGCGACCAGGGTGAAAAAGGCGGAGCCTGAGAGAAGTTGACGGGTGTCTACCCCGGCTTCAAGAA
The DNA here is from genome assembly GCA_031289115.1 of Planctomycetota bacterium. Classification (GTDB taxonomy): domain Bacteria; phylum Planctomycetota; class SZUA-567; order SZUA-567; family SZUA-567; genus JAITQC01. Next base: position 9,694 of record JAITQC010000175.1, read on the forward strand.
GGATACCAGACAGGGTCACCACCAGGGCGGCGGTGCCCCAGGTCCCCCCGATCATCAAGGCGGCCCGCAGGGAATGGGTAAGGCCGGAGGTGTCGCGGGACAGCGTGACGCTTACCGGATAAATCGCCCCCGGGGCGATTAGGCTTAGAGCTATGCAGATCACCAGGCCAGTGGTCGGGGTGGCGGCGTGGGGAAGCCAGAAAAAGAGGGGAGTGGCAAGAAGTTGGCTCGCCAGCACCAGGAGGTAGAAGCGCCGGAAGCGGTCCTGCCGGGTGAGGTGGCCCCAGAAAAAAGACACCAGGGAGGCGAGGCCGCCCATCAAGAGCAGCATCCAGCCGGCGGTGCGGTGGCTGGCGCTACCGAAGTGGATCTCGTAATGGCTGGTCAGGAGGGCCATGAAAAGGGCGGTGGCGATGTTAAGGGCGCCGGCGGTGGCGAGGAGGGGCCAAAAACTGGGTTGGGCCGAGCTGACGCCTACCCGGCGCTGGGAATGGCGCTGGTGGGCGGTGCCGGGGTGGTCGCGGCGGTCCCGCCGGCGGTGGAGGAAAAGGAGCAGGGCGAGGACCAACCCGGGCAAAGCTAGCCAGTATAGGGAGGGAAACCCCAGGTTTTCCACCCAGTAGATGCTGACTGGAGCGGCGGCGGCGGAGAAGAAGAAACCGCAGGCCATGAAAAAGGGCACCAGGAAATGCGCCTGGCGTCCGGCAGCCTGGTGGAGGCTCACCACGCCTTCGGGATGGAAGATGCCGGTGCCCACCGCTCCCAGGATGACTAAGACCGCGACTATCCCAAAGCTGTGGGTCAAACCCATGCCGGCCGG